>PUON01000081.1 GCA_003552125.1 Dehalococcoidia bacterium | reverse complement strand
GCCTCGGACGATGGTCAAGGGGATGCGCCGGAACGTCTTCAGGTAAAGCTGAGCTTCGACTTCATGCCAGTTCTTCGTTGACAATGGTAGTGCCTCCCGGATCCGCTTCAGTCTCGCGCAGAAGGGCGTGCGAGGCGGTTCCGTCGATAATACGGGCCCGAGGTATTGAGTGCGCCGCCCTCTTGCATGCGCGGGCCTTGGGGATCATGCCGCCCTTGATGGTGCCGACTGCAATCAGCGAGTCGACCTCTTCAGCGGCGATCCAAGGTATGACGTTACCGTTGGTATCCATGATGCCCGGCACGTCGGTAAGGAAGACCAGTCTGGATGCATTGATGGCGACGGCTATGTCAGTGGCCACGTCATCTGCGTTCACATTCAGTAATTCGTAATTATCGCCAACGATGCCCCAGCAGATGGGAGAGACGATCGGAATGCACCGTGCGGTGAGCAGCGCCTCCAGCAGATGCGGGTCGATAGACTCGATCTCTCCGACATGGCCTAGCTCCGGTCTCGTGATGGTTGCGCGGGCGGTGCCGCCGTCGACCCCGGAAACGCCCACCGCTCTGCCACCCGCTGCGAGGAGCTCGGTAACGAGCATCTTGTTGACCAATCCGGCGAGGATGGCGGTGACGACGCGGAGTTCCTCCGCGCCGGTAACGCGAAGTCCATCCACGAACTGTGATTCCAGCCCCAGCCGGTTCAGCCAGCGGCTTATCTCAGCCCCGCCCCCGTGAACGAGGACGACGTTAATGCCGCGCTCGTGTAATGCGACAGTATCCAGAAGAGAGGTGTCGCTGTGCCCGAGGGTGCTACCACCGATCTTGACGACTATTGTCTGTGAGGTCAACGGCATCCTGAACTACGTAGTGTATGAGGCATTAATGGTAACATAGTCGTGAGTAAGGTCACAGCCCCATGCGGTCGCACTTGCCGATCCCAATCCAAGATCGACGTCAATGGACACGGTGCTCTCCTCGAGAAGCGATCGCAATGCCGCCTCGTTGAAGGGTACGGGCATGCCCTGCGCCATGACCGGGACATCGCAGAGCGTCATACTGACGCGCCCCATGTCTACGTCAGCGCCACTCCTGCCTGCTGCACATACGACGCGGCCCCAGTTCGGGTCAGCGCCATGTATGGCAGACTTCACCAGCATGGAACTGGCAATAGTGCGTGCCGCGGTACGTGCATCGCCTGCAGACTTCGCGCCGGTCACGGTGACTTCAAGCAACTTCGTCGCTCCTTCACCATCTGCGGCAATCTGCTTCGCGATGTGCTCACACACGTGCGCCAAAGCGTACTCGAACGGGGCTCCCGTAGTCTGATCGAGTGGCCTGTTGCCTGCGGCCCCATTCGCAAGTACGACTACGGTGTCGCTCGGGCTGGTATCACCGTCGACCGATATCATGTTCAGCGTCTGATCGACGCACCGCGTGAGCGCATCTCGCAGGAACACAGGCTCGACAGCAGCGTCGGTCGTTATGAAGCACAGCATGGTACCCATGTGAGGGTGAATCATGCCCGAACCCTTTGCTGCTGCACCGATGGTGAAAGTGCCGTCTTCAGACTCGGAGGATACAGCTATCTCCTTTGCATATGTATCTGTGGTCATGATGGCCCGGGCGAAACTATGCCCTTGAGAAATGTCCAGGCTGATGACGTCCAGTCCGGAGGTGATGCGGTCGATCGGCAGGTAGGTGCCGATGACACCGGTGCTGGCGACGAGTACGTCTTCTGTCGATAGCCCAAGTCGTTTAGCAGCCAGCGCTGTCATCGACTCAGCATCGTGGAGTCCCCGTTCGCCCGTGCATGCGTTTGCACAGCCGGAATTGACGATGAGTGCTCTGGCAGTGCCACGTGCGGTCCTGCTGGCACTGAGTTGTACCGGTGCTGATCGTATCGCGTTCATCGTGAACATGCCGGCTGCTACTGCCGGTCGATCCGAGCAGCACAGCGCCAGGTCCAGTCGATCCCGGTACTTGATCCCTGCCGCAGCCGCTCCGGCGACGAAGCCGCGTGGTGTCGTAATGCTTCCGTTCTCGATGACTCTGATCACGTCACGTGCCCTCCCTGACGCTGCATTGTACTCTATGCATACCTGTGAATGGCAGTCCCGGTGTAGCACCTGGCTATGCTGCAGGTGCGAACAGCGATGTTCTATAATGGTTACGACCGTATTTTCGTTGCGTCGCATTATAACTGCGTGTAGCGTACGGTACGAGGTTTGCGGAAGGACACCATGCCGTGGCGTAGAGTTAGGAGTGTACTTGAGCCGGGGAGACACTACTTCTCCGGTGCTGATGCGACTGTTGAGGCGGCGGTAGCCGCGCGGTGCGGCTACTTTGCGGGGTATCCCATAACGCCCACAACCGAAGTGCTTGAACGTATCGCGGTGAGATTCCCCGAGGTTGGCGCGGCATTCATTCAAATGGAGGACGAGATCGGTTCGGTGTGCTCCTGCATCGGGGCGTCCTGGGCGGGAGCGAAAGCGATGACGGTCACGTCAGGCCCCGGCTTCAGCCTGATGCAGGAGGGGATCAGCCATGCCATCATGACTGAGGCACCCCTGGTGGTGGTGGACGGCCAACGCGCCGGCCCGAGCACAGGTCAGGTACTGGTTGGCGGCGGCGACGTGATGCAGGCACGGTGGGGCATGCACGGTGGCATGCCGACCATTGCCCTCGCCCCGTGGTCGGTTCAGGAGATGTACGACGGCACGATACGTGCGTTTAGTCTCGCGGAGAGATACCGTACGCCGGTGATGGTTATGGCTGAGGCGGCGACAATGCACCTGCGTGAAATCGTTGAAGTTGCACCTGAGGTGGACCTGTACGAGCGGGATAAGGCTCCCGGGCTTCCTCCATTCGGTGCTGACTCACCGGATGGGGTGCCTCCGATGCCAGGTTTCGGTGAGGGTGAGAAGCTGCTTGTGACCGCCTCTACGCATGATGCACGGGGCTTTCGGCGAACGGAAGACGCGCATACACATCGTACACTGACTGCCCGACTGTTTAACAAGATTATGATGCACGTGTCAGAGATCGCTGAGGTTGAAGAACATTACCTTGAGGATGCCGAGACAGCGTTTGTGGCGTATGGATTCACCGCTCGTAGCGCTCTGGCCGCGGTGGAAGAACTACGGCGTAGTGGGCTCAAGGTGGGCCTTTTGCGACTGAAGACGTTGTGGCCGTTCCCAAAGGATGAGGTAGGGCGGCTCTCGGAACGGATCAACACTATGATCGTACCGGAAATGAACCTTGGGCAGATGATTCATGTGGTGGCGGAGGTTGCACGATGCAAGCTGTTGCCGCACCAGCAGATGGACGGCACGGTGATTTACCCAGCTTCACTGATCGATACCGCAAGGAGCGTGGTGGCATGAGCGCCGACTGGAGGAGGTACCTCAGACCTGGCGTCACGCTGCCCTTCTGTCCGGGCTGTGGCCATCGCCTGCTGTTGCGGCATCTGTTGACCGCGATCGACGACATGGGTATGGACATCGACCAGATGCTGTTCGTATCCGGAATCGGCTGCGGAGGATGGATTCCGAGCCCCTGCATCAATGCCGATACGCTTCATTGCCTTCATGGCCGTGCAGTGCCGTTCGCGGTCGGAGCGAAGCTCGCAAATCCGGCACTTACTACGGTTGTGGTGAGTGGGGACGGCGACCTCGCGGATATCGGTGGCAACCACCTGATCCACGCTGCCCGCCGCAATTATGACATAACAGTCATATGCGCAAACAATATGAACTACGGCATGACCGGAGGACAGGTGTGTTCGACCACGCCGGTGGGCGCAACGACCCATACCACACCGGATGGCAATACGTTCAATCCTTTCGATCTCTGTGCGCTGGTTCGTGCCGCCGGGGCTCAGTATGCAGCACGTTACCTCGTTACCCAGGGGCCTGAACTGGTAGGTGCTATCAGGAGAGCGATTGGCATCAAGGGGTTCTCGTTTGTTGAGGCGGTCTCTCCGTGCCCTACGCAGTTCGGCCGACAGAACCATCTCGACGGCGTGAAAGAAGCCTATGCGTACGTCGAGGCGCTGACCATAGGCAAAGCAGCATGCAGGGAGCCAGCGAGCCCGTTGGATGGTCGATTGCTGGTTACAGGTGAGTTTGCAAATGAGTGAGAGCAGGCAGGTGTTGCTGTGCGGACTGGGTGGACAGGGCGTCGTGCTCGCAGGTTCACTTCTGGGTGCGGCGGCGTTTGCACAGGGACTGCATGTCAGTGGAAACAGCTCGTACGGCTCGGCTGCTCGTGGCGGGCAATGCCGCTCCGAGGTCGTGCTCTCGAACATACCTATACGCTTTCCGTATGTTACAAGTGCCGATATCATGGTCGCGCTCTCGCAGCCCGCGTACGACCGCTATTTGGACTGGACTGCAAGTCCTGATGGATTGGTGTTCTACGATCCGGCAGACGTGACACCTGATGGCAGTGCTGCGCAACGTCAGATTGCGGTGCCCGCGAGTGCGAGTGCGGCGGAGACGCTTGGGACACGCCTCGGCGCTAACATCATAATGCTTTCGGCAATGGTTTCGGTCACGGACATCGTCTCCATCGAAGCACTGAAGCGGGCGGTGACAGATGGCTCTCCGTCACGGTTTCGCAATCTGAATGAGAGAGCAGTCGACCTGGGGTTCGCGCTTGGTCTAAACCTCCACTTCCCCTGATAGCACCGATCTGCGTTATTCGGCCAGACGGTGCTAGAATTCTTCCCAGGAGTTAGAACATGTCCGGACACTCTAAGTGGGCACAGATTAAGAGACAGAAGGGCGTTGCCGACGCGAGGCGCGGGCAGATGTTCACGAAATTGACTCGTGAGATCATGCTCGCGGTGCGCGAAGGGGGCCCTAATCCCGACAGCAACTACCAGCTGCGGCTGGTTGTGCAGAAGGCTCGTGACAGCAACATGCCCTCCGACAACATAGAGAGGGCTATCAAGCGAGCCGCTGGCGAGGGCGAAGGCTCAAACCTGTCCGAGTTCATGCTTGAAGGATACGGATCTAATGGCGTCGCGGTGCTGATCGAGGCGCTTTCCGACAATCGTAACCGTACAGTGCAGGAAGTCCGTAGCACATTAACGAAGTACGGAGGCAGCCTTGGTGAAGCGGGGTGTGTATCCTGGTTGTTCGATACGCGTGGCGTCATCACTATCGATACCAGTAGCGCCGCGCCAGATGATGTGGCTCTCATGGCTATTGACGCAGGAGCTGAGGATGTTAAGACCGACCGCGATTACGTCGAGGTGTACACAGAGCCTGCATTGATGGAGGATGTCAGAAAGGCACTGGAACAGAGCTTCCACGTCACTTCCGCTGAGGTATCCCGCATACCGAAGACAACAGTAATGCTGGAGGACGCAAAGGCGAAACAGATAATGGCGTTCCTGGATCAACTCGACCAGCTTGATGACGTGCAGCGTGTCTATTCGAACGCCGACTTCGCAGAATCCGCGTTCCAGGGAATGGACCAGTCGTAGCATGATACGCGTGCTTGGCATCGATCCGGGGACAATCCTTCTCGGTTACGGCATCGTCGAAGGACCTGCGACCCCCCGGCTCATCCAGTGTGGCGTGGTTAAGGCTTCTGCCAGACATCCCGTAGAACTGAGGCTGTGCGAGTTGTTCGAAGGTGTGACTGATCTCATCGTCTCCTTCAATCCAGATGAGGTTGCTATTGAGGAGCCATTCTTCGGAGTCAATGTTAAGTCTGCGTTCACCGTTGGCCGGGCACAGTCTGTAGCTATACTGGCCGCTGCTCGATCGGGCGTGCCGGTGTCATACTACTCACCTGCGGAGGTCAAACGACAGGTATCGGGATATGGAAGGGGGGATAAGGCCCAGGTGCGCACGATGGTGATGCTCCAGTTGGGACTGAAGGAACTCGACCAGAAGACGGATGCAACCGACGCGCTGGCGGTTGCATTGTGTCATCTTCAAACACGTGAAGCAGCGCGCCGGTTGGCTGTGGAGAAGTGATGATTGCATTCCTTGAGGGAGTGATCGATTCGAAGGGTGCTGACTACGTGGTACTGAATGTGGGAGGTATCGGGTTCCTGGTGAGGACTTCGACGCGCACAGCTGAGGAGATTGGCGCTCCCGGCACGGAGACGATGCTTCATACTTGTTTCATGGTTCGTGATGAGATCCCGGTTCTGTACGGCTTCCAGGTCGCCGGAGAACGTGAGATGTTCCTGGAACTGGTGTCGGTCAGTGGCGTGGGTCCGAGGGTGGCGGTTTCACTGCTCGGCACGCTGCGACCTGACGAACTCGCAAGCGCAATTGTAGCTGGAGACACTGCTTTGTTGGCCCGGATCCCTGGCGTGGGAAAGAAGACAGCCGCACGCGTGTGCATTGAACTGGCCTCACACATGGAACGTCACCTGGGGGAGGGTGGTCTTCCTGGGAGATCCGGCGACTCCGAGGTGGTTGAGGCGCTTGTCGCCCTCGGCTACTCCGCCAGAGAGTCCATTGGTGCTGTCAGGACAGCGGAGGCTTGTGAGGGCGCACCTTTGGAAACTCGGTTGCGTACTGCACTGAAGATACTTGGCGCACGTTGAGTTCTGCGGCCGGCGGGTAGCCGACCGTTTCTGCAGGTAACGCCATGCAAAGGGTATTCCACATCACGTCCGAGCTCGAGCCTACGGGGGATCAACCCCAGGCAATCGATAATCTCGTGCAGGGACTGGAGCGGGGCTTCAGAGAGCAGACGCTCCTCGGGGTTACCGGCAGCGGCAAGACGTTCACGATGGCGAACGTTATTGCCCGAGCACAGCGTCCCACGCTTGTAATGTGTCACAACAAGACACTCGCTGCACAGCTCGCGGCGGAGTTCAAGGAGTTCTTCCACGAGAACGCCGTGGGTTACTTCGTCAGCTACTACGATTACTATCAGCCGGAGGCGTACATACCGACGACTGATACGTACATAGAGAAAGAGACGGATATCAATGAGGAAATCGATCGCCTTCGTCACGCAGCTACCAAATCGCTCTTTGAACGGCGTGATGTCGTAATCGTGGCCTCGGTGTCCTGCATCTACTCCCTCGGCTCACCCGATGAGTACCATAGCTTCGCTTTTCCGGTTACACGGGGGAAGTCTGTGGGGCTGCAGCGCCTGGCCCGCACACTCGTGGGTATGCAATACGAGCGTAATGACGTGGATCTCACGCGGGGTAGATTTCGTGTCAGGGGAGATACCCTGGAAATCTGTCCCGCCTATGAGGAGACTGCGGTTCGGGTCGAGTTCTGGGGCGACGTCGTTGAACGGATTACTGAACTGGACACGGTGAGCGGCGAATTGTTGGCTGAAGTCGACAATGTGGACATTTACCCGGCCAAGCATTTCGTAACCCCTGATGAGAAACTTCATGCGGCGATGGCGGACATCAGAGTGGAGCTCGACGAGCGTCTCGCCGAGTTACGGTCACAGGGCAAGGTGCTTGAGGCACAGCGGCTTGAATCACGCACCAATTACGACCTCGAGATGATGGCGGAGATAGGATATTGCTCGGGTGTGGAGGACTACTCCAGGCACCTGCAGCGGAGAAGACCTGGCAGCACGCCGTGGACGCTCCTCGACTACTTTCCACCGGATTTCGTGCTGTTCATCGACGAATCACACATGACGCTGCCACAGATTCGTGGCATGTACCACGGAGACCTGGCGCGCAAGCAAGTGTTGGTCGAGCACGGGTTCAGGCTTCCTTCCGCCATCGATAACCGTCCGCTGCATTTCGAGGAGTTCGTGGAGCGAATCAACCAGGTGATCTACGTGTCCGCCACTCCTCGAGACTATGAGCTGTCGAGGAGTCAGCAGGTGTGTGAGCAGCTTGTCCGACCCACGGGGTTGCTCGAACCCAGCGTCGAGGTCAGGCCCACCAAGGGTCAGATCGACGACCTTATTGGTGAGATACGCAAACGGGTCACGGCAGGAGAGCGGTGCCTGGTGACGACACTGACGAAGCGAATGGCGGAGGACCTGAGCGAATACCTGGCCGAGATGAATATCAAGACGCACTATATTCACTCGGAGGTCGATACTCTGGAGCGCATACAAATCCTGCGGGATCTGCGACTGGGCACTTACGACGTAGTCGTCGGTATCAACTTGCTACGCGAGGGTTTGGACTTGCCGGAGGTCAGCCTCGTGGCGATACTTGACGCAGACAGGGAAGGATATCTGCGTTCCGCCGAGGCGCTGATTCAGACCATCGGGCGTGCTGCACGGCATGTCAACGCTCATGCTGTACTGTATGCGGACACCATCACCAGGTCCATGCGCACGGCAATTGATGAGACTGCACGCCGCCGGGCAGTCCAGCAGGAGTACAACAACAGCCACGGTATCACTCCCCAGAGCGTGTCCAAGGCAATACGGGATATCGCCCAGCAAGTAGAGAAAATATCTGAGCCTCTACGTGAATATGGCGACCGCCCTGCCACCGCACGCGAGCTTAACGCACTGCTCAAGCAGATGGAGCGCGAGATGAAGCAGGCTGCCCGCGATCTCGAGTTTGAACGTGCGGCTTTGATACGGGATCGCATAGTCGAGTTGCGTAAGGAGTCACAGGGCCTCTACATGCGACGATAATCCTCAACTCGGTCATTCTGCAGCATCTACTCTGGGTGTGTGATGGGTATCTTCCCCGGCGTATGAGACCTGCCGCCTGATGAATATCGTATGCGATGTCTTCTATTGAGACCCAAAAGAAGATACAATTATTGGTTCGAAAGCCAAAGGAGTTGCATTTGTGAGGACAGAAGTAATAGCTGGAGACATCACAGAGGTCGGGGTCGATGGGATAATCATCAGCCTGTGTGAGAATACCGAGCGAGGGGAGGCGCCGTCGTCTGCGGTTGTAGCGGTCGATTCTGCGCTGGGCGGTGCCATTGGCCAGTTGCTTGATTCGCATGGAATTACGGGCAAGGCAAACGAGGTCATTGTACTGCATTCGCTTGGTCGCCTGCCTGCGAAACTTGTTGCAGTGTGCGGGCTGGGGAAGCAGCGTGATGTCACGTTAGATCGTGTGCGAGATGCAACTGCTGAGGGGTGTCGCGCGCTCAGAAAACTCGGATGTCAGGCCATCGGGACTACTCTCATTGGCGCCGGAAGCGTGGGATTTGACCCGGCGGCGTCTGCACGGGCCATTACGGAGGGTGCGGTACTGGGTCTGTATACCTTCACCAGGTACAAGGCGCCCGAGGGTAGTGAAGTGGAACGCTTGTGCATAGTGTCTCGTGACCAGTCTTCCGTAGACCAACTGTCGCGGGCAGCCGATGTGGGCGTGGTGCTTGCTGAAGCGACAAACGTCGCGAGGGATATGGTGAATGAGCCGGCCAACTACATGACGCCATCCCGCATGGCTGAGACAGCGATGGAGTTGGGGTCGAAGTACGGATTGGGCGTCACCGTACTCGATCGGGATGACATGGTATCTATGGGTATGGGTGCATTGCTTGGGGTTGCTCAGGGAAGTGCCGAGCCGCCCAAGTTTATTCGGATTGACTATGATGGGGACGATTCTACGGATGCCCGTACGGCACTGATCGGCAAGGCCATCACGTTTGATTCAGGCGGTATTTCCATTAAGCCGTCGGAAGGTCTGGCGGAGATGAAAGACGACATGGCGGGTGGTGCTACAGTCATCGCCGCGATGGTTGCGATCGCACGCCTCAAGCCGCAAGTGAATGTGACCGCATTGATTCCTGCCGCGGAGAATCTGCCTGGAGGTCACGCGTTCCGCCCTGGAGATATTCTGAAGTCCTTGAGTGGGAAGACGATCGAGATAATGAGTACCGATGCTGAGGGGCGGCTATTGCTCGCCGATGCCGTTACTTACGCAATCACTGAGGGCATGTCTCCTCTCATTGACGTTGCGACGCTTACGGGTGCGTGCAGAGTGGCGCTGGGTACTGTGTATAGCGGAGTGTTCAGCAATGACGAGGCAGTTGTAACACGATTCATGCACGCCGCTGTCAGAACTGGCGAACGCATGTGGAGGATGCCGCTTGCTGACGAGTATCGCGAACTGAACAAGAGTTTGATCGCTGACGTCAAGAACACGGGGAATCGCTTCGGAGGTGCTATTACTGCAGCGCTGTTCGTGTCAGAGTTCGCTGGAGACACCCCATGGATTCACGTTGACATCGCGGGGACTTCCAACAGCACCAAGGATAGTGGTGTGACGGTGAAAGGCGCCACTGGTGTTCCTGTCAGGACACTATTCGAGTTCGTAAATAGTGAGTAACCGGCACATATCTTCCCGCTGAGACGGGACCGTGTGTTTTGTCAAGGACGCTGAATAACAATGGCAAGTACGTTTGAGGCTGCGAGCTTTCGTTTCAGTCCCCCGCCGCAGATGGCGTGGGCTCGCAGAGTACTTATCAAGCCATACGCCTCTGTTCCTGACCCGTATCCAGTCACCACAAGCCCCCAGATACTGGAGAACATCGTTTCCGGCATCCGACGGGTTACTGATGCGGAGATAATCATCGCTGATGGTACCCGCGATGGCACTCCCATATACTCCGTGTATGAGGCCCTGAAGTACGAATTCAATCGCGTGTTATTGCTTGACGTGAAGGACTCGATCTTTCTCGAACTGGAGAATCCACTGCTTGAATTCTTCGCCACGGCAACCTTCTGGGTTCCGAACCTGGTGCTCCGCAGCGACTTTCTCATTAGTGTGGCCCCTTTCCACGTTATGCAGGGCAAAGGCCGCTACACCATTTCTAACCTTCTCGGTCTGTTGCCGCTCAGTACGAAGAAGGGGCAGGAACTGCCCGATTATCAGGGATTGAAGGGATTGGAGATGGAAAAGGTGCTTGCTGATCTGTATTTCACGTTGCCGTTCGATCTGGCCGTGCTGGAGGCGCGCGATCGACTCGATTACGGTGATGATCCACTTTCGGGCACGTCGACACACTACGGCAAGGTGATAGTGGGTGAGCCATTTGAGGTAGACACCGTGGCTGCAAGGCTTGTGGGCGAACAGCCGGAGCACCTTGCGCTTATTGAACGCGGTCGGCAGGTGCTCGCCAAGACTGATCCCGATCAGTAGCGTATTGAGAACTCCTGATACGTGGAGGACGGTTCCAGAGGGTATATGGTCAGGCTGCTGATCCTGGCTCCAGGCGGCCCCTCTCGCAAACGGTCGACAAAACGAGCCAGTTTCTCGTCTGTGCCATTCGCGACAACTTCGACCTCGTCTCGGCGTTCTCTATTACGTACGTAGCCGGTGATTCCCAGGGCGTTGGCCTCACCTGCCGTAAACGCGCGGTAGCCAATTCCCTGGACACGACCTTGTATTATCAGGCGTTGCGTCTTCATGGGCTTCACAGGAGTACCGGAAACACGGCCGGCACACCGTGGTCGAGCCACCATGCGAATAGAATCTCGGCGCTACTCAAAGTCCTCTTCTTCCTGGTCCTTGCTGCGCTTCTTGCGCACAATCTCTACCTGAGGGGGAGGCTCGAATTCCGAAACTGATGGTGGTTTCTTGGCTCCCTTCTTGGGCTTCTTGGGCTCTCGGCGTTCGAAGTCACGTTTGCCCATGCTGTCTAGTCCTCCTTCCACTTCAACTGTGCCAGTGCATTACGGGCGGCATCCGTCTCTGCCGACTTTCGACTGCGGCCGATACCGTTGCCGATCGAAGTGTTGTTCACCAGAACCTCGGCTGCGAATTCCTTGTCATGATCAGGACCTTCTGCCGACAGAATTCGATACCGGGGCAGGGGTTGCCCTGCGGATTGGAGTTGCTCCTGCAGCATTGCCTTATAGTTCGGCGCGGTGCCGTACAGTACCGTATCCTCAATCTCGGGAGAGAAGAGATTCAGAATGAGGCTTCTCGTAGCCTCATAGCCCTGGTCCAGATACGCCGCGCCGATTATCGCCTCGACGGCGTCAGCGAGGTTGCGGTCGCGATTACGCCCTCCGCTCGCAGCCTCACCTTTTCCCAGTGAGAGGCAGTCGCCAATATGCAGTCTTCTGCCTACGGCTGCAAGAGACTGTCGCCGAACGAGCGTGGAACGCAGTGACGTGAGGGTGCCCTCTCCAGCCTCAGGTAGGCGCCGATACAGTTCTTCCGCAATGATCATTCCCAGTACCGCGTCTCCAAGGAACTCCAAGCGTTCATTACTTGCTGCCGGAGAATTCTGGATTTCGTTCACATGGCTGCCGTGTATCAGCGCTTGCGCCAGTAGCGCACGATCTTGAAACCGCATGCCAAGATTCTCCTCGATTGTTGTCACGCCTTCGCTTGTTCTCCTTCAATCGTTGATTGAACCGATCTCCTTACTGCTTTCGACGCGACTTGGCGAGCTTGGTGGTTGCTGCCTCCAGTAGCTGTTCAGCTGTACGCAGTGGCACTCCGTCCCTCGTGAGTTCGTCCAACACAATCTGGTGTGCGGTACCAACTTTCTCGGATACCACCCTGATTCCATCGTCCAGGGACGCGTTCAGGTCGATTCGGTCCTTCGTAAGCCGCGCGGCTGTGCCGGTAGAATTGCCGGACTTGCGCCTGATTCTTTCGAGCGCCTGGTCAGATAACTCGGTAGCTGAGCTCCTGTTCAGACCGCTCTTGACAAGGTCTTCAACCAGTGTGTCGCGGAGAGACTCTGCCCTCCGTGCCAGAACTCGCAGCGCCTCTTCGTATGAGGTGTCGGTTCCAATGGATACGCCCTGTTGTCCGGCACGTTCGCTGCGCTGCTCAGCACCTCCCACGAATTGCTCTCTAATTGCCGTGTTGACGAGGTTAGTGGCGAGATCTCTGGTAAGTCCGTCTCGAGTCACTTCATCGATCAGGTATTGGCGAATGGCCGACATTCTGCGACTGATTAGTGCGAGAATATCCTCCAAAGAAGCGTTCGGATCAACGTGATCCTCCGGCATTCTTGCCGAGAAATCGCGGGGCAAATCCTGTTCCAAGTCCTGCGAGTTCACTTCAGCGGCAGTAACGCGCCCGACACGTGTGCGCAGTGCCTGAAAAGCGACGTTGATGCGTGCCATACGTGTCGGTGCATCGCTGGCTTCGGAGCGGTCCGGGTGATACTTCTTGGCCAGGGCTCGATATGCTGCTGCAATAACTTCAGGTTCTGCAGTTGGGCTGACCTGCAGTGTCTCGAAGTACGTATTGTTCTCGCTCTCGGACAATGTGTGTGCCTCCCGATTGCTTCACATGACAACTCATTATGATACCTTCACAGGCACAGTGTTGCCACAACTCTGTCACGCACAACCGATGTTCAGGTAGCTTTGGTTTCCCACGTGAGTGTATGTTATGCTATTGCACCGTTCAAAGTGTGGCGCTGGGGATTAGTCTAGCGGTAGGACGGCTGACTCTGGATCAGTTAGGCCAGGTTCGAATCCTGGATCCCCAGCCACTAACGAATGTTTCCTTTCTCCTGCCACCTGCGCTGGATTCTCCTGCCGGGAAGCGTTTGGGGTGTGTTGACGCACGCATCATTTCTAGATAGGCCTGACATAATATTTTGGGACGCGCACAAAGTTAATGGACGTCTCATCGGCGCTATACCACGTGTGGATTGTATATTCCACAGGTTGGGGGCTGGCGGTCTCCGTTGGTACGTACCTGTGGTTCGCTGCGTGCCTCATGGTAATCGCCCGTAAGGCCCGCTCCCCCGCGTGGTGGGCAGGATGGATACCCCTCGTGAATTTCCAGATCGTGTGTGCATTGGGCAAGTCTTCGCCCTCGTGCTTCTTCCGACTTGTGGTTGCAGCCCTGGCGCTTGGCGTCGGTGTGCTGCTGTGGATGCCGTGGTGGATCATACTCTGGTTGGTGTTTGGCGGATTTGCGTGGGCAGTTGCTTGGATTCGTATCTCACGCGAACGGGGTCGTTCACCATTACTGGGACTGCTTGCTGTCGTTCCGGTGCTCAACCTTGTGCTGTATGGACTACTGGCATTTGGTGATCAGGCGTGACAAGCATCCAGGGGTGACCATGTACGGAACCGTGTTCAGCGTGCGGCGCGCATCGAACGGGCGCGATTGAATCCGAGGAACGTATAGACTCCGGGAGAGACTCGCTGCAGGCACGCGTATGGCCTGATCTGGTCGCCCGGACGGCCAACTTCAGCGTCCTTAATGACGAGATCATCATCCAGCGCTCCGGGAGTATCGTAGACTGTGGGAATAAGCTCCTCCCGCAACATGGTTCTCATATCCTCGAGCGTAAAAACACGTCGCCCCTTAGCAGTTAGGGCCAGGCCGGCTATGTAGGGCCCCCACTGTCGGAACGAATACGTCTCATCGAATACGGCACGCTCCTCGTGATCAGTGACCCAGGTATCTGCCAGTTGTTTTTTTACAGTGGCAATGTCAGTGGCAAAGCCTTGCGTAGGAGCAGCGGCGGGGAGAAATGGTACTGCGGTGTCCCCAAGCTCTGGCTTCTTCGAGTCTCCGTTGGACTTGTTTCCGCCTGAGCGCGAGGTGCCCAGATCCCTGAGTCGCTCCATTATCCAAAGGCGCGCCAACGTCTGTGGGGATTCATCAAGATCACGTGCGAGAGCGCGCAGTTGTTCGGCTCTATTGATCGGCAACTCAATTCGCAGCATGATCGAGTCAGGTCCTGCCTCGTCACCAAGGTCGCGAGACCGCCCGGACGTGTCGCTTTCGCTCTGTCCGGCGTGTGCGTTGCCGACACCCATACCCATGATGCTTCGCAACATGTACTCGTCGATATCGGGTTCGTCAGAACTGCTGCGTTGTACACGTCGCGGATTCACGGGATTTCCGAACCGAACATCGCTTCCCTCATCGGGGACGGCATCGTAGTGCTGTCGGTGCTGTGGCTTCTTCTTCCTGCCCTTGTCAAACATGCCAGCCTCGTTCCGGAGCCTCCTGCCTCCAACAAATATAGCAGACACTGCTGTGTCCGCGCACGCTCGAGGATGGCGAAAGTCGGTGTTCTTTGGCCATCCGTTAGGGCTCGTGCCGTGCGGCGACCGGATGGTGCGCTGAGCCGCGGGCGATGGAAGCAATAATGCCGATGAGGCATGCGACGGTACAGAGCGCGAACGTGGATTGCATTGCAGCGATGAATAGTTGAGGCGCAGCGCTGCTGATGTCGGCAGCCCCGATTTCGGACGCGATGAAGAGGGTGGCGATACCCATGCTCAGAACCATGCCTACCTGACGAGTCGTGGATAGAGTAGCTGCAGCGACGCCGTAACGGTTCGAATGTACCGACGCCATGACTGCGTTTGTGTTGGGGGATGCGAAGATTCCCACTCCGAGGCCGAGAAGAGCGAGCGCAAAGATTATCAGTTCGACAGGTGAGAAGGCGTCGAGTTGCGACATGGTGAATAGCGCTCCTGCAGTGAGTGCCATGCCAACGGATGCAAGAAGCCGTGGTTCTATGCGGTCCGAGAGACGCCCGGCAAGCGGTGAGACGACCGCCTGTATCACAGGCATTGAGACCAGTACCAATCCTGCAGTTCGCGGTGTGAACCCGGCTGCAACTTGCAGATAGATACTCAAGAGGAAGGTTGCGGCGTAGAACGCGGTGTAGTTGAGGAATGCAGCCAGATTGGACATGGCAAAGGGCAGGTTGTGCCTGAAAAGGCTGATATCTACAAGCGGATTCTTAGATCCTCTCTCTATACGCAGGAGCACCAGGAATGCAGCAAGACCGATAACAATGCTGATAAACGCTCGCGTTGCCGGAAGTTGTGTCAATCCATACACGCTACCGGATAGGAATACCGCATATGCCATGAATCCTGACCAGTCAAAGGCTACTTCAACAGAATGGGGCTTCTGTGCCGGAAGTTTCAGGCGCGCCGCCAGGAACAGTGCCAATCCAAGAGGAACGTTGACCATGAAGACTGCTCTCCAGCCCAAAGCTTGCGTTAGAATGCCACCAATCGCAGGTCCGACGGACAAGCCTGCGTAGAGCGAGGCTGCATTGATGCCCAGTGCCTTGCCGCGTTCTCCAGGCTCAAATGCTGCCGCCAATATGGCCACAGCGGTGCTGGCGAGCATAGCTCCACCGCTCCCTTGTATTGCTCGCGCAATGATGAGCATCGTTCCATTGAGCGACACCGCAGCCAGTACGGAGCCTACAGTGTAGACGCCGACTCCTGTGGTCAGGATTCGCTTCCGGCCATGCGCGTCTGCGATTCTTCCGAAGGGTATGAGCAGTATTGAACTGGTCAGGAGAAATGCGGTCGCTACCCAGGCGATCTCGATGGCGCTCATCTTCAATCCGACGCCGATTGAGGGCAGGGCGACGTTGACAGAGGATCCCATGAATGGGAACACAAACGCCGCAGCACAGGTGACGAGCAGGATCGCGCGCTTTTGCTCGCCTGGAGTTCTTGAGTCGGTCACGAGACGGCATTATACTCCCTCATCGCATTGAGCAGAGGAAGATGAGACTGACAGAATTGCCCTGGGATCCGGAATCACGGACGTGCGGTGAGTCGACGTCTGTGGCCTGCCAAGGAGGATCGCCGGTATACCTCATGTAGCTTGAGATTCGGCGCCGAAGTCCCGCCACGTTTCCATAATCGCCGCTTCAGAGACAACGCCCTCACGCAGGACCTCAATAGTCTGACCGG
The DNA here is from genome assembly GCA_003552125.1 of Dehalococcoidia bacterium. GTDB lineage: Bacteria > Chloroflexota > Dehalococcoidia > GIF9 > AB-539-J10 > SKVJ01. The sequence continues at coordinate 80,734 of PUON01000081.1, read as the reverse complement.
TGATCCTTACTACCGTTGAAGGCTTCTTCTGTTGTGCTTCGCCAATGTCGAGGACGTAGTCCACGGCGTTTCCCAGCTGTTTTCTGACCTGTTTAGCGTTTACCGCTGGCGGGTGCCCCGAAAGATTGGCGCTGGTACCTGTGATCGGCCCACCGAAGGCATTAATAAGCCGCAGGCAAAACGGGTCATCTGGAACGCGAACACCTACGTAACCATCCTGCAGCACAGCAGCCGCCAGGGGCAGAGTGGTCGGCAACACCAGTGTGATGCCACCTGGCCATGCAAGTTCGGCGAGGCGAAGGGCGAGGGGTTCAGGATGATCCACCACATCCGTAATGCGTGAGATGTCTGCTATCAGCACTGGTAGCGGAGCTTCCTTAGGACGGCCCTTGATCTCGTATACGCGATCAACGGCGCTTCGATTGTGTATGTCTGCTCCCAAACCGTACACGGTGTCGGTGGGAAAAGCCACCACCCCGCCGTGCGACAGCACTCGTGCGGCCTCTTCTATCTGCCGCTGATAGCTTGCGGAGGCGAACATCCGTATCCAGGTGCAGCATTGCATTGTGGCTTCAGTGTAGCAGATGTCCTTTGGTCGGGAAGAAGGAGATGTTGTGGATAGAAATGGATTTCCCGACAATTGTTGAGCCCGTTTGATGCTGAGAACCACTGGCCGAGTGTGCTGCCCGTGGTGTGTATGTTAATATGAACCGCGAGATCCTGTGTGGGAAACTGTGGCGCGGCGCAACCGCATAGTAGTGATGAGGGATCCCTATTTGATCCTGTCTGGTGGCCTTGTTAATGGATGAGGCGATCGAGAGAGCAGCCGAAATCCTGGTTAACCAGCACTACGTGGTCTGTCTTACCGGTGCCGGGATGTCCGTTGAGAGTGGCATCCGGCCGTTCCGTGGGCCCGGAGGGATCTGGACCGAACATGGACAACCGCCCCTTGATGATTATCGCAGGTTCGTGCGGGATCCAGTGGCATACTGGAAGAACCTCCTCGAGCCTTCAGGCATTTATCGTGAGCTCTATCAGGCGCTCGAGCAGGCCCAGCCACACCGTGGTCACGACGCTCTGGCTGCCCTCGAGAGATGCGGCGTGGTGAGATATATCATTACGCAGAATATCGACGATCTGCACCGGAAGTCAGGCAGCGTACACGTATCCGAGATCCATGGCAATTATTCCCTGTGCCGATGTATCTCTTGTGGTACCAGGTTCAAGAGAATGGATGTTGACGTATCGTTGCTGCCGCCGCGTTGCCCCGTGTGCTCAGGATTAGTGAAGAGCGATGTGGTGATCTTCGGCGAACCGATTCCCGAGGATTCTGGTCGCGAGTGCGTTGAACAGGTGGAATGCGCTGACTGCATGCTGTTGGTTGGCACCTCCGCATGTGTTTATCCCGCGGCCGGATTTCCGAAGCAGGTGGTGGAAAGCGGGGGGATGTTGATCGAGATTGGGCCGCATCCAACGGAGATCACCGATCTCTGTCAACTCGTGCTGCGCGGTACTGCGGCGAAAACGCTGCCCTTGCTGGCAGATGCAGTGCATGCTCGAATTGCGAACGGAAAACAGAAGTAGAGGGACTGATGTTGTATGGCTCATAGAATTGAAGTTGCACTCCGCGATGACCTTGTTGATCCGCGTGAGGTTGATGTCCTGTCGAGCATTCGCGATCTGGGTATTACCGGTATCGAGCGAGTGACTGTAGCTGACGTCTACTGGCTGGCTGGTTCACTTTCGGACGCGGAGCTTCGGACGGCTGGTTCAGGGTTACTTTCTGATCCTGTGGCTCAGGTGTGCGGATACGATGGCGAGCACGTACGTGAAACGAAGCCATATTCGTGTGCAATGGAAACTGCGTATAACCGTGGAGTTAACGATCCGCTTGAGTACACGATACTGAAGGGCATCCAAGATGTAGGAATAGATGGCGTTGCGCGGGCTCGGAGCGGTACCCGATATGTGCTGTATGGTTCCTGCGGCCCTCGTGAGATTGAGATGCTCACGCAGCGAGTGTTGCTGAATCCACTGATTCAGCATGTGGTCGAACCGGGAGAGGATGTGTTTCCCATTGAGCCTACTTATGAATTCGAACTACGGCATGTGCCGCTACTTCAGATGGATGAGTTGGAGCGTGGGCGACTTGCGGCGTCGTTCGGCTTTTCGATGAGCGAAATGGATGCAGTTGCCCAACACTTCCAGTCGGTCGGCCGGGAGCCGACGGACGTGGAACTGGAGACGCTGGCTCAGACCTGGTCTGAACACTGCGTACATAAGACGTTCAAAGCAAGAATAGACTGTGACGGTGAGCACATTGATAATCTCTTGCGTAGCACGATAATGCAGGCGACACGCCAGTTGAATAAGGACTGGTGCCTGTCTGTGTTCGAAGACAATGCAGGAGTGATCGATTTCGATGACGACAATGCCGTCTGCTTCAAGGCGGAGACGCATAACCATCCGTCTGCTGTAGAGCCGTATGGGGGTGCTGCCACCGGGCTTGGTGGCGTGGTCCGTGATGTTCTGGGTACCGGTCTGGGGGCCCGACCGATACTGAACACAGATGTCTTCTGTTTTGCTCCACCGGATATGTCATACGAGGACCTTCCTCCCGGTGTGCTGCATCCGCGGCGGGTATTCAAGGGCGTCAGGGCGGGCGTCGCCGACTACGGCAACCGGTTGGGGATTCCAACCGTGAATGGGACGTTGCGGTTCGATCCTCGCTATGTCGGCAATCCCCTGGTGTTCTGCGGCACTGCAGGTGTGATGCCACGGTGGGCAGCACGGATTGGCCGGCAACAGCCCGGTGATCTCGTTGTGCTCATGGGTGGTCGTACTGGACGTGACGGTATTCATGGCGTGACGTTCGCTTCCGAGAAGCTCGATGACTCATCTGTTGACAGTTCCAGAAGCGCAGTGCAGATCGGAAACCCCATTGTGGAGAAGAAAATGATCGATGCGCTGATGCAGGCACGCGATCGTCATCTGTACAGACGGATCACCGATTGTGGTGGGGGTGGGTTGTCCTCTGCTGTTGGCGAGATGGGGGAGAAGACAGGAGTAAGGGTCTATCTTGACCGAGTGCCGCTGAAGTATGCCGGACTGTCCTACGACGAGATATGGATCTCGGAGTCACAGGAAAGAATGATCGTGGCGGTGCCACCGAAGAATGTGGACGAACTGATGAAGATATGTGCTTCTGAGGGTGTTGAAGCCACGGTAATCGGTGAGTTCACCGAGTCCAGAAGGCTCGAGCTTCTGTACAACGATGTCCTCGTCGGCGATCTTGATATGGGATTCCTGCATGGTGGGCGGCCGCAACTGGAACTCACGGCCAGCGCGCCACAGCAACAATGGAGCGGAGAGGATCCGGCTCCGGCCGCATCACTCGGAAATGCGCTGCTTCAGATCCTCTCTTCGTTGAATGTGTGCAGCAAGGAATGGGTAATCCGGCAATACGACCATGAAGTGCAGGGAAGCAGTGTCTTAAAACCTCTGGTAGGGCGTGACGCCGACGGCCCCGGGGATGCGGCGGTTATTAGACCCCTTCTCGATTCTACTCGTGGACTGGCCGTTTCCAACGGCATCAATACTCGATATGGCGATGTTGATGCGTACTGGATGGCGGCATCGGCCATCGATGAGGCGATTCGGCAATTGGTGGCGGTAGGAGCGGGACTCGAACGTGTAGCGTTGCTCGACAATTTCTGCTGGGGCCAGGGCGCTGAGCCCGAGAGTCTGTGGGCCTTGGTGCAATCCTGCAAAGCCTGTCACGATATGTCGTTGGCGTACGGCACCCCATTTATCTCGGGAAAAGACAGCCTCAACAATTTCAGTGTGTTCCGGGGACGCACCATCGCCATACCGCACACACTGCTCATCTCCGCGATTGCAGTGGTACCTGATACCGAGAAGGTGATCTCAATGGATGTCAAATCGGCAGGTAATGCGCTCTACGTAGTCGGCAACACGTTTTCTGAACTTGCTGGCTCCGAGTACTGTGCGTTGCTTGATGATGCAGGCAAGAAGGTGCCTGAGGTGAGGCCTGAAATGGCCTGTGCGACAATGAAGGCGCTCTCTGCTGCCATAAACGAGGGCCTTGTGGTTGCGTGTCACGACATGAGTGAAGGCGGACTGGCAGTCGCGGTGGCAGAAATGGCGTTCTCTGGCGGACTCGGGACCTCGGTGAACCTGGCAGCAGTTCCTCTTGGAGAATCCATCGACCGAGATGATATCGTGCTGTTCTCGGAGTCCAACAGCCGATTTGTTGTTGAGGTACCGTTGTCGTCTGTGCAACAGTTTGAACAGCGCATGGAGGGTATAGCCTGTGGTCAGATTGGCACCGTTATCGAGGATGCTGTCGTGCACATCCAGGGGTTGGATGGGACGCTCGTTATCTCGGTCCCTGTCACAGAACTGAAGGCTGCATGGAAGCGGCCGCTTGACTGGTAGATAATTATGAAGAAACCACGTGCACTCATCATTCGGGCGCCGGGAACCAACTGCGATGTCGAGGCTGCATATGCCTTCGAACTGGCTGGTGCTGAGCCGTCCCTTGTACATATCAATCGCACCATATCCGGCCAGGTCTCGCTTCGTGATTATTCGATCTTCATGATTCCCGGCGGGTTCAGTTACGGCGACGATCTCGGCGCTGGCAAAGTAATGGCAAATGAGCTGGAACGACGCCTGCATGACCAGCTCATGGAGTTCGTGAACCGGGGTGGGGTGGTACTAGGTGTCTGCAATGGTTTTCAGGTGCTGGTACGCGCCGGGTTGCTGCCCGTACCATTTGGAGGGCAGCGGGTCAGTTTGTTGCCGAACGAGTCTGGCCGTTTTGAGTGTCGATGGGTCCGCCTGAGCGTCGAACCCGGCAATCCCTGCATCTTCACTCGGGGTATTGACAGCCTTGATCTCGCTGTTGCGCATGGAGAGGGCCGACTGTATGTCCCGGCATGGACCGCAGCAGAAATCGTACCTGTGTTGCGCTACGCTTCGTCGGATGGGAGCGAACCGGTCTATCCCGATGATCCCAACGGCTCGTTCGAGCATATCGCCGGACTGTGTGATGCGTCAGGACGGATTCTTGGCCTGATGCCGCACCCGGAGAGGTTCGTACGGTCATCGCACCATCCGCGCTGGACCGCGGTTGGCGATTTCTCCCAAGCCAGCGACGGCCTGATCTTCTTCAAGAACGCAGTTGACTTTGCGCTGCGCGCGTAAGCTTGTTGTGGTGGTGCTCAGATGCTACCGACGTCGACGAGTTGCTCGTAGTTCATGAGTCCACTTTCGGCAGCGTTTTCCACCGATATACCTGCCTCTGCCGCCGCAGCAACTGGATTGAGTCCACCCAGTAGAATCATCCCCACCCGATTCATGCCGACATCTATCTGGCATATCGGTTCGCTCGTGTTGCCAAGCATGTAGACTGCGCTGATGCCCGCAGATTCCAGTTCCCGGATGCGACGCTCCACTATGCTCCTCGAGGGAGCGAGAATCTCGCGAAAATTTGCGAGAATGCGACCTGTGCCTGATGAGACGATGCCTCTTACGTTCGTCATTCCTGCGCGTATATACTGCTCAGATGGATCGAGTGACGTTCCGTCATAACGGATAATGGCAACGAATCGTCTGGGCCGGCCTTCTTTGACCTCCAGTACGCCACCAAAACGGGATTCAATGGGTATCGATGATTTCAGCAGTACACCATTTACTACTACGCCACACACCGTTGCCATTCCTACTTTGCCGAGCGGTATAACTCTGTTGCCCAGCTTCTCCCCTCCGTGAGCAATGGCCACCAGTCGGCTTACGCCGAGGCCGCTATCGAAGGCCCGACGCATTTCCTGGAGTGCATCGGCGAAGTCCTCAGAACGGAACAGGGATGTGTTGATTGGCACCAGGCCTCTCTTCTCGAGGGGGTCAAACGTGGTCCGAAAAGCCAGTAACTGGAGCTTCTCGATAATGAATCCAACCTGCTCTGGAGCGAGCGCGTAGCGCAATTCCTCCAGTCCGTCATTAGTGATTATTCTTCCGTCCCGGCCCAGCGGCTTAGTGTACCCACGTTCGTCCGTCATGCGGAGATGGTAACGCACTGCTCGCTCGCTGAGCATCACGCCATGTCTTTCGAGTTCCCTGGATATAGCGATTGATCCCAGGGCCTGTGTCGATTCGGAAAGGACTTTCAGTATGGCAATCGTCTTGCGTTCAGTGTCTCTGTCCAGCGTCTGCATTAACGTATTCTCCTGCCAAGCCACTTCGTCATCGCACCGGCCTGCGCACTTTGGGAGAGTATACCGCGTCAGGTACACGTATTGGAGATATTCCGCCGGTCTGAAGCGATCGCCAGGAAATACTGGTGCACCCTGAGATCCTCCACGAATTCCGGATGGAAACTGGTTGCAAGTACGTCCAATTGTCGGCAGGCTGCGACTGTGCCATCCTGCAATCTTGAGAGTACATGGACGCCATTGCCACACGCCTCGATCTTTGGCGCTCTGATGAAGACCCCCCGAAACTGCGGCCCATCGAATCCCTCGAACGCGAGGTCTTCTTCAAAGCTCTCCGACTGTCTGCCAAAGGCGTTTCGAGCGACAGTGATGTCAAGTATGCCGAGTGTCTGCATGTTATGACTTGAAACCCGTTGTGCGAGTATGATGACGCCTGCGCAGGTTCCTAGCGCAGGCATCCCCTCTGCGATTACGTCCTGCAGTGGTTTGCGCAGGTCGAAAGCGTCTATCAGCTTAAGGAGGGTAGTTGACTCTCCACCGGGTAGAACGATCCCATCCAAACCCTCGAGATGCTGTGGCAGACGTACTTCTCGCGCACGCGCTCCCAGTCGCGTTATGGACTCCACGTGCTCGGCGAAAGATCCCTGCACGCTGAGAACACCGATCAGCAGAGGGCCCCTGCCCGTCATGAGGTGGCCTCCAGGGCGAATTTGCCCAGCGCCATTTGTACGGGGACAGGATAGTCTCCTGTGAAACACGCCGTACAAAGCGTCTCAGCAGGCCGTTCCACTGCCTGAAGCAAACCGGTCATGCTCATATACCCGAGCGAGTCCGCCTGTACGTGCTTGCAGATATCATCGACTGTCATCCGGGCGGCGATCAACTCTTCCTCTGTGGCCATGTCCACACCGAGGTAGCAGGGATGCATGATCGGAGGCGCACAGATACGGAGATGCACCTCGCGGGCCCCTGCCGCTCGCAACAGTCTGACCACATGTGGTGTCGTCGTGCCACGCACGATACTGTCGTCGAGCACAACCAGGCGCTTGCCCGCGATAGTGCTGGACAGAGGATTGAACTTGAGTTGTACTCCCAGGTCACGCAGTCGCTGGTCGGGTGAAATAAAGGTCCTGCCGATGTACCTGTTCTTGAGCAATCCTTCGCTGTATGGAATTCCCGATGCGTTCGCAAATCCGATAGCAGCGGGGGTTGCCGAGTCGGGCACTCCGAGTACCAGGTCGGCTTCGACCGGATATTCGTGCCACAGCTGCGCTCCCATTCGTTGTCGCGCTGCGTACACGAGTCTGCCTTCTACGATGCTGTCTGGGCGTGCCAGATAGATATACTCGAAGACGCAGAAAGCCCGTCGCTTGTGTTCGCGGATGGAAGTCGTACGCATGCCGTCATTGCTACAGGCGAGAATCTCTCCAGGGTCAAGGTCACGCGTGAAGTGTGCGCCCACATGGTCCAGGGCGCATGATTCTGACGCGATCACAGGTGAATCACCTATCTGTCCTATGCAGAGCGGTCGCACCCCGTGAGGATCGCGCACTGCAACCAGCATATCCGTTGTCAGGAGCGTCAGTGAGTACGCGCCGATAAGGCGCCGAGTGGCAACGGAAACTCGTTCGATCCAGTCGTGTCCTGGCGATGCAAGTATGAGGTTGGCGATGACCTCGGAATCGGTTGTTGCGCGGAATCTGAAGCCCTTCTCTTCCAGGTCATGACGCAGCTCCGCGGAGTTCACGATATTGCCGTTGTGGGCGAGGGCGAGAGATCCTTGAGGTCCGGACACGAGAATCGGTTGCACGTTCATGAGGCTGCTGGAGCCGGTCGTGGAGTATCGATTGTGTCCGATACCGGCAAATCCTGTGAGTCGAGACAGTACATCTTCGTCGAACACCTGCGAGACTAGACCGGTTGCGGCATGGCGGTGGAGGCTCCTGCCATCGGAAACGACGATTCCAGTGCTCTCCTGTCCTCGGTGCTGCAGCGCAAACAGCGCGAAGAATATGAGGCGGGCTACGTCATCGGGGGGGGCGAACGTGCCGATTACGGCGCACTTGTCGCGTATCATCCCTCAAGTAACCTTAGCGTTCATAGTAACAGGTGTCGATTCAGCGATTCATGATGCGTGCTGCTGCATGAGGTCAACAAACTGCGTGAAAAGGTATGAGCTGTCCTTAGGTCCCGGGCTACCTTCCGCATGGTATTGGATGGAGAGCAACGGGTAGTCGCGGTGACTGAGCCCCTCTACTGTGCCGTCGTTCAGGTTGACATGGCTCACCGTGAGACCATCGGGCAGAGAAGCATCATCGACGGCATAGCCATGATTCTGCGTTGTGATGTAGACCCGGCCGGTTGCAACATCGCGGACCGGATGGTTGCCGCCGTGATGTCCGAACTTGAGCTTATACGTCTTCGCTCCAAATGCTCTGGCGATCAACTGGTGCCCGAGGCATATGCCCATAATTGGCAGGTTCCCGAGAAGTTGGCACATCATCTCCTCAACTACGGACAGGTGGAGAGGATCTCCGGGCCCCGGAGAAACCAGCACGCCATCCGGTGCCAGTTCCCGTATGCGATCAGCCGTGGTCCACAACGGAACAACGGTGACCTGACATCCTGCTGCGGCCAGGTGGTTGGTGATTCCCTGTTTCACGCCACAATCGAGGAGCACAACGTGCATCGGGTTGCGACCGGAATGCTGCGGAGGCGTGGCCCACTCGCTGTCAGTGCTGGCTTCGGCGGCGAGGTCTTGCTCTTCGTAGGAGGGAGCAGCATGAAGTGCACGCAGTGCCTCGGCAGGTGTCATTTCGGAGGTCAGAACGCCCATCATGACGCCGGAAGAGCGCAGCCTGCGCGTCAATGATCGAGTGTCTATTCCTGCGATGCCCGGGATGCCCTGTCGTGTGAGATACGCGTCCAGTGTCTCAGATGACTGGAAATGGCTGGGGCTTGCGCAATGCTCTCGTACGATAAGACCACGTGCCTGTACATGAGATGATTGGTCGTCGATAGCATTGATTCCGTAGTTGCCGATCAGGGGATATGTGAGTGTCAGAAGCTGACCGGCGAATGAAGGGTCCGTCAGCATCTCCTGGTAGCCTGTCATGCTTGTGTCAAATACGACCTCGCCACAGCTCGAAGTGCGTGCCCCGAACGCATTTCCTTCGTAAGTCGTGCCATCCTCAAGTACGAGGTATGCCTTGTCATCCATTGTTCACTCCTGGTCACTGCGTAGTTACATTACATTGGAATGTCAACCATAGAATCGGTTGGTGATTGGCAGTCGCCGGTCGCGTCCGAATGCCCTCGCGGTTATCTTGACGCCCGGAGGTGCTTGGCGGCGTTTGTATTCGCTGCGGTCGACCAACCGGGCGGTGCGCTCTACTATCTCCGCATCATGTCCAAGGGCGATTATCTGAGCGACACTCCTATCGTCCTCTACATAAAGCTTAAGGATCGGGTCGAGTACTTCGTATGGTGGAAGGCTGTCGCTATCCTTCTGGTTCTCACGCAGTTCGGCCGAGGGAGGCCTGGATATGACCGCCTGTGGAACGACACATGTAGCACCCATTGCGTTGCGAAAGCGCGTCAATTCGTATACAAGGGTCTTGGGCACGTCCTTCAGTACGGCAAATCCACCAGCCATGTCGCCGTACAGAGTGGTGTAGCCCGTTGCCATTTCACTCTTGTTCCCTGTGGTAAGCACCAACCATCGGAACTTGTTGGAAAACGACATAAGTATCGTCCCGCGAATACGTGCCTGGAGGTTCTCCTCGGTGGAATCAGCGCCAGTGCCTTCAAACGATGCGGACAGCATATTCAGAAACGCGGTATATGCGGGCTCGATTGGGATTGTGATGAGGCGTATACCGAGGTTATCAGCCATCGCATGGGCGTTGTCGATGCTCTGCGGCACCGTGAACCTGGAGGGCATACAAACGCCTGTCACATTCTCGGCTCCCAGAGCGTCACACGCGATACACGCAACCAGCGCGGAGTCGATACCTCCAGATAAGCCGATCACCACTTGGTGGAATCCATTCTTGCGTACATAATCCGCAGTGCCGAGCACCAGTGCTCGAAACACCTCTTCGCAGGTGTCGATCGTACTCCTCCGTGCGCATGACTGCACGGGAGGCTTGTCTTCTCCAAGGGTGGTTGGAGCCAACGGTATTTCGGTCCGATCAAGTGCCTCTCCCACGACAAAAGTCTCGTATTTCCGCCACCTTGGATCATGAAGACGTGCACGGAACACGGACTCGACCTGAACATCGGCGACGACGAGGTCTTCCCCAAACAATTGTGCTGATGCCAACACCGAGCCCTGCTCATCTACTATGATGCTGTCGCCATCAAACACCAGCTCGTCCTGACCGCCTACGAGGTTACACATGGCGAATACGGACACATTGTCGCGAGCCCTTGTCGCGAGCATCTGACGGCGGCTGTCCCCCTTACCTCTATGGTATGGCGAAGCGCTCAGATTCAATATGATTTCGGCGCCGTGTGCCGCTTGAAAGCTTGCTGGTCCTCCCTCGTGCCAGATATCCTCACAGATCGTAACCCCGATACCTATGCCGCCGAAATCGAATACGGGACAACGGTGACCAGCGCGGAAATACCGGTTTTCGTCGAATACTCCGTAGTTGGGAAGGTATACCTTGTGGTAAATGCCAGCGATCTGTCCCTCGTGAAGCATGCCCGCGGCGTTGTACACATCTGAGTCGCTATCGACAAACCCCACGACAACAAGTGGGCCGTGCGTGTGGGCGGCGATGCGGTGCAGGCAGGACTGGTTCTCCCTGATGAATCTCGGGCGAAGCAGAAGATCCTCAGGCGGATAGCCAGAAACTGCCAGTTCGGGGAACAGGATGATGTCGGCTGCCTTCTCAACTGCCCGGTCGATGAAGTCAATGATCTTCGATGTGTTTCCCTCAAGATCGCCGACCGTGCTATTGATCTGTGCGAGAGCAATACGGACGGGGATAGCCTGTTGCCTTGTAGGATCGGTGATTCGCTGCATCAAGTCAGTCTCACTCGTGTCGACTCGCCTGTATCAGCCGGGTTTATTGTAGCAGGTTCGTGGCGTGGCTGCGGTGGTTGAAGGGCACACCGACTGATTCCATGCTTTGCGGCAGTTATCGTCGACTGGTATAGTGTCACCGTTTCACCTCGTGCCATAGCAGGGACTGTGCATGATTCGGATATCTGATGCGGATTGCACCCCTTCGTGGCACGTGGGGTGAACGCAGGTCATCGACCGGAAACATCTTGAAGCCCTGTCTGTAAATCATTCTCGAGTCTGCATACTACAAGGAGCGCCAAACTTGGAGAGCATTAATCCGTTTGAGATCGTGAAGCAGCAGATAGATAAGTGCGCCGAGATCATGCATTTGGACCCCAGCATCACCTCCATGCTGAAGTCACCTGTACGTGAACTGCACGTGTCCATGCCTGTTCGCATGGATGATGGTTCTGTCAAGGTGTTCCAGGGTTTTCGCGTTCAGTACAACGATGCCCGAGGCATCACCAAGGGAGGGATCAGATTTCACCCTGAGGAGACGATCGATACGGTTCGGGCGCTCGCGGCCTGGATGGTGTGGAAGTGCGCTCTCCTGGATCTACCACTTGGTGGGGCCAAAGGCGGGGTTATATGCAATCCGAAAGAGTTATCGAGCTATGAACTCGAGCGTTTAAGCAGGGCGTACGTACGGAGTGTATTTCAATTTCTAGGCCCTGAGCGAGACGTTCCAGCTCCTGATGTGTACACCACTCCGCAGATCATGGCCTGGATGATGGATGAGTATTCGATCATCGCACAGAAACCGCAGTTCGGCGTCATAACAGGCAAACCACCTGCACTTGGAGGTTCTCTTGGACGCGGTGATGCCACTGCGAGAGGTGGTATGTACTGCATTCGTGAGGCGGCAAAGGTGCTGGGAATAGACTTGAGTAAGGCCACAGTAGCAGTTCACGGTTACGGAAATGCCGGTTATCATGCAGCGCGGCTGTGTAGTGACCTGTTTGGGTCGAGAATCGTTGCCGTCTGTGACAGCATGGGGGGTGCCAGTAGTGCTGATGGCATCGATCCTGAAGCTGCACGCGAGTGCAAACTGTCCACCAGCACGGTGTGCGGAGTTCCCGACACTGAGCTCATTTCTGGGGACGACCTGCTTGAAATGGATGTCGACGTGCTCATTCCCGCAGCGATAGAGGGTGTCATTACGTCTCGCAATGCCCGAAAGGTTCGCGCGAAGATCGTGGCAGAACTCGCCAACGGGCCGACTACTCCAGAGGCTGACGACATCCTGTATGAGAATGGCGTGCATGTGATCCCGGACTTCCTGTGCAATGCAGGTGGCGTTACCGTGTCCTACTTCGAAATGGTGCAGAACTTCTACCTGTACCCGTGGACTGAGGCTGATGTGCATGAGCGTCTGGATAAGAAGATGACTGCCGCATATCATTCGGTTGTGAATACGAGTCGTGAGTACGGCATCAACATGCGTCAGGCTGCCTACGTGCGAGCAGTAGAGCGAGTGGTAGAAGTCATGAGACTGCGCGGCTGGGTGTGACGGGTTTGGCTGTCTTTCAAAGTATCCTGCCTACTGAACTGAATACGGGGGCGGTACCGCCCCCGTATTCACTAGTCAGCGTGTATGTGTTTCAGTACACCGGTAGATAGCGATTAAGCTCGTACCCTGTTACCTGCGTTCGGTAGCTATCCCACTCGATGAGTTTGTTCTGTACGAACGAATTGAACACGTGATCCCCCAAGGCTTTGCGAACAACCTCGCTCTCCCGGGTGAGTTTGACCGCCTCATACAGAGTTGATGGCAATGTCCCTATGCCGCGTGCGATTCGCTCCTCCTCAGGCATAACGTAGACGTTTTCCTCGACGGGCTCCGGACAATCGTAGCCCTTCTCGATGCCCTCCAGACCGGCCGCCAACATGACCGAGAACGCGAGGTACGGGTTGCATGTGGGATCGGGGGAGCGCAATTCTACGCGTGTGGAAGCCTCTCTGCCTGGCTTGTAGCCCGGCACCCTGATCAGGTCCGAACGGTTGCGACGGGCCCAGGAAAGGTAGACCGGTGCCTCATATCCTGGTACGAGTCGCTTGTAAGAGTTCACCAGCTGGTTGGTGATCGACGTGAACTCAGGCGCGTGTTTGAGCAAGCCGGCGATGTAGCAGCGCGCTGCATCCGAGAGATGGTACTGTCCGTTCGGATCAAAGAACGCGTTGTGTCCGTTCTTGAAGAGGGACTGGTGCGTGTGCATGCCGCTGCCATTCATGCCGAACACAGGCTTCGGCATGAATGTAGCGTGGACGCCACGGTCCAGGGCGATCTGCTTCACCACCAGCCGATAAGTCATGACGTTATCAGCCATGGTAAGCGCGTCTGTGTATCGCATGTCGATCTCGTGTTGGCTGGGAGCCACCTCGTGGTGTGAATACTCGATACCTATACCCATTGCCTCGAGAGTCAACACGGTTTCCCTTCTCAGGTCAGTGGCCAGGTCGAGTGGCGTCATGTCGAAGTACCCGCCCTCGTCCAGCGGCTCAGTCCCAAACTTATCCTTGAAGTAGAAATACTCCAGTTCGGGACCCACGTAGAAGGTGTATCCGAGGTCTGCTGCTTTCTGCAGGTTCCGCTTCAGCACGTACCGGGGATCTCCCTCGAATGGCGTTCCTTCGGGCCGCATCACGTCGCAGAACATCCTGGCCACCGAGTGATGATCCTTGGGTCGCCACGGCAGTAGCTGGAAGGTCTCGGGATCAGGCAGTGCCATCATGTCGCTCTCGTCGATTCGACAGAAGCCCTCGATTGAAGATCCATCAAATCCCATGCCGTCTTCGAGAGCGCCCTCAAGCTCCTCAACGGTGATTGCGAAGCTCTTGAGAAGACCGAGTATATCCGTGAACCAGAGTCTGATGAATTTGACATCGTGCTCCTTGGCTGTCTTGAGCACATACTCCTTTGCTTCATCCCGGGTTCTCTTGGCCATGTCGTCCTCCTTGCTGTTTGCGGAAGTGGTGACGCCTTCCCGCGTAATGGCGACATTGTAGGGACGGATTGTTGCAGTGATGTTTCGAAGGGGTTACCGCAGGGTAAACTGGACAGGGTTCCAATCCGATTAGAATCTAAGCTCTCTCTCGAGCATGTCGCGAGTAAGCGCCGGGTTTGCCCTGCCGCGTGTGAGGCGCATGACCTGACCCGTCAGGAAAGTAATCGATTGCGCCTTACCGGCACGATAGTCCGTTACGGCCTTCGGATTCTCCTGGATTACCTGACGGACGGCGTCAAGGATCGCGTCAGAACCGCTGATCTGACCCAAATCCATCTCCTCGATAATTGCAGATGGTGACTTTCCCGTACGATACATGTGTTCCACTACTGTCTTTGCCGCCGGACCGCCGAGGGTTCCACGATCGATCAGGTCGATGAATTCGGCGATGCCGTCAGGCGTAAGGGGACAGTCGCAGATCTCCACTCCATCCGCATTGATGAGGTGACTTACGTCACCGAGAAGCCAGTTGGCTACGGTTCGTGCCTGTGAGATTGATGATCGCGCCACGCATTCTTCGAAGAAGTCAGACATTGCTCTGGAGGACACGAGAATGGTGGCATCCTGAGGCGACATCTGCAGTTCAGACACAAACCGTGAGCGTCGTACCTCAGGGAGCTCCGGCATACGCGCCTTAACCTCTTCGACCCATAGGGGCGTCAGTACGAGCGGAGGAACGTCCGGTTCAGGGAAGTACCGATAATCCTCTGCGAATTCCTTGGTTCGCTGTAAAATGGTAACTCCCACGTCGTCCTGCCAACCCCGTGTCTCCTGGCGAAGCGTCCCGCCGTTGCTCAGTATCTCGGCCTGTCGCTCCTGCTCGTACTTCAATGCGCGATAGACGCTGCGAAAGCTGTTCATGTTCTTGACTTCGATCTTGGCGCCAAAGCCGCTCGCATTGATGGGGCGCAGGCTGATATTGGCATCACAGCGGAAGCTGCCTTCCTCCATATTGCCGGTTGAGACGCCCAGATACCTCAGCAGGTTTCTGAGACGTATGAGGTAGTCGCGCGCCTCTTCGGGTGACCGAAGGTCCGGTTCACTGACCGTCTCCATCAAAGGCATGCCTGACCGGTTCATGTCGATAAGGCTGTAGCCGTCCATATGGAATGCTTTTGCGACGTCCTCTTCCAGGTGAACGCGCGTCACTCCGATGCGCTTAACCGCTCCAGCCACCTCGATGTCGAGCCATCCGTTTCGCCCTATAGGCGCCTCGTACTGCGAAATCTGGTATCCCTTCATCAGGTCTGGATAGAAGTAGTTCTTCCGGTCGAAGCGTGTGTGCAGTGGCAATTCGCAGTGCAGGGCCAGCGCCGTAGTCATCACGCATTCGATTGCCGCACGGTTCGCGACTGGCAAAGTACCGGGCATACCCATGCACAGTGGACAGACACGAGTGTTGGGTGGTGCGTCCTGGTAGTCTGCCTGACAACCGCAGAACATCTTACTGCGGGTGAGTAGCTGCGCATGAACCTCCAGCCCGATGATTGTTTCATAGTTGTCGAGGTGAACCATTAAATCCTCCAGCACAATCTGAGCCGGATACCAGTACTGCATGCCATTGGGCATGAGTCGAGCGCAATAATATCACACGTGGCGGATACAATCTGCCCGGCGATGAGCACTGTCAGAGTCCAACTGCAGACATCGGACGCACTCGTATGCAGCCGGAATGGAACGGGTCGCTCACTTATCCCTATGCAGACGGTACCCTATATTGCGGACCGTATCAATGAAAGTATGATTTGCATCCTCAAGCTTGCTTCGAAGGCGGCGAATGTGAACATCCACGGTGCGGTCGCCGCCGAAGTAATCGTAACCCCATACTCTGTCCAGCAGTACCTGTCGTGAGAAGACGCGGCCAGGTTCGTGTGCCAGGAATTTCAGCAGTTCGTATTCCTTGAAGGTGAGTTCGATGAGCCGTCCACCCACGCTCACTTCGCAGGATGCCGTATCTATAGCAAGGTCTCCATGCCGGATCAGGTGGCGACTCTCCGGGTGTAGCCGCATCAGATGGATAGCTCGTGCCCGTAACTCCGAGCCTGATCCTGTGCCGACCATGAAGTCCTCCACACCGACCGTTGGCCAGGTGGCGTGAAGCAACTCGGGAGTGATGAGCGCAAGAACAGGGCTGGCCGTCAGTGCCTTGATGATTGGTGGAACCTTGTGAAGATGGTCGGCCGAATCCGCCATCAGGACTATGGCGGCGGGAGAGGGTATTAGACAGTGTTCGATAATCCCGCCGATGAGTGCTTCACGCACCTCCGCACCTAGTTCGGTCAATTCACGGTAGCAGTCGGGGAAGGGCGGTGGTTCAGGACGTATCAGTGCCAGGTGCGTAATCGGTTTGTAGCTCACGACTTGCTCTGGTTAATAGGCATACAATCGACCGTAGGGACGCAGATACAGCGGAAACAGCTTAACGAACTCGGCATCAAGTATTCGCTTGGGGTCGGTGCCGAAGTGTTCCGAGTATTTCGCGACTGCTTCCTGGATGATTCGCGTATCTCTGTCATCAGGAGGGGCTATGCCTACTTCCTTCCCAATCTGGTGACTGTCAATGCGTCCGCGCAGGTAAATCGCACCTCCATGCATCCCCGTTCCGACAAATCTGGTGTGTGACCACCCGGCGCCCCGCTGTGACAATCCTAACACGATCAGTGTGCCACCAGCCATGTATTCTCCCAGGAAGTCCTGCGCGCCCCCACCGATCACAACGAGCGCGCCACGCCCCTGATATTCTTTCATGTGGATGCCTGCCCGGTACCCGGCATCATCGCGAACCAGTATACTGCCACCCCGTGCCGCGAGGCCCAGCGCATCGCCCGCGTGGCCGTGGATCACTATTTCGCCGCCATTCATAGTGTTGCCACCGCCGTCCTGTCCGTTACCGCGCACAATGATCGCTGGCCCATTCATGAATGCAGCAAGGTCGTTGCCTGGTGTTCCATGGAGTTCCACTGTTACACGACCATGAAGGTTTGTTCCTATGTAACGTTGTCCGTTGACGTTCTGCACGGTGATGTGCGTTGTGCCAGCATCGACAGCCTGATTCAGGGCTGCGTTCAGGTCGCGGTAGCTCATGAAACGTGCGTTGATTTCCATCGCTGTGTCTCCAGTTTCACGAAGCCTGATATCAGCCGCCCGCCATCTTTACGCCAAGAACGTCCAGTTCGGTATCGCTCAAACCCACTCCCCTGAGATGGAGCCGGTTCCCTCTGAGACTCTCAACTGCGTTAACCCCCATGCCTCCCAGCATATCTTTGATCTCAAGGCTCCAGCCTCTGACGAGATTCACAAGTCTTTGTGCCCCTATTTCAGGGTTGATACGCTTCGTGAGAGCCGGATCACTGGTGCATATGCCCCAACTGCACTTTCCTGTGTGACACTGCTGACACACGTGGCAGCCGAGGGCGATAAGCGCAGCGGTGCCGATATAGACCGCGTCTGCACCGAGGGCTATGGCCTTGGCGACGTCGCCACTGCAACGGAGTCCACCTGAAGCTACGACAGAAGCCTGATTGCGGATCCCTTCCTGTCGCAGGCGGGTGTC
This sequence comes from Dehalococcoidia bacterium, assembly GCA_003552125.1. GTDB lineage: Bacteria > Chloroflexota > Dehalococcoidia > GIF9 > AB-539-J10 > SKVJ01. The sequence continues at coordinate 62,866 of PUON01000081.1, read as the reverse complement.
AACCGATGCGAGCGCGAGCTCGATAGGAATACCGACATTGTCCCGAATAGCCTTCGGTGCGGCGCCGGTGGCCCCGCGCAACCCGTCAACGACGATCATATCTGCTCCCGCACGTACCATCCCGCTGGCGATTGCTGCCACGTTGTGCACGGCAGCAACCTTCACCGAAACCGGCTTCTCGTAATTGGTCGCTTCCTTAATCGCATAGATCAATTGGCGCAAGTCTTCTATCGAGTAGATGTCGTGATGAGGCGCCGGCGAGATTGCGTCAGTCCCGCTGGGAATCATTCGTGTTCGGGAGACGTCATCGGTTACTTTTTCTCCAGGGAGATGGCCACCGATACCAGGTTTGGCACCCTGTCCTATCTTGATCTCGATGATACGGGCCTTGCGTAGGTAGTCAGTATCCACGCCGTAACGCCCTGAGGCCACCTGTACAACTGTATTTGGCGCATAGCGTGCGAGTGTGGGGTGCAGTCCGCCCTCTCCCGTGTTCCAAAGTGTTCCAAGCTCTGTTGCAGCCCGAGCAAGTGAAGTATGGACGTTGAGACTGACTGCGCCGTAGGACATGGCGGCAAACATAATTGGTGTCTCCAGCTTCACCTGAGGCGCCATTACGGTGATCAGGTTTCCACGCTCATCGAACTGAAGACGGTCGGGCTTTCTTCCGAGAAAGGTCGTGAGCTCCATAGGTTCACGCAAAGGATCGATGGAGGGATTGGTTACCTGGCTGGCGTTAAGCAGCAGGTGGTCCCAGTAGATTGTGTGGTTCTTGTCGTCGCCCATTCCCGTCAGCAGCATGCCACCGCTCTCGGCCTGCTTCAGGATGTCCTCGATAACCTCCGGTCGCCAGTTGAAATTTGCACGGTAATCAAGCGGATTGCGACGTATGATGAGGGCGTTTGTGGGGCAGAACGCAACGCACCTGTGGCATCCAACGCAGTTCTGTTCACGTGACTTAAGGGCCTGTTCGTCTTCATCGAAGCTCTGAACTCCGAAGCTGCACTGGTTAACGCAAACCTTGCACTGGATACAGCGCGATGGATCGCGGTCAACTATGAACCTGGGCGGCAGGAAACTCTTCATGTCACTACCCTATCGCCTGATACTCAGGCCTTTGTGGTGCAGGTATTCCTTCGTCTGTGTAATCGCGAACTCGCTGTAGTGAAAAATACTGGCTGCGAGCACGGCATCAGCTTTGCCATCGGTCAGCGCACGGTGGAGATCCTCCGGTGACCCAGCGCCGCCACTTGCGATAACCGGAATTGGAACTGAGGTGGCAACCACTCTCGTCAGTTCGATGTCGTATCCGGCGCGGTGTCCATCTGCGTCCATACTGGTCAACAATATCTCCCCCGCACCAAGCTCTGCTACCTGAGCGGCCCATTGTACTGCGTCGAGTGAAGTTGCGACACTCCCGCCGTACGTGTGTACCAGCCATCTGTACGGCTCATGTTCTGGCACGCGCTTGGCGTCAATAGCGACAACTACGCACTGGCTACCGAAGCGCTCCGCTGCTCGACTGATAAGCTCGGGTTGTTTGACTGCCGCTGTGTTCAACGAGATCTTGTCTGCACCACAGAGAAGCAGTCGCCGCATGTCCTCAACCGAGTTCAGTCCGCCACCAACAGTGAGCGGTATGAACACGGCGTCAGCGACACGCTCCACCAGTGCGGCCATGGTGGCTCGATGCTCCTTGCTGGCGGTGATGTCGAGAAATACCAGTTCGTCTGCACCCTCGAAGTAGTAGCGGCGCGCAAGCTCGACGGGATCGCCGGAGTCGCGTAGCGACTCGAAGCTGGTTCCCTTGACGACACGTCCGTCTTTCACGTCGAGGCAAGCTATGATGCGCTTAGTCAGCAACGGAAGACACCTCGCTTGCGGGCCATTGTTCCTCAAGGGTCGGGACGTGTCCACGTCGTGCGACGACCGGATGGCCACCAACTGGTATCCATGCCTCATCGATCTCCGGATCGACAAGTCGGATAGCCGATTCCTCTGATGACAGGTACACCCGTGGTCCCGATGAGGCGACCACGAGGGGGCGAAGTCGAATCCTGTCGGTCAAACCTATCATTTCCCCTTCTCTAGCGATGATGACGGTGAAGGGCCCATTGAGCAGCAAGCCGCCGTAGGTAATCCTCAGTGCCTCCATCGTCTTTGCTTCCTCAGGTTGAATCCGGGGTGCATCGGACCAGAACGGCGCCGCGAGTACTCTCGCAGCAGTCTCGACGGAGAGGGCGTGCCGGCGCACAAGCAGATCCATGGCATAGGTAACGACCTCGGTGTCTGTCTGCAATGCACAATCGTATCCGTATTGTTCCAGAGTTCGCCGGTTGATTCAGTAGGACGATATCTCACCGTTGTGTACTACGGTCCAGTCCAGCAGACTGAATGGATGTGCACCGCCCCACCATCCGGGGGTGTTGGTCGGGAAGCGGCCGTGCGCGGTCCATATATAGCCGCTGTACTGTTCGAGCTTAAAGAAGCGCGCGATATCGTAGGGGTGCCCCACGCCTTTGAAGACACCCATGTTCTTGCCAGCGGAAAAAATGAATGCGTCGCTGATATGTGAGTTCACGTACATAGTGATGTCCGCCACGCGCTGGGCTTCGTCTCTGGATCCCTGTTGTTCACGACGAATGGATGCGAAGTAGCGTTGCATCAAAGGACTGTCCTGAATAACGGTTGGATCTGTGTCCATGGCCTCTGAAACGTCGATATCGAACCATTGCTCGAGGTAAGCCTCTGTCTGACGCTTTCCATCCGGGCTGGTGTACATGACATGCATCGCGTATTTGTTGGGGTGCTCCGGGTAGAGTCCGTAAGCAGCGAAGCCACCACCGAGCCCGTTGTCCCTGTCGCGCATGAGATCGATGGCCTGAACTGCGATATTGGCAGGCATCGGAGCACCTGAGGTGTCCATGACTCCGAAGATCGAGCATCCATCAAAGACCTTGTCGTCTCCGTACCTGTTATTGAGTCTCGTCACATCTTTCATGGATCACCATCTCTTCGCGCCTGTGGTCAGGTTCACTATACCATTCGCAACGTTGTCCGTCTCGTCGCGTAGCCGCCCGTCCAGGGGGGTCAGTTGATCTCGCCACAACGAATCTGGGAGTGAGAGAATGCCAAAGTCCTCTCGCACGAGCATGTCTTTCCAGTTATCCACATTTGCCTTGCGCTTCATGAGGTGATAAACGATACCGCACCGGGACGTGTCGCCGACCGACACCATGCCGACGATCACACCTTCCTTGAGTACTACCTTTGTGTATCCGGTCGAATCCCGCCTGGTCAACACGTCGTGTAGGGCCGGGTCGTGTTCCACGACGCCCGCGGAGACCACGCTGAGACCGAAGTATGGCACTGCATTCATTGTGGTAGAACCTTCGTAGCTGCGAGGCATTCCTGCCATGGTGGCGCCAGCTACAGCGCCGCCAGCGACCGCGTTTGGCCAGACGGGAAGCACGGCGTCTGCATCTCTCGCGAAATCACGAGTCTGGCATACATCGCCACAAGCATAGATGCCCGGCGTGGCGGTTCGCATGAATTCGTCCACAAGGATGCCTTGCTTCATGGGCACGACGCCTTCCGCAAGTTCAGTGCGTGGCCTGACGCCCACGGCCAGTATGACCATTTCGCACTGGAGCCGAGTCCTGTCATCAAGTGTCACGCTTGACACTGACGATGATTCCGGGTGATCACCATTTATGGAGACCACTCGTCTGCCTGTGATGACATCCGCTCCTGAAGCGCGGACTGCCTCCTCAATGCGTGTCGATCCCTCTTCATCGACCATTGTGCTGAGTACCCTGGACTGCATCTCCACGATGGTCACGTCAACTTCTCTGTGTCGCAGTGCATCCGCCGCACTGAGTCCGATGAACCCACCTCCAATTACGACAACATGTCGTACTGACGGCAGTTGTCTTGTGATGGATTCGGCGTCGCAATAGGTAGTGAAAGTGTGGACTCCCTGCCTTGTTACGCCCTCAATCGGCGGCACGATGGGACTGCTGCCAGTGGCCAATAGCAGACTGTTCCAGTGGACGCAACGTCCATCATGCAGCAGAACCGTCCTCTCTGGGTAGTCGATGCGAACTGCACGAGTTCCGGGCCACCATTCCATATGGCTGTCCACGTAGAATTCTCTTGGGACCAGTTCCATTGCCTCAATTGTCTTCGTATGTGAGATATGCTTTGCGATCAGTGGACGTGAGTACGCAGGGTACTGCTCGTCCGACAGTATCAACAGGCCGCCGGACTGGTCGATGGTGCGGATTTCTCTCGCGGCCGAAAGGCCGCCGGCGGAATTGCCGACAATAACGTATTCGTAAGTGTTCATGTGGATATCCCGTGGCGCAAGCGTCCCTCTGCAGCGAGCGACAGGAAGTTCTCATAGAAACGCATCCCAACCGCACCGCTCTTTTCCGGATGGAACTGCGCGGCAACTACTGCCCCGCGATTGATGACGCTGCAGAACTGCGCTGAGTATTCTGTAGTAGCTTTGATCATTTCGTCGTCTTCTGGCTCCACAACATAGCTGTGTATGAAATAGAAGTTTGAGTCGTTCGGTATGCCGTCAAAGAGCGCCGAATCTCTTCGGTAGTGCACCTGATTCCAACCCATGTGCGGCACTTTGTGCGAGGTTGGGAGTTTCACGACCCTGCCTGGAAACACGCCAAGACACTTTTGGCCGCCCCCCTCGTCGGAATACTCGAACAGGATCTGCATCCCCATGCAGATACCCAGGAACGGTCGACCCGCTGCGATCCAGTCAATTACAGTCTGTGCCAGTCCGCTCCGTACCAGGTTGTGCATGGTGTCAGCAGCAGCGCCGACACCAGGAAGGATCATCGCTTGGGCCTCCGCGGCTCCGCGCGCTGAGTCAACAATCAATGCATTGTAGCCGAGACTGCAGAGGGCCGAACGTACGCTCCTCAGGTTGCCCGCGCCGTAGTCGATCACTGCCACTGTACGTGTATCCATAGTGCTCCACCCGTTAATTGGCGACCGCAACCTTAACCGTGTTGGTTCGTGTGATGACCTGCTGCTCACTGCCTGTCTTGACGAAGACGTTCATCTGTTCCAGGACTTCATAGTCACCATTCTCCACCGATGTCGAGTCCCAGATAACTCTGAAATCAGAAGGCCTTTCGTCGGATGCCGCTAACTGACGCCATGTGTTCTCACCTATTCTGCGAATGAACCATTGATTCATGATGCGCGTTATCGGCCCGGAGAGACCCATCAAGTCCAATTCGCGCCGCAGCAATCCCTCATCCACTTCCTCCTTCAGTTGTACCCTGCCGGAGAGAACTCGGGCGGCGTCGGTTGACGCCATGAAATGCGGACCCCAGTTGTACTGATACATCTGTCCAGCTCCTTCACCGATCTCTTCCCGCTAACCATCGAGTATCGCAAGTGCATCCTCGCGGTATGCATCCATTACATAGGGAATTCCAGTCACTCTGGCCGCCTCTTCAGTCAATGCCATGAGGTCGCTGCTGCTTATGGTTGAAACGTTGAAATTGCGGTTGCCTGCCATGATCTGCTGCAGGCCGACTTTCAGCTTCTGTACGTAACTATAGATCCCGATAGCTCCCAGCGGGATATGGCTCATCTCTTCAGGCCCCACCAGGTGTTTCACTTCCTCGTAGCATATGAAGATCTCCTCGGGCGTTGAGCCGTACTGACTGATGGTGTTTGGCAACTTACCGTCGCTGAGCCACTTCTCTATGTTCTTGCCTACCATGCCGGGTATCATGAGCGCCCGGCCCATGCATATCGCCTTGACGTAGGGCGCACCAAGCGCTAATGCCTTGAAGATTCCATCTTCGCTGCTGAATCCACCTGCGAGCGCAAGGTCTGGTACGCGCTCTCCCCTGGCCGACAGTCTTTCGGAGAACTCGTATGCAGCGGAGTGGAGATAGAGACTCGGTATGCCCCATTCCTCCATCATCCTCCATGGACTCATGCCGGTTCCACCCGGTGCACCATCGATAGTAATCAGGTCCAGGTGTGCCTTCGCACCCCACTTAATCGCCATTGCCAGTTCCCTCAGGCTGTAAGCACCGGTTTTAAGCGTGATTCGCTTGAACCCAATATCGCGCAGGTTCTCCACGGCCTGCAAGAACGCATGTTCGTCTATGAACCCAAGCCGGCTGTGGCGTTCGACCTCTTTCAGTGCACCGCTGCGAAAAGCCGATTGGCTCGTCGGATCAGATGGGTCAGGTGTCACTATATATCCTCTCCGCTGCAATTGCAGAGCGCGTTCCAGCGAGTTGACCTTGATCTCGCCGCCGATGCATTTGGCACCCTGACCCCACTTCAACTCGATGCTTTCCAGTCCATGTTTGGCGTATACGTACTCCGCCGCACCCAGCCGTGCGTCTTCAACATTCACCTGCACCAGAATCTCGCCATAGCCGTCCTGGTACTTCCTGTACGTCTCGATGCGTCTGTCCATGTCTGGAGCACTCCGAACCTTACCGTATGAATCCAGCTCCAGTTCGGGATCAATGCCGCAGACGTTCTCTCCACATACGAGAGTGATACCACTCAACGCTGCGCCCACCGCGAAGTGGTCCCAGTTCTTTCTCGCAATCTCCGTTGACCCCAGGGCTCCGGTGAACACCGGGACGCGCATGCTTACCTTGGAATTCCATCCGTAACTCGTTTCCGTGCTGACCGCGGGGAATGTTGCGGTGTCCGAGTTGCCATCGACACCCTCGGGCAGCCCCTTCGCTCCCATCGCATAGCCCTGGATGTTGAGGTGGGAGTAGTCGACCGGATAGTCTTTGTCGGCACCTGCGGTAACTTCGCCGAACGGACCGGGGTAGATGAGTTCCCGTGCGCGAAAACTCGCCTTGAATACCTCGCAGTTGCCGGTACACCCGTCAATACACCGGGAGCATAGACCGCTCACGGGAACCACATCGCGGGACCGGTTGGCGGTGCGCGTTGCATCGTTCGCATTAGGACGTCTCAGGTTCACTCCGTATCCTCCTTGCACGGTCAGTTCCGAAACACTGCGTGTATCTGTCTCAGGCTGGTGTCGCGATCGTTGAAACAGCTGCCTTAAGCTCAATCACGAGTGCATCGTTGGGACAGGCATTGACGCATCTGGGCATATCCCGATCAAGGCAACCGTCACACTTGACGGCAATACCGGTCTGTTCATCTTTGCGTATTGCACCGAATGGACACACGAGGGTGCATGTTCCGCATCCGACGCAGCGATCGGCATCGATCAACACAAGTCCGCTGTCATAGTCGCGGTACATCGCCCCTGTCAGGCAGGCTTGAATACATGGAGCGTCCTCGCAATGGCGACACCGCACAGAAATGCTTCGTATTCCGTTGCACTCCACACGTATTCCACCTGCGGGAGGTGAAAGCCGGCGCTTGAGCGACTTCAACGGATCGTCGTTTCCCGCGTGGTGAGCCTCGCAGAATACCCTGCATAAGCCACATCCTATACAGAGATCGTCCTTCACTAATACCCGTCTCATAGCTCACTTCCTAATAAAACGGCGACCGGCCACCGGTTGCCGTATGAGTCTAGCATCGGCACACAGCGCTGTCAAGAGATCTCTGCGTATAGTTATAGAGGATCAACTCGAACCGCCGATGCGGTTGGCTGTCGGTGATTGGACGGCAATATAGGCGCGTGTGCATTGCCGGTTAGATGCGGTGGCATGAGCGCGTTAGCGGCAATTTCACGCCTGTCGTTGACACCCGTAGATACACCTTTCTATAATGCGGGCGGACGGTATTCCGCCACAAGCATGGCTAAGCATATTTTTGTTACAGGTGGTGTTGTCAGTTCAGTTGGCAAAGGAATCACCGTCGCATCCATTGGCACGCTCCTCAAAGCCCGCGGCGTCAACGTTGCTGTCCAGAAGCTCGACCCGTATTTGAATGTCGACCCTGGCACCATGTCTCCATATCAGCACGGCGAGGTGTACGTAACCGAGGATGGTGCTGAGACCGACCTTGATCTTGGTCACTACGAGCGCTTCATTGGTGTGGATCTGTCGTGCGAGGCTAATGCGACGTCAGGTCGTGTATATAGCTCCGTCATAAACATGGAGCGAGAGGGCCGGTTCTTGGGTGGCACGATCCAGGTTGTGCCACATGTTACGGATGAGATCAAGAGACTCGTCCTCAGTTGTGCGAATAACCTCGGGGCTGATGTGCTGATTACCGAAATCGGCGGCACCGTTGGAGATATCGAGGGGCAGCCGTTCATCGAAGCTATCAGACAGATTCGCAAGGATGTCGGCAGACAGAACGTCATGTACGTTCACGTAACCTACCTTCCCCACCTTGCCTCAACCGGAGAACTGAAGACCAAGCCCACCCAGCACAGTGTCCGTGAATTGCGGAGCATGGGTATCCAGCCGGATATTATCGTGTGCAGAAGTGACCTTCCGATGCCCGAAGAGTTGCGTGACAAAGTAGGGCTGTTCTGTGATGTGCCTGCTGAAGCTGTGGTCCCGTTACCCACCGTCGAGAGCATATATGAGGTGCCATTGGTATTGGCTGATGCCGGAGTTGGCGGACTGATTGCCAGAGGCCTTGGGCTTCCTGACGCTGACTGTGACCTCGCTGTGTGGCACAATCTGGTGTCACGATTGCGCGAAGCTGAAGAGGTTGTGTCCATCGCGCTGGTTGGCAAGTACGTCGAAGTGGAAGATACCTATCTTTCGGTAAGGGAAGCGCTGAAACATGCTGCCCTCTTTCATAATCGCAAGCTCAAGATCTTCTGGGTGCAGTCTGATCATTTGACGCCCGAAAACGTGGATGCGATGCTGTCCGCCGCGCAGGGAATCGTGGTGCCCGGTGGTTTCGGAATGCGTGGCATTGAAGGGATGATTCAGGCGGCAAGATACGCGAGGGTAAATAACATACCGTACCTCGGATTGTGTCTCGGCATGCAGGTGCTCGTGATAGAGATTGCACGTGCCACTTTCGGAACAGAATGTGTGAACTCCACCGAATTTGATCCTTCGACGCAGTACCCTGTGATCGATCTTCTGCCTGACCAGCGTAGCGTTGACCGTATGGGTGGCACGATGAGATTGGGCAGCTATCCGTGTCGCCTGGTTCCCGGCACCCGGGCATCGTCCGCCTATGGATGCGAGCTGGTACATGAACGACATCGTCATCGTTTTGAGTTTAACAATGACTTCCGCCAACTCCTGCAGCATCGCCTCTTCTTCAGCGGAGTGTCCGAAGATGGTGCCCTGGTCGAGATAGCAGAACTCAAGCAGCATACATGGATGCTGGGTTGCCAGTTTCATCCGGAGTTCAAGTCGCGGCCTGATCAACCACACCCTCTCTTTCGCGAGTTCATGAAAGCGGCAGTTCGCACCGTGCCACCCGGGAGTCAGGTACATCTTCCTTTGTAGCTTGACTCGCGTACTCGCGACAGAATAAACTTGTGGCGGTCGTTTCGGTGGCGCATTCGTCTAGCGGCCCAGGACACCTCCCTCTCAAGGAGGAGATCACCGGTTCGAATCCGGTATGCGCTACCATTATCTTTGCTTTCATATCTGGATTCTGACAATGTCCAAGCGTGTGTTTTCGGGATTTCGCCCCACTGGTCGCCAGCACATCGGGAACTACTTCGGTACGATCCAGAATTGCCTCCAGCTCCAGGAGGAGTACGAGTGCTTCTACTGCGTCGTCGATCTCCATGCGTTGACCACCCTTGAGAACACCGTAACGCTCAGGGAGGATGTCCACAATATGGTCCTCGACTGGCTCGCGGCTGGTATTGATCCTCAGAAGAGCGTTGTATTTGTTCAATCCCATGTGCCGGAAGTCACCGAGTTGCATATGCTGATGAGCATGGTTACACCTCTCAGCTGGCTGCTGCGGGTTCCCACTTTCAAAGAGAAAGTCCGGATGCATCCGGAAAATGTGAATTATGGTCTTGTAGGCTATCCCGTGCTGATGACATCCGACATTGCGCTCTACAAAGGTGAGGTGGTGCCCGTTGGTGAGGATCAGTTGCCGCACCTTGAGCTCGCGCGCGAGATCGTAAGGCGTTTCAACTCGATTTTTGGCAACGTGTTTCCCGAGCCTCAGGCGAAACTCACTGAATTCCCTATGATTGTTGGCTTGAATGGCGCTGAGAAGATGAGCAAGAGCGCGGACAACTACATCGAGATTGCCGCCTCACCTGAGGACATCAGGAAGAAGATCAGCAGCGCCTTTACCGATCCCGCACGTAAGTACCGCACCGACCCCGGACATCCCGAAGTGTGTAATGTATTTACTCTGCATAAAATGTTCACAGCAGGCCGTGTTGCCGAGATCGAAAGGGAGTGCCGGAACGCCGGCATCGGTTGTACGGACTGCAAGAGGCTGCTCGCCGAATCGGTAATCGACTACTTCGCACCGTTCAGAGAACGGCGTCTTGAACTACAGGCCCGGCCAGAGTATGTCCGCGAGGTTGTACAGGATGGGGCCGGGCGTGCGGCAAATGTGGCTCGCGAGACTATCCGCGAAGTCAAGACGGCGATGAATCTGCTGCCCTAGCGCCTTTCTCTCAACTCCAGTATCTTCCGAGCCGTTGCTGCCGCGGCAATGGCACATACTCGCGGACATCCCTCGGGATCATGGCCACCTGCGTCATTGAACGCTTGGCGTTCCGAAGGCTCGGCGAAGGTAAATGCGCGACCGTACAGATTTGTCTGGATCTCAGGGCACAGGGTGGATTGAAGAGGCTCGGCGATGTTGTAGTGCGCCCGGATCCCGTCCTTGAATGCGTCGACGATATCCTGCGCGTGCTCCATGGCCTGGCTGTAGTCCTCTCTGTCCTGCATCCGGCTCCTGCCGCACTCGATGCCGAGTGCCATCAGGGCACCGATGAGTGCACCACATGTCTCCCCGCGTCTCGCGACGCCCGCAGAAAGGATCGTTCCTGCCCTGAACGACTCAATGTTGCCGATGTCGAGGGAATCCTGGAGCGCGCCAAGAACCGCCTGAGAACAACCCCAGAACTGGCTCTCCATCTCCATCGCTCTGCGCGATGCCTGAGTGACTGCTTCTTCCTCCATGGTTCCTTCAAGTCTCGATGCTGCTCAAAATCGGATGCGCCCGGTTTGCGCTGGAGACAGATGCTCTCCTCTACAACAAAGGTTGTTTCAGGTGCCATTCCGAGGCCTGCTGAAATGCATGACCAACCTGGAGCAACAAGTCCTCTCTGAAGCTGCTGGCCATCAACTGCAGGCCTACGGGTAGTCCATGTGCGAACCCGCATGGAAGGGATAATGCCGGGATACCCGCTATATTGGCGGGGATGGTAAGAATATCGCTCAGGTACATCTGCATCAAATCGTGGATCTTGGAACCTATCGGAAACGCCACTGTGGGAGATGTGGGCATAGCAAGCAGATCGCACTGCTCAAAGGCCTGGCGAAACTCCTCACGGATGATATGGCGCACCTTCAGGGCCTTGACATAGTAGGCGTCATAGTAACCAGAGGATAATGCATGCGTCCCGAGCATTATGCGTCGCTTGACCTCGGCGCCGAAGCCCTCCCCGCGCGTAGCCAGTACCGACTCTTCGGTGGTGGCGAGCTGGCGTGAGAACCCGTATCGTACGCCGTCGAATCTGGCCAGGTTGGCCGAGGCCTCTGAGGGTGCGATGATGTAGTATGCCGCAAGTGCATACTTGGTCGATGGCAACGAGATGTCTCTGCGGATGGTTGCGCCCATATTCTCGAGTTCGTGTATTGCATCCTCGATGGTCCGTCTGACGTCGGGCTGCAGCCCTTCGACAAAGTATTCCTGCGGTACACCGATGCGAAGACCCTGAACACCGCGTCCAAGGAAAGCAGTGTAGTCGGGGACTTCGATCGGCGCGGATGTCGAGTCCTTCTCGCACTGGCCTGCAATCACGTTCATCACGACAGCGCAATCCTGGATATCCCTCGTGAGAGGCCCGATTTGATCGAGTGAACTTGCGAATGCCACGGCACCGTATCTGCTGACTCTGCCGTAGGTGGGCTTCATGCCCACAACTCCACAAAAACTGGCAGGCTGACGTATGCTGCCGCCTGTATCTGTTCCGAGCGCGAACAGCGCTTCCCCGGCGGCGAGACCGGCCGCGGAACCACCACTGCTACCGCCGGGAACACAGTCGAGGTTCCACGGATTGCACGATGGATAGAAGGCAGAATGCTCAGTCGATGAGCCCATGGCGAACTCATCCATATTGGTCTTGCCGATAAGCACTGATCCCTGTTCGAGTAACCTATCTATGACAGTTGCGTTGTGCGGTGGCACGAAGTTCTCAAGCATTCTTGAACCGCAGGTGGTCCTAACACCACGCGTACAGAGGAGATCCTTGGCGATAAATGGAATGCCCGTCAGAGGCTTCGCTTTGCCTGCTGCACGCATGCGGTCAGCAGCTGACGCCTGTTGCAAGGCCTCCTCAGCGCACACAGAAATCATTGCCTTGACGTATGGTTCCACACTATCAAGTCTTGCTAGACATGCCTCCGTGAGATCGCGTGCGGATAGCTCATGAGACTCGAGCAGTCTCCGCGCCTCGTGGAGTCGCAGTTGGTGGAGTTGATCGCCAGCCATTACGTCGTTCCTTTCGTGTCCGCTTGCCGCATCGGACTATTCCAGGATGGGCGGAACTCTCAAGCAGCTATCCTGAGTGGATGGAGCATTGGCGAGGACCTCGTCGAAGGGGAGCGATGGTTGTGGGACATCCTCACGGAATACGTTCTGGAGCCTGCTGGCGTGCGCGGCAGCAGGCACGTGGTCCGTGTTAACCTCACCGAGCGCATGGAAGTGTTCCAGAACGATCGACAGATCGTCCCGAAATCGCTCGACCTCGGCGTCGGTAACTCCGAGGCGCGCGAGCCATGCGATGTGGCGGACCTGTTCGTTAGATAGCATGTGATGAGGCGGACTGCGGCATTGTAACATCGGCTCCGGCTACTCGCAATTCTTGCTAAGCTGCAGGTGCTACTCGTATAATCTGATTCGTTACGTCGTAAGACCGCTGAAGTCACCAAAAGGAGTGCTGCTGTGGAACTATATTCTCCCGACAAGATACGCAACGTTGCGTTGATTGGCCACTACGGGAGTGGCAAGACCACGCTGGCCGAGGCAATGGCGTTCCGTTCTGGAGCAATTAAGCGGCTCGGAAACGTCGATGACGGCACGGCTGTATCGGACTATGATCCGAGCGAAGTCGAACGCCATATGAGCCTGAATCTTGCGTTGCTGCCTCTGGAGTGGAAGGGGCATAAGATCAACATTCTCGATACCCCTGGGTACATGGACTTTGGTGGAGAGGTGAAGGCTGCGCTGAGGGTCGCCGATGCGGCTGTGGTTACCGTCTGTGCGACGAACTCTGTTGAGGTCGGTACTGAAGTGGCGTGGGCATACTCTCGTGAGGCGGATGTGCCCGCGATTGTGGCCGTGGGCAAGATGGACCGGGAAAATGCCGATTTCGGTAAGACGCTTAGCGACATTCAGTCCAATCTTTCTAGTCGTTGCGTGGCCATTCACCTCCCTGTAGGTGCCCAGTCCGATTTTCGCGGCTACGTCGACCTCGTCACCATGAAGGCGATTGTCCAGGGAGACGAGCTGGATGTGCCTGCGGAGCTCAATGATCAGGCGCTTGCATTGCGCGAGAACCTCATTGAGATCGTGGTCGAGGCCGACGATGATCTCATGACGAAGTATCTTGATGGTGAGGAGTTATCTACCAGCGAAATCCAGGGTGCGTTGCGCCGTGCCACTAGCGAGCGGATTGCCGTTCCGGTGATAGTTCTGTCAGCGAGCAAGAACACGGGTGTGGATACGATAATGGACACACTGTGCTCTCTGTTGCCCTCTCCTTTGGAACGTCAGGTAGCTGCAGCTCAGGTCGAGTGTGATCCATCCGGTGCTCCTCTTGCACTGGTGTTCAAGACGACTGCGGACCCATTTACTGGCAAGGTCAGCTACTTCCGTGTCTTCTCGGGAGAGATAGCGAGTAACTCTCAGGTTGCCAACTTGAGTAGGGGCTCAATGGAACGTATAGGGCAGTTATTCGTGCCTATGGGCAAACACCAGACCACTGTCTCCAAAGTGACAGCAGGTGATATTGGTGCTGTGGCGAAGCTCGGGGTCACCGCCACTGGCGACACTCTGGGCGCTAAGGACCATAAGGCACTTGCGGGCATTGTCTTCCCCAAAGCTACGTACAGCATGGCGGTGCATCCTGAGTCAAAGGGTGACCTGGACAAGATGAGCACCATTCTTCCCCGGATGATCGAAGAAGACCCATCGCTGGTGCTGAAGCGCGATCCTGACACAGGAGAGAATCTGTTGTCTGGTGTTGGGGATACGCATCTCGAAGTCGTCAAAGACAAGATGAGCCGAAAGTTCGGAGTCAAGGTTGTCTTGACACCGCCGGCGGTGCCGTATAAGGAGACGGTGACTGTACCGACCAAGGCGGAATACAAACACAAGAAACAGACTGGCGGTCACGGGCAGTACGGTCATGTCCTCCTTGAGCTACAACCGCTACCCAAGGGGGGAGGGTTCGAATACGAGACGAAGATCGTTGGTGGGGCTATCCCATCGAATTTCCTTCCATCTGTTGAGAAGGGAATCAACGAGGCTCGGCATGAGGGGGTGCTGGCAGGTTTTCCTCTTGTGGACATTAAGGTGATTGTCTACGACGGTAGCTTCCATCCCGTCGACTCATCCGATATCGCCTTCAAGATCGCTGCGGCGCAGGCGTTGAAGAAAGGCTTACAGCAGGGCCAACCGGTACTCCTCGAGCCGATTATGAACGTCAGCATCAGCGTGCCGGAAGGCATGACTGGTGACGTAATCAGTGATCTGAACACTAAACGTGGCAGGGTGCAGGGCATGAATCCTGGAGGTGGCTACAATGTCATCTCCGCGCAGGTGCCATATTCTGAGTTGCTTCGATATGCGATCGATCTGCGATCGATGCTGCAGGGTAGAGGTGAATTCGATATGGAATTCAGCCACTACGAAGAGGTACCCGCGCATCTAAGCCAGAAGATCATCGCTAAACAGTCTCAGAAGTCTGACTAGACGAGTTGAATAGAGACACATGTAAGAATTTGCGCGGTTGGACAGCCGCGCAAATTCTCGTATACATTCCTTGAGCCTGACTGTCAGTCTGCGAGCAACTCACGAAGCCTGGCGGTGAATGCGGGGACGACATCCTCGTATCGACCGACTACACCATAGGCAGCCTCGCGGAATATGTTCGCTTCGGCGTCCTTGTTGATGGCAATGATTGTCTTAGAGCCCGCACAGCCGGACATGTGCTGACTGGCGCCTGAAATCGCGACTGCAATGTAGATGTCAGGGGCAACGATCTTCCCGGTGAGGCCTATGTGCATGGCCTCGGGCGCCCAGCCATTATCACAGGCAGGACGTGAAGCTCCCACGGCACCGTGCAGTACGGCCGCGAGATCCTGGAGTATGGTGGTAAACGGTTCGGGGCCTCCCACCCCTCTGCCACCGCTGACGACGATTGGCGCATCCTCAAGCTTGACACCTTCTACCTCTTCCTGGACGCGGTCTGTAATGGTCAGCCTGGTCGTCGGCATTTCGAAGCTGAGGTGCACAACGTTTGGTGTGTTTTCGGCGGTGGGTTCACCAGTGGGCATGGCCTTTGCCCGTACGGTAGCCAGTTGTGGTGCAGTCTGTGCAACGCTATCGAGGAGCGCATTACCGCCGTAGACTGGCTTCGTCATGATCAGCTTACCTGAATCCGGGTCGATTCTCAGATCTATACAGTCGGTGCTCACTGCTGCCCCAAGGCGAAATGCGAGTCGTGGGCCTATCTCTCTACCCAGTGGTGTGTGGCCCAGTAGTACGATGCCAGGCTCTGCAGTTGCGACTGCCGCTGCGGCTGCGGCAACATGGACGTCGCCATCGAATGCGCATTCCTGCGGGATAGAGGCGACGTACACTGTAGCTGCTCCTCGCGCGGCCGCTTCGGCGGCCGCGGTGTCGCTTACTTCTCCGACGAGAACGCAGGCAAGTCTCTGTCCGAGATCTGCAGCCAGCCGCCTGCCGCACTCCAGGAGCTCGCAGGTGGTGCCCGCAAGCTTCGTTCCGGCCAGTTCTCCGTACACCAGTACGCCTGTCTTATCTTCCATCGTCGTGCTCTCCTCCTGTAGGGAGTCTAGATAACCTTCGCCTCACGTAGTCTCGTGGCAAGGTTGGCGCCGGCCTCAGCGGAGGACTCGCCGTCAATGATCTCACACCGCGCCTCTTTGACCGGTTGATACATCCTCTGTATATCGAGTTTCCGGCCAGCTGCACCGACCTCGGTTGAATCAACTCCGAGATCGGACGGTGTCCAGATGATTGGTTGCTTCTTCGCTGCGGCCATGATGCCCTTGAGTACCGCATATCGCAGATTGCCTAGCTCGCTGGTTACGGTCACCACGGCAGGTGTCGGGACTTCGACCACCTGATAGCCGTCAGGTATCACCTGTTCGATCTTCAGTCCTCCGTCGATCCTCTCGACCTTTCTCGCAAGAGTGACTACAGGAAGGCCAAGCAGTTCAGCCAGGCCTAATCCTACCTGGCCTGAATCCATGTCTGAAGACTGCCTGCCACAGAATATGACATCAAATCCTTCCAGCTTCCTGGCTGCAAGCGACAGAGCATACGCAGTTGACCAGCTATCGCTGTCCTCGAATGACGGATCCTCAAGCAGTACAAGTTCATCCGCCCCGACTGCGAGCGACTTCTTGATAACGTCCCTCACCAGTTTGTTACCAAGACTTAGCACAGTGATGGTGCCGCCGCCGGAATCCTTCAAGCGGAGAGCCGCCTCGAGTGCGAATTCATCATACTGGCCAATCACTGGTTTGATGTCCGAAGGCAGTGTCATTCTGTTGCCTGAGGGATCTATCTTGAAGGACGCAGGTGGAGCCTCCGGATCAAGTGTCTGTTTGCAGCAGACAACCATTCTCAATTCCGCCATCTGTGCAACCTCCTTGCATTGTCTAGCATCATCCGATCTCAGCTGACCAGCTGTCCTCCATCCGCCTGTAAGCAATGGTGAGTCGGGAGAGGCAGTGGCTCCTGCCGAGTACCTCCATAGTATCAAAGAGCGGTGGGGCTGCTGTCCTTCCCGTAACGGCTACCCGGAGTACGCCGAATACCTGCCTTGGAGACAACCCCAGTTGCTCACAGATCGGGCGTATACTGCTTTCGAGCGTCTCTGCCTCCCATTTCTCAAGGCCATCTACGGCCGCAAGCACGGTCCTGATAACCTGCTGGACCTTGGATGCATCCATGCCCTTCTGGATCAGCTGCTGCTCAGGGTAGGAGACCGCATCCTCAAAGAAGAATGTGCTCAGCTCGGCGACTTCAGAAAGCACTTTGGTGCGTTCCTGCAGGAGCGTCAGCACACGCCTGGCGTACTGTCGATCGATTGGACGCGGCACTGATTCCGGGAGATCGCGTTCGAGGAAGGGCATAGCGTGGTGCGCGAACTCTTCTATGTCCAGGGCCCGGATATAGACTCCATTCATCCAGTCAAGCTTGGTCCTGTCGAAGACGGCGGCAGTTTTGCCAACGCGTTCAAGTGTGAACGCCTTAACCAGTTCGTTCCGGTTGAACAGCTCCGTCTTGTCATCCAGTGACCATCCCAGCAACGCGAGGAAATTGAACAGCGCCTCCGGGAGATAGCCCTGTTCGCGGTATTCGATTACCGTCGTGGCGCCATGCCGTTTGGAGAGCTTCGCCTTGTCCGGTCCGAGGATCATCGGCAGATGGGCAAATTGCGGTGGGTTCCAGCCGAAGGAAGAGTACAGCATCACGTGAAGGGGCGTGCTCGATATCCACTCGTCAGCTCGCATGATGTGGGTCACGCGCATGTCGTGATCGTCGACCACATTGGCGAGATGATAAGTTGGATATCCGTCCGACTTCAGGAGCACGTAATCGTTGAGCGTGGCGTTCTCGAACGTCACTGGACCTCGAATCAGATCCTCAAATGTCGTTTCACCATGGCGGGGAGTCTTGAAGCGGATCACTGAGGGTGTGCCGGATGTGATGCCCGAACTTACCTCAGCAGGATCAAGATCTCGGCACCGTCCGTCATATCGTGGAGGGAGGTGCTGACGCGCCTTATCTTCGCGCACCTGCTCGAGCCGCTCCGGGGTGCAGAAACACCGATAGGCGGCGCCACGCTGGATGAGGGCATCTGCGGCGTCGCGGTAGAGTGGGAGTCGGTCAGATTGGAACACCGGTCCTTCGTCCCAGTCGAGGCCGAGCCACTGGAGTCCGTCGGTGATGGATTCGACTGCTCCCTCGACACGCCGTGCAGTATCGGTGTCTTCTATCCTGAGGAGGAAGGTGCCACCCCCGTGTCGTGCGAACAGCCAGTTGAAGAGTGCGGTGCGTATATTGCCTACGTGTGGGTGGCCGGTGGGGCTTGGGGCGAAACGCACCCTGATGGAACCTGCGGTATCATTTGCCATGAACGATGCTCCCGGAGTGCCCTGATCCTGGCGCATCACTACGTATCAGTCTGGCCGCTGACGGTACCTTACTTCGATGACAGAACCTTCTGCAGTCCCTTAAGTCGGTCCATGTGCTTCTTGAGCTTGTGGGCAAGCTGCTCTGTTCTCCTGAGGGCCATCTCTGTATCCTCAAGCTCCGCTTGTATGGAGAACAACAAGCGACTCTGCTGCTCGGCGAGGTTGGCCTCGTAGGCCGCCAGATCGTCATATCCCGCCTCACCGAGCAACTCGGCCAGCAACTTGCTTTCTCGTCGCTGCTGTTCTCCGGCGAGACGGTCGAGTGATTCCAGATACTGTTTGCTATCCATGAGCCGAAGTGTGGCCACTATACCACGTCACGATTTGGGCGGCAAGGCTCGTCGTTTACGATACCGTGCCTTAGCAGTTCCAGGACCGCGCGTAGGTCTGGTGGCAGAGGTGAGGTGAAGGTGATATCCGGTTTCGATTCCCTCGGCTTCAATGTGAGGGTTGTGGCGTGCAGGAAGTGCCGATGCAACAGTGGTTCAAGGGCCCTCCATCTGGCACGATGGCCATACGTGCGATCTCCCGCCACCGGATGACCCGTGGATGCGAGATGCACGCGAATCTGATGGGTGCGTCCGGTAACCGGTTGTGCCTGGATCAGAGTAAAGCCGTCAAAGTGTTCGACAGGTGAATAGTGTGTAACCGCAGTCCGGCTTCCTGGCACGATCGCCATACGCTTGCGGTGTACCGGATGGCGCCCGATTGGTGCATCGATAGTTCCTGCTTGCGGCAGGTGTCCAACCACAAGTGCGAGGTAAGTCTTCTGTACTACACCTTGTTTGAACTGCCAGGCAAGCCAGTTCTTGGCATCCGGGTGACGTGCGATCACGATGAGGCCTGAGGTGTCCTTGTCGAGCCGGTGTACAATCCCAGGTCTCTCCACCTCGTCGCCCTGGATATCCGGGTAGCGGCTGAGGAGCGCGTTTACCAGTGTATGCTGGTAGTGTCCGGGAGCAGGGTGAACGACGAGGCCCGCAGGCTTGTCAATCACTGCCATGTCGTCATCTTCGTATATGATGTCTAACGGGAGGCTTTGCGCAACTGGTGGGCCCGGCTCCGAAGGCAGGTGAACATGTATGGTGTCTCCAACGTGGACCGGTTGTCCGGGCTTGCACGAGGCAGAGTTAACAGACACGCATCCCTCACGGATCAGCCGCTGTGCGCGTGACCGCGTCACTATGCCCACTTTGTGGATGAGGTACATGTCGAGGCGGTCATACTCTTCGGATGCTCGCAGAACTTGAGTGAGGCTTGGAGTCTCATCGTGCATTGTTGTGAGTGCCTTCTGCTGCGGAGTGGCGGAAGAGGATTATGAGAACCAGTATCGTACCGATTACTATGCAGGCATCCGCCACATTGAACGCTGGCCAACGCAGGCCTGGCAGTACCTCAATATCTACAAAGTCGGTGACGGCACCGAATATGAGCCTGTCGATGAGATTTCCAATCGCCCCTCCTGCTATCAGACCAATGGAGCACACCTCGAACACATTTGGGCTGTACTTATAGTGTACGTGCAAGTAGCGTAGGATAAATGGGATTAGTGCCAGGATTATGATAGAAGCTATCGTCGGCACGATAGGATATCCCTGTCCGAGACCGAACACGGCACCTGTGTTCTGGACGTGTGTCAGGAACACCGGACCGAACAGTTGAATGGATTCGCCCAATGCAAGGGAATCTCGAACGCAAGCCTTGGTGATCTGATCGACACCGACGACCAATCCAATGACGGCCATGCCGCCGAATAGCCTGCTACGAAGCACCTGCGACACTCTTCGTCTGCTGTGCTTTGCATCGCATGCACAGGCTCGCCTGGGGTCTTGCCTCCAGTCGATCTGGTTCAATCTCGTTACCGCAGCGCTCGCATGTACCGTAGGTTCCAGACTCAAACTTGGAGAGTGCGTGTGTAAGATCTGCAAGAGTCTCGCGCAGCCTGCGCTCCATTGCCAGGCGCTTCTCGAGTTCAAAAGCCTCCGTAGCCTCTTCTTCACGCTTACCGAACGGACTCCCCTCTCGCGAGTCGCCCGCGTTGTCACTGTCGGCTTTGAGCACCTCGATGCGTTCAAGCACCTGAGCCTTGTCGTGTTCAAGTTTTGCGCGTAGCTCTTCTCTTGTTGCCATGTTGTGGTCCTACCTCACCTTCTGGCTGCTGATGGCCCTATTGTACTGGGTCTGCGATCGAATACCAAGAGTGACCCGCGGTGTCCGGCGCTCTTGTCTTCGCTGGTATACCGCGTGTCAATGCCCGATGCGACGAATATGAGAGTTCCTGACGCAAAGGAGGTCACGACCAGCATTCGCACCTGATAGTTCGTGAGTTTGGAAAGAATCCCGGCTTGTCGATCTCTTGCGAAACACCTGGTTCAGATTATTTTGAGTCCTGCCGCACTCAATTGTGCTAGCTGAGCGGTCCGAATGCAACCGGGCGTCTTTCGTCACCAGCTGGCATTTCGTACGCCATTGATCCCGTTCACAGTCTATCCATGTTTGGGGGATCTTCCAAACGGCGTGTCGACAATGGAGACGGCCCTGTCGACATGCTCTACGATTCAGCAGTCTCCTGGAATTCCCAGACTCACTGTTGCGTAAGAGACAGTGGACCGGGAGAATCGGGTGGTGTGAGAAGGTCTCGTTAGCATGCGCGAGAAGACGGATTCTTTACCGGCGAACACCGCGTTAATGCTGTGTCGTACCTGTCTCTCGTCTTCGTCTTCTCGCGCATGCAAGTGGTATTCCTTTATTCGCGTAGAGCTGGTGTAATCCTAGACCTCTCTGAACTCGCCATCGACTGTATCCTCGCCCGAATCACTCTCAAAGCCGGTAGTGCCAGGGCCCTGTTGCGGTTCACCTTGGCCATATACCGCGGAGCCAGCTTTCTGAATGCTATCGGAGAGGGTTTGCATGGCGCTCTTGATCCCTGAGACATCCTGTCCCTGCAGCGCGCTGCGCAATGCTGCCGTGTTGCTCTCGATCTCCTGTTTTACATCTGCAGGAAGCTTGTCGCCGTGGTCCCTCACGGTCTTCTCTGCCGTGTATGCCAGGCTATCAGCTGCATTACGAGTTTCCACCTCTTCCTTGCGCTGAAGGTCCTCGTTTGCGTGTCGTTCGGCCTCCTGGCGCATGGTCTCAACCTCTTCCTTGCTGAGACCACTGGACGCAGTGATCGTGATCTTTTGTTCCTTGCCTGTGCCCTTATCACGCGCGCTGACGTTGAGAATGCCGTTTGCGTCGATCTCAAACGTCACCTCGATCTGGGGAACGCCGCGTGGGGCAGGCAGGATACCGTCAAGTATGAAACGACCCAGAGTTCTGTTGTCAGCCGCCATCGGTCGTTCGCCCTGTATTACATGGATCTCAACGCTTGGCTGGTTGTCCGTCGCCGTGCTGAAGATCTGGCTCTTTTCAGTTGGTATGGTGGTGTTCTTTGGTATTAGAGGCGTTGCAACACCGCCGAGAGTCTCAATTCCCAAGGTAAGTGGCGTAACGTCGAGCAGCAGAACTTCGCCGACGTCTCCCTTGAGCACACCGGCCTGTATCGCGGCACCGAGCCCGACTGCTTCGTCAGGATTAACTCCTTTAACCGGGTCCTTGCCAAAGAATTCCTTGATGGCTTCCTGGACTTTGGGCATCCGTGTCTGGCCGCCCACGAGTACGACGTCGTCGACCTGTGAGGGAGAGATGCCGGCATCTTTGAGCGCTACCTTGACGGGTTCAAGCGATCTGTCAATCAGGTCGGCCACCAGTTGCTCGAGTTTGGCGCGGGTGAGGGTCATTGCGAGGTGCTTTGGTCCGCTCGAATCTGCCGTAATGAACGGAAGGTTGACCTCAGTCTGTGCAACCGTCGACAATTCTTTCTTAGCCTTCTCCGCGGCATCCTTGATGCGTTGAAGCGCCATGCGATCCTGCTTGAGGTCGATGCCTGACTCCTTGCGAAACTCATCGCATATCCAGTTCATGACACGCTGGTCGAGATCGTCTCCTCCGAGATGAGTGTCGCCATTCGTGGCTTTCACCTGAAAGGTTCCCTCGCCTATGTCAAGTAGTGAGATGTCGAATGTCCCGCCGCCAAGATCGTAGACGGCGATCGTACGATCGCCCGTCTTGTCCATGCCGTACGCAAGCGATGAAGCCGTCGGCTCGTTTATGATGCGCAAGACGTTCAGCCCTGCAATCACTCCTGCATCCTTGGTCGCCTGCCGCTGGCTGTCGTTGAAGTACGCCGGTACCGTAATGACAGCATCCGTAACCTTCTCGCCGAGGTACGCTTCGGCGTCCGCCTTCAGCTTCTGGAGGATCATCGCGGAGATCTCCTGAGGACTGTAATCCTTGCCGCCCATGACTACTTTGCAGTCACCGTTCTCTCCCTCCACGATCTTGTAGGGCAGTTGTTTAATATCGTATTGGACCGATGAATCCTGGTACTTGCGACCGATCAATCGCTTAATGCTGAATATGGTGTTCTCCGGGTTGACGATCGACTGGCGCTTGGCTATTTCGCCGACGAGTCGTTCTCCGTTCTTGCTGACAGCCACCACTGATGGAATCAGGTTGCCACCCTCAGCACTCGGTATGATCTTGGGCTCACCGCCCTCCATCACGGCGACGACACTGAGGGTTGTACCAAGGTCAATTCCGATTGCTTTCCCCATAGTTGTCCTCCTTACGTTCTTGAACTAGTCCTCTTCGTTTACATTGTTCGATTCTGTAGTGCCGACCACAACCATGCTGGGGCGAATCACGCGATCGTTCAGCGTGTACCCCTTCTGGACTTCTTCGATGACGATTCCCTCTTCTCCGGGTTGTCGCATTATCGCCTGATGGTAGCGCGGGTCGAATGGCTGTCCAAGCGCCTCTATTGGCTTAATTCCCTCGCTTTCAAGTGCACCCTTTAGCTTCATGTAGCTCATACGTGCCCCTTCAGCCCAAGAGGCCTTGCGCATTTCCGAAGAAGGGCGAGAGAACGTACGTTCTAGGTCATCCAGCGCGGAGAGCAACTTCGACAACAGGGTGCTGTTGGATAGGTCTGTTGCCTCACGTCTTTCCAGTTGCGCTCTCCGCTTGTAGTTCTCGAGGTCCGCTTGAGCACGTTGCCAGTTCGCCATGTAAGAACGTGCCTTTTCCTCGGATTCCTCGAGGCGCTGCTTCAGAACTGTGACCTCTTCATCCGTGTTACAGGAGTCGTCCTCGACGTAGTCTCCGCGTAGCGGTTCGTTCTGGTTCACGTATCACTCCTTTCCTGCTGCGCTGAATCGTCCAGCGACTCACTGAGAATTGCTGACAAATAGTTCACAGATGAAATGGCTTTGGTGTAATCCATCCTCTTAGGACCAACGACACCAATGACCCCCTTCACCCGTCCGGTCAGTCCATAGTTGGCAATCACCAGGCTGAGATCCTGGAGTGCCTCTTCCCGATTCTCCTGCCCGATTATGACGCGTATGCCTTCGTCCACAGATTCGGGTCCCAGTGCAGTCTCAAGCCAATCCTCGCGCTCCACGAGCCGAAGGAGCGTCAGCGTTCTGTGGCTCTTTGCGAACTCCGGCTGGCTAAGCACCAGGTGGAGGCCTTCGAGGTACGCGCGGCCCAGCTCGGGCTTGTCCTCGGCCATCATCATGTCACCAATCTGTAGCAGCAGTTCGCGGTCCTGCCCGACGACCTCGACTTCCTTGCGAACCTGATTGGCTGACATGCCCGCTAATCTGGCACTCAAGCGGTTGGATAGCTCGGTCAACTCGTCCTGCGTGTATGGAGCCTGAAGTATCAGAGTCCGTTGTCGGACAACGGCGGGTTCGCACATTACCAGTATGAGGAGGGCAAGGGTGTCTTGAAGTGAAACAATATGGAGATGCCTCAATGTAGCCTTGGTTGGTTTGGGCTGTGTCACCAGCGCCGCGTTATGAACGAAGTGAGCCAGGAGAGTGGCGATTAGACGTAATCGCTTATCAAGCTCGTCGCCGGCGTCGTGACAGACCCCCGCGATCAGGAGTTGGTCTGCAAGTGGTAGTTGCGCATCGCCGCCAATTGACTCGACGAAAAGTCGGTATGCCCGGTCAGTGGGAACGGCACCTGCCGAAGTATGCGGGCGCGTCACATAACCCTCGTCCTCGAGCGCGGTCACCTCATTTCGAATTGTCGCAGGACTCACGCGCAGATCCGTCAGTGCGATCACCTTGGAGGCCACCGGGATACCTGTGGCCACGTACTCACTGACGATCGCCCGAAGTATTGCCTCTCTCCTGGGTGTTAGGGTCATTAGCACTCTACCTCATCGGCTGCTAATTCAAAGTAATCTAGCACGGTGGCACATGAGTGTCAAAGAGTACGCACACGTATGCAGGTTGACCACAAACGGACGACGTTGTATATTACCGTCTCCATGGAATCTCCTCTCTGCGGCGACGCGCTTCGCTCGTTCGACCCTGAACTCTTCAACCTTGTGCAACGCGAACATCAACGTCAGGCCGAAACTGTTGACCTGATTGCTTCAGAGAACCACGTCAGTATGGCTGTGCGAGAGGCTCTCGGGAGCTTGCTTACCGACAAGTACGCCGAGGGATATCCCGGCCGGCGATACTATAGTGGCTGCGGTGTGGTCGATGAGGTTGAGTCTCTCGCCATAGCGCGTGCGAAGGACGTCTTTGGCGCGGAACATGCTAACGTCCAACCACACTCGGGCAGCCAGGCGAATTTCGCCGCCTATCTCGCATTGCTGCCAACAGGATCCACAATTCTGGGTATGGATCTCAGTCATGGGGGGCATCTTACTCATGGTGCTGAGGTGAGCTTCTCCGGAAAATTCTTCCGGGCTGCTACGTACGGTGTCAACAGAAAGACACACGTAATCGACTACGAACACGTCCGTTCACTTGCACTGCATCAGCGGCCTGCTCTCATCATTGCGGGTGCGAGCTCGTACCCGCGCGTTATTGATTTCGCGGTGTTTGGTGAGATCGCTCGTGAGGCCGGTGCACTTCTCATGGTTGATTCAGCCCACATTGCGGGGCTCATCGCGGGCGAGGCTCACCCTTCTCCCGTGCCTCACGCCGATATCGTCACAGGAACTACACAGAAGACCCTTCGCGGTCCGCGAGGTGGCTTCATCCTGAGCAAGGCCGAGCTTGGTGCCAGGATTGACTCGGCAGTGTTCCCCGGCAGCCAGGGTGGACCGCTGATGCATGTCATCGCCGCCAAGGCGGTGTGTTTTCAGGAGGCGTTGCTTTCGTCCTTCAAGGAATATGCACAGGCTGTTGTGTCCAATGCACGAATCATTGCTGAGGAATTGCTTGATGCCGACTTGCGTGTGGTGAGTGGCGGGACTGATAATCATCTGGTTCTCATCGATCTGGCGAATCTGAACATGACGGGCAAAGAAGCCCAGGATGCCTTGGAACGTGCCGGCATCGTTGCCAATCGGAACAAGATTCCATATGACACGCGTTCGGCTATGATTGCGGGAGGTCTCCGTCTTGGCACTCCCGCCATTACTACCCGCGGATTCACTCCTGAGGAAGTCCGCACAGTGTCGCGCGACATCATCGCAGTACTTCGTGAACCGTCCAGTAATTCGGTCCGAGATCGTGTACGCGGCTCGGTCCTGGAGATGTGTAGGCGACATCCCATACCCGGTGCCGATTCTCTCTAGATGATGTGGTGGAGGGAGCGCGCGTGGGTAACGGTGTTGCTGCTGTTACAATGCTGATGCAAATTCTTCGCGACTGAGGTGTGTTCCAATGGACGAGCTCAAAGTGTTCACGGGCAACGCACATCCGGCCCTCGCTGCCTCCGTGTGTGACTACCTGGGCATACCCGTTGGAAAGAGTGAAGTGTTTGAGTTCTCCAATGGCAACACCTTCGCCCGTATCCTCGAAAATGTGCGCCAGCGTGACGTGTTCGTGGTACAGCCCATATGCAACCCCGTCAACACCAGCCTCGTCGAACTCCTCATCATGCTGGACGCGCTGAAGCGCGCTTCCGCTGGCCGCATAACCGCGGTAGTGCCCTACTATGGATACGGGAGGACTGATAAGAAGGATCAGCCTCGTGTACCGATCACTGCGCGGCTGGTTGCCGATCTGCTCACGACCGCTGGAGCAAACCGGTTGTTGACCGTGGACCTTCACGCGCCGCAGATTCAGGGATTCTTCACCATTCCCGTAGATGAGCTAACTGCTGTCACGCTTCTCAGCCAGAACTTTCGTAACAAGAAGCTGGGTGATCTGGTGGTGGTTGCCACCGACATAGGCATCTCGAAACGGGCGCGCGATGTGGCGGCCAATCTGGGTGCATCCCTTGCCATTATCGAGAAACGCCGATTGGGCAACATCGACTCGACTGAGGCGCTTAACGTGATCGGTGAAGTGAACGGACGAATCGCCCTTACCGTAGATGACGAGATCGATACGGCTGGTTCCCTCGTCGCCGTCGTGAATACCCTGCTCAACAAAGGAGCTCGCGAGGTATATGCATGTGCGACACATGCGGTGCTCTCTGGCCATGCCATCGAGCGAATCAGCACATGTCCGGTGAAAGAAGTGGTGGTGACTGACACGATCCCGGTCCGGAACGAGAAGGTTCTCAATAAGGTCACCGTGCTATCCATGTCATCGTTGCTGGGCGAGGCCATCCACCGAATCCACACTGGCCTGTCCGTTGGAGCAATGTTTGAGTAGGTCTGCCTCCGCGAGGTACACTGACTGATTGTGGCAAAGCTCATCTCGGTAATTGAAAGAGTCTTCGGTGGGTTCTTCGATTCCAACGAAAAGCAACTGAGGAAGCTCGAGGCGATCGTTCACGGTGTCAACGATCTCGAGTCTCAGTTTGCGGAATTGAGCGACTCCGAACTCGCAGCTACCACGGATTCCCTTCGCTCGCAACTGTCATCTGGCTTTCGACTTGATGACATCCTCCTGGAGGCTTTCGCGGCGGTTCGTGAGGCTTCACGCCGCACAATCGGATTACGTCACTTCGATGTACAGATCCTGGGCGGCATCGTGCTGCACCAGGGACGCATAGCCGAGATGAAGACCGGTGAGGGCAAGACGCTGGTGGCGACCCTGCCCCTCTACCTGAATGCGCTGGAGGAACGTGGTGCGCATCTGGTAACGGTTAACGACTATCTTGCCAAGCGCGACTGCCTTTGGATGGGTCCTGTGTATCACCTTCTCGGCTTGTCGGTTGCCTGCATCACCGGCAGGCAGGACGACACAAATATGCAGCCATCATTCATATATGATCCCGGGTACGAGGATCCCTCCGGGCGATGGTCAAAGCTCCGGCCTATATCGAGGCAGGAGGCGTATCGTGCCCACATCACTTATGGCACCAACAATGAGTTCGGATTCGATTACTTGCGCGACAACATGGTCGCGAATCTGGATCAGTGCGTACAACGTGAATTGCGGTACGCCATCGTGGATGAGGTGGATAACATTCTCATTGACGAGGCGAGGACACCGCTCATCATCAGCGCTCCATCTGAGGAGGCCGCCAACTATTACGTGTTGCTCGATCGGGTGGTGGCAACCCTGGTTCGTGATCGGGACTATAGCATCGATGAGCGTACTCGAACGGTACATCTGACAGACGATTCCGGGATACCGCGTGTGGAGCAGGCGTTGCGTAACCAGGGTCTGCTCAAGAGTCCGAATCTCTTCGATCGGTCGAATCATGCCCTGACGTTCTACCTGCAGAGTGCGCTAAGGGCTCATGCGCTCTTCAGGCGGGACAAGGACTACGTCGTGAAGAACGGTCAGGTCATCATCGTTGATGAGCACACCGGAAGATTGATGCCGGGCAGACGGTATGCCGAGGGATTGCACCAGGCACTGGAAGCGAAGGAGCGTGTACAGGTGCAGCGCGAAAGCGTTACCCATGCCACGGTCACGTTTCAGAATTTCTTCCGCATGTACGCCAAGCTGGCAGGCATGACCGGCACTGCGGTTACTGAGGCCGAGGAGTTCCACCGGATTTACAAGCTCGATGTTGTGGAGATTCCCACGCACCGGCCAATGATTCGAGAGGATCACTCCGACAGGGTGTTCCGTGACCAACAGGCCAAATTCAAGGCGGTCGCGCGTCAGGTGAAGGAATATCATGGGAAGGGTAGGCCCGTACTGATCGGCACCGCGTCCATAGAAGCATCCGAGGAGTTGAATGATGTCCTGGTACGCCACGGCATTCGTGCCGAGATTCTGAATGCGAAGAACCATGAACGTGAGGCGGCGATCATCGCCGAGGCAGGGCGCCGAAATGCGGTGACTGTAGCGACTAATATGGCCGGTCGAGGGGTCGACATAATACTTGGAGGGGTTAAGGAGAACAGGGATCCCGACGACTGGCAAACAGAGCACGACTTGATTGCGACTCCCGAGAAAGATGGCGGTCTTGGTGGTCTCGCTGTAGTCGGCACGGAGCACCACGAGGCCCGGCGTATCGACAATCAGTTGCGTGGCCGTGCTGGTCGGCAGGGAGATCCTGGCTCGACGGTCTTCTATGTGTCGCTAGATGATGAAATCATGCGGCGTTTCGGAGGCGAGCGCGTAAGGTCAATCATGGACTGGGCCGGATTGGACGATGAGACACCTATTGAACACTCTATGGTCAACAAGGTCCTGCTCAACGCACAGGTTCAGACCGAAGGCTATCACTTCGATATTCGCAAGCACCTTGTCGAATACGATGATGTCCTGAACAAGCACCGTGAGATCATCTACGCAGAACGGCGCAAGGTTCTCACCACGGAGAACCTTAAAGACAGCATTCTGCAGATGCTATGTGACGAGCTCCGTTCTCTGGTGATGAATCGCGTCGACACTGAGATGGGGGAAATGGATCGCGAGGGGTTGCTCGATGACCTGAAAGCTTTCGTTCCGGTCTCAGACGAGCAGGCCGCACGATTATTTGCCGAACTGCCTCCCGGAGACCTGTTGGAGGAGATGGTGGAGCGCGTAACTACCATCGGAGTAGATGCATACAATCAGCGCGAAACGGAAGTCGGTGCGGAGGCAATGCGTATGGCCGAACGTTTCGTCATGCTTCACGTCATTGATCGATTGTGGATGGAACACCTCATGGCGATGGAATACATGAGACAGGGCATAGGTTTACGCGCAGTTGCACAGCAGCAGCCACTGGTGGTCTATAAGAAGGAGGGTCATGCGCTGTTCCAGGGCCTGCGTGACGGAATACGACACGACGTGCCTGCTGCCATGTTCCGAGTGTCGGTGAAGACGCGACAACCGTCGGCACAACAGCCGCAGGCGCGTCCGGTGGCGCGGCCACCTGCGCGACCTGTTGCAGTGGCTGGTGGCAGGAAGACGGGCCGGAATGACCCGTGCCCATGCGGCTCGGGCAGGAAGTTCAAACACTGTTGCGGGGGATAACCGACGGTTTGGGTGCCGTTCCTGCAGCAATGCGCGTGTAGACACTCCCGCAGTTCCCGCGATCCATCTGGCGGAGTGCCCACGCAGTTCAGTATCCGCGACGCATGACACACCGCGATTTCATTACCGTCCGGTGTGCCTTGTGTTACCTGTACCATCTTGTGAACACTCTGAGGCTTGCCGAACTGCGCGCACGCTCGCATGGCCTGTGGGCGGATGGGACCTGGCGCGCGTCACGGACTGCGTTCGTACTATACTTTGAACTCTGATGTCTGCTGTAGATCCGACTGCGATACTTGATGAGCTGCGGGATTGCATATCCGCGGGCGAGATGTGGTACGAATCACTCCTTCGTACGGTACGCGCATGGCCGCTCGTGGAGGAGGAAGTAGATGGTGAGCGATTTGTGTACCTGATCGATGGCGAGGCGCTCGATCTGCTTCGTCTGTACGAGCGTCTGCATCTCGCTGTCGCTGACCTCGTTCCTCACGACGAGATCATAGCGCTCATCGCCAACGACAGGCCTCCAGGCTCACAGTCCGGCTTGAACCTTAGGGAGATGATAGGGCAGGAGATGTATCGGGCCTATCTCAACTTCATTTATGGCGTAATGGTAGAGGAGATGGTTGTTCACGCAGTGCTCGAGGAACTGCGCAAGCGACGCAGGACCTCCGGCCTGACTCATTACGATGCTGATGTCAATGATGCGTTTCGTTACGTGTATGGAGCCGCTCAGGACGAGTTGTTACAAACGTTCAGGCGCGAGCGACGCTCAGCGCGTCGCAGACGGGTTAATCTGACCGAGATGAAGGAATTCACGTACTGGCTGTTCAAGATGCGGCTGCGGAATTCGGATAAGTCGCGCGTCGCCAGCGACACCAAGCGGGCGCTTACGGTGCTGCATCGCTACACTGAAGCCAGGAGCAGGTTGTCTTCCTGATTATTCGAGATCGCTCAGTTCCTGCTCGAGCCGACTCAGTTTATCCCGCAATCCGGCAGCGAGCTCTTTTTGTCGTTGGACCACATCCGCGGGTGCCCTGGACACGAAGGCAGGGTCGGCCAAACGCTTCCGCACCGGATCGAGTCGTGATCTGGTGGCCTCCATTTCTTTCTGCAACTGCTCTCTTATCCGGCTGGCCTCTTCCGCCGATCCTGCGGCTACCACGATATCGGCATCGGCCAGGATGAGGGCGACGTCTCCGCTGCTGGGCTCTGGCCGCTCGTCCCTGTGGTTGAGGCCTAGAATTCGTGTCCGCGACAGTGCCTCGATCGACGGAAGCATCTGTTGCAGTTCGGTCAGGACACTGGCCGAGTAGAGGTGAGCTTCGAGCCACGTAGCAGCATCGGTCTTTCTCTCCGCACGCAAGTTTCGCAATGCGCGCACAATATCGATTACTGTCTCGATAGCCCGCTCGGCACTGGGATCCAAGAGCGCAGGGTCGTGAGTCGGGTACTCAGCCACCATGATCGAATCCGGTGTTGTGGGTGCATACGGCAATTTGAGATGCTGCCACAGTTCCTCGGTCACAAAAGGCATGAAGGGATGAAGGAGGCGCAGGGAGCTGTCCAGGACACTGGTAAGATAGGGAGCGGGAGTGGTGCACTCGCTTCCTGGGGCGCCCGGTGTGGAAGTCCTCAGGCGGAGTTTCGCGAACTCGATGTACCAGTCACAGTACTCGGTCCACACGAAGTCGTGCATCTGCCTGGCGGCTTCACCGATCTGGTACTCCTCCATCAGTTCCCAAACGGAGCGGGCAAGACGCTGTGACCTGCTGAGAATCCACCGGTCTTCAAGGTGGGTAGGTGCAGGGATTCCTGCAGTCCTGTCACCTGCTTCTCTCCATTCGTCGGTGCTGTGGACGACAAATCGCGTTGCGTTCCACAGCTTGTTGACGAAGTTGCGGGCAGCCTCGAGCTTGCCCGGGCCAAGTGACAGATCGTTCCCCGGAGAGTTGCCCGTCGTGAGTGCGAAGCGCAAGGCGTCAACGCCGTACTGGCCGATTGCGTCATCTGGCCTTATGACATTGCCTCGCATCTTGCTCATCTTCTGGCCGTGTTCATCGCGGATGAGTCCGTTGAGATACACGGTGTGAAAGGGAATCCTGCCCGTATCCTCTATACCCATCATGATCATGCGTGCTACCCAGAAGAAGAGAATGTCATAGCCAGTCTGCATAACGCTCGTGGGGTAGAAGTAACGCATGTCCTCCGTGTCATCCGGCCAGCCAAGTGTTGAGTGAGTCCATAGGGCGGAACTGAACCACGTATCCAGAACATCAGGGTCCTGTTCCACTTGGCCGCTTGCGCAGTGTTCGCAGGCCACGGGTGTGTCAACGCTCACTGTGATTTCGTTGCAGTCCCGGCAGTACCAGACGGGGATGCGGTGTCCCCACCACAACTGACGGCTTATGCACCAGTCCTTGATGGATTCCATCCACGTGAAATAGACCCGGGCGAAGTGCTCAGGGACGATACGGATTTCTCCCTCGCGAACAACGCGCATGGCTTCATCGGCCAGTGGCTGAGTGTGCACAAACCACTGCGTGCTGATCCGTGGTTCGATATCGGTGCCGCAGCGCCCGCAATAGCCGACCGAGTGGCCGTATGGCGCCGTATGTTCAAGTAATCCCTGGCTCTCGAAAGTGCGCACAACGTACTCGCGACACTGCTCGCGGGTCATCCCCTCGCATTGGCCTGCGTTAAGGTTCATAGAGCCATCGGGATTAAAGACGTCTATGCGTGGTAAGCCGTGGCGGTCTCCCACTTCCAGATCGGTGGGATCATGGCAGGGTGTTATTTTGAGTGCGCCGGTTCCGAATTCGGGATCGACAGCTTCGTCGGCGATTAGCGGAATCTGGCGACCGTTAAGCGGCAGAATCACGCAGCGACCTATAAGTGTGTCGTATCTCGAGTCCGATGCGTTGACCGCAACCGCTGTGTCGCCATAGCAGGTCTCGGGTCGTGTGGTGGCTATGGTAACGTATCCGCTGCCGTCTGCGAGCGGGTAACGGAAGTGCCAGAGGGACCCTGCTATCTCCTTATGCTCAACCTCAAGGTCCGAGAGTGCGGTTTGGCATCTGGGACACCAGTTGACCATCCGGTCGCCGCGATAAATCAGGCCCTTTCGATAGAGGTTAACAAACGCTGTTCGCACTGCCCGGCTTGGCCCGTCGTCCAGGGTGAACGTGTCTCTCGTCCAGTCACACGAGGCGCCAATGAGATGCTGCTGTTGCTCGATTGCCTTTCTGCTGCGAACCGCCCGCTCCCACGCTCGACGCAGGAACTCCTCACGGCCGACCTGGTCGCGGGTGAGCCCCTCGGCGGCGAGGTCCTTCTCAACGAGCACCTGTACCGCGATTCCAGAGTGATCGGTTCCCGGAACCCACAGAGTGGGATCACCCATCATCCGGCGCCAGCGGATGAGCACGTCTTCGATAGTCATTGTGAGCGCATGTCCGACGTGCAGTTCTCCCGTTACGTTAGGAGGGGGCATCACAATTACGAATGGCTTTCGCTCCGGTTCTATCTTTGGCGTGAAGTAGCCGCGTCCAAGCCAGAAGGTGTACCACTTCCGTTCGATATGTCCGGGCTCATAGGCCTTCGTAAGAGCGTCATGTTTCAATGCTGTGTACCTCGCTTTCCAGTCGGGCGACACACCAGTGCCGTTTATTGAGAGCAGTCTGCCGAGATGGTTGTGGACTGCCCTCAACTGAGCAGCCGCACCACCCGGTCCAGCACGCAGTCCGCAACATCGCGTTTGGACTGCAAAGGCAGTGCATCGATACCGCCATTGCGGTCGATGATAGTCACACGGTTTGCCTCAGAACCGAAACCTGCATCGGTGGCTGTGATGTCATTCGCCACAATGAGGTCCAATCCCTTGGCCGACAACTTAGCCTGCGCGTGGCGTTCCAGGTCGCTGCTCTCTGCTGCGAATCCCACGCGAACCCTGGCGCCTGTCAGCGAACCTAGGATATCCACGGTGCGCTCCAGAGGGACGGCGAGAGTGGACTGTTCCTTCTTGATCTTCTGAGCCGCAGGTGCGGCTGGCCTGTAGTCCGCCACTGCGGCGGCCATGATGAGCGCGTCGGCCTTGTCTACGGCTGTCTCGGTCGCCTCGAACATCTCCTGCGCAGTGGTGACGTTGACCACTTCGACTCCTACCGGAGGGGCGAGCGAAGTCGGTGCACTGATCAACATCACCGACGCTCCGCGATCACGGGCTGCCTCCGCAATCGCGTAGCCCATCCTCCCCGAGGAGCGGTTGGTAACGCACCTCACGGGGTCGATGGGTTCTTGAGTTCCCCCTGCGGTCACGATGACCTTGCGGCCTGCAAGATCACCATACTGGCCGAGTACCTTCAGAGTCAAACCTATGATCGTGTCAATCGAGGACATCCGTCCCGCACCTCGTCCTCCCGATGCCAGGTCCCCGGACTCCGGGCCTACTATAGTGGCACCGCGGCTGCGAAGAACGTCAATGTTGTCCTGGGTAGCAGCGCTCATATACATATTCTCGTGCATGGCGGGAGCCACTATAAGTGGCCCCTTAAATGCCATGGTGGTGCAGCAGACGACATCATCTGCAAAGCCGTGAACGATTCGGGCAATGCAGTCGGCGCTGGCCGGCGCAATGAGAATGGCGTCTGCCTCAGCAGCGAGCGTTACGTGCGGGATCGGTCCAGCCGGCTTGTCATCGAAGAGATCGGTGACTACCGAAGAACCAATAAGCGCCTCAAATGTGAGCGGTGTGACGAACTTCGTGGCTGCAGGCGTCATCATCACTCGTACTGTCACGCCGCGTCGCGCGAAATCACGCGCAAGTTCAGCCGCCTTGTAGGCGGCAATACTACCGGTTACTCCGAGAAGAATGCTCTTCGATGTACCCATCATGTTCCCCGCTCTATGGTATTCATATGGTAGATGAGGCGCAAACCTAATAGTGACAGGTTGGGATTCGCTACCTGTATAGCCGGGACGACCTCCGCGAACATATTCGCATAGCCGCCTGTGGCGACGACATATGGTTCGGTCTCGAGTTCCACAGTTATCTCGTGGATGATCTTCTCGATGAGGCCTATGTAGCCGAAGAGTATTCCTGACTGCATTGCAGTGACGGTTCCTCTTCCGATTGCGTGCCTTGGACGCTGCAGCTCGATTCGCGGCAGCATGGCGGTTCTACGGAAAAGGGCCTCACTGGCTATATTGATGCCCGGGGCTATCGCGCCGCCGAGAAAATCACCACCTGCAGAGACAACGTCGAATGTGGTTGCGGTGCCGAAGTCGATGACTACAAGCGGTTTGCCGTACAGCGCCGTTCCAGCGACGACGTTGGCGACCCGGTCGGGTCCCAGTTCGCGCGGGTTGTCCACTAGCAGCCTGAGGCCGGTTTTAATTCCTGGCTCCACTATCAGCGGGTCGGTGTCGATGTAGCGTGTACAGACTTCGCTGAACACCGGGACCAGTGGAGGAACGACGCTGCAAAGAACTGCTCCACGTATTGAGGAAATGGGCACGCCATGCCGTTGCAACAGGCTGAAAATGAGGGATCCGTACTCATCTGCGGAGCGGTCAATGCCGGACATGAGTCGCCAGGAATGGACGAGTTCTTCGCCCTCGAAGAGACCCATGTTAATGCTTGTGTTGCCTACATCAATGGTAAACAGCATATCGGCTCTGTAGATGCCACAGGACGACTGCGACTCATGACCCTGTAGCGGGTTGCGGCTCTCCCACTTGATTGAATACCTTGATCTGTCGAATGTCGGACTCGTGATTCATTGGAAACTCCGCAGGTTGTGCTATTCTATCACCACCTTGTGACCTCGCCTAGGCGGGATGAACGTGTAGAGGGTCAGAAGAGGGTTTGACACACCTCACTGAGAGGTTGTAATATTACTGTCCGTTGCACCTTAACAGCTGAATAGTGGAAGGAAGGTTCTTTAAACTGAGAGCTTGATCCTGGCTCAGGATGAACGTTGGCGGTGCGCTTTATGCATGCAAGTCGTACGAAACCATGGTTTTCGGATTATGGTTTAGTGGCGGACGGCTGAGTAACACGTAGGTAACTTGCCCGTGAGCGGGGGATAACCTGCCGAAAGGCAGGCTAATACCGCATATTGTGAATTCGTTAAAGCGGATTCATGAAAGCCGCAAGGCACTCGCGGATAGGCCTGCGGCCGATTAGCTTGTTGGTGGGGTAATGGCCTACCAAGGCTGTGATCGGTAGCTGGTCTGAGAGGATGTCCAGCCAGATGGGGACTGAGACACGGCCCCAACTCCTACGGGAGGCAGCAGCAAGGAATATTGGGCAATGGGCGAAAGCCTGACCCAGCGACACCGCGTGGGGGACGAAGGTTTTCGGATCGTAAACCCCTTTTCTCAGGGACGATAATGACGGTACCTGAGGAATAAGTCTCGGCCAACTACGTGCCAGCAGCCGCGGTAATACGTAGGAGGCGAACGTTATCCGGATTTACTGGGCGTAAAGGGAGCGTAGGCGGTTGCTTAAGTCGGGTGTGAAATCTCCTGACTCAATCAGGAGGGGTCATCCGATACTGGGCAACTCGAGGGCGGCAGAAGGAAACGGAATTCCGAGTGTAGCGGTGAAATGCGTTGATATTCGGAAGAACACCAGTGGCGAAGGCGGTTTCCTAGGCTGTTCCTGACGCTGTGGCTCGAAAGCGTGGGGAGCGAAGCGGATTAGATACCCGCGTAGTCCACGCCGTAAACGGTGGACACTTGATATGGGGAGTATCGACCCTCCTCGTGTCGAAGCTAACGCTTTAAGTGTCCCGCCTGGGGAGTACGGCCGCAAGGCTAAAACTCAAAGGAATTGACGGGGGCCCGCACAAGCAGCGGAGCGTGTGGTTTAATTCGATGCTACACGAAGAACCTTACCAGGGCTTGACATGTTGGAAGTAGAAACCCGAAAGGGCGACGACCTGTATCCAGTCAGGAGCCTTCACAGGTGCTGCATGGCTGTCGTCAGCTCGTGCCGTGAGGTGTTGGGTTAAGTCCCGCAACGAGCGCAACCCTCGTGCTATGTTGATTTCTCATAGCAGACTGCCTTGTACAGCAAGGAGGAAGGTGGGGATGACGTCAAGTCAGCATGGCCTTTATGCCCTGGGCTACACACACGCTACAATGGGTGGGCACAGAGGGCTGCCACGGAGCAATCCGGAGCTAATCCCTTAAAACCATCCTCAGTTCGGATTGCAGGCTGCAATCGCCTGCATGAAGTAGGAGCTGCTAGTAACCGCAGGTCAGCCATACTGCGGTGAATACGTTCTCGGGCCTTGTACACACCGCCCGTCACGCCACGGAAGCCGGAAACACCTGAAGTCGATGGGCCAACCCTTTTTGGGAGGCAGTTGCCGAGGGTGGAGCTGGTAACTGTGACGAAGTCGTAACAAGGCAGCCGTACGGGAACGTGTGGCTGAATCACCTCCTTTCAGGGAGTATCGGAGATACATCTCCGGATTCCTTAGGTCGGTCGGCAGGTTGATATCTGCCGTTGATCACCAATAAGAACCACTTCCTTCCTTCCACTATTCAGCTGCTAAGGTGTTTTCTTTTGCCTTGCTTCGCACCTTTTCAGCCTGCCCCTTCGTCCAAGTACGCTCATCGGTTGACTGTCCGTACGCAAAGGTCGTAATATTCTGTCAACATGGGGTCGTCCCGTATGGATATTCCGATGAGAAGGGAAAATGGACTACATATATATATTGGTCGGGCTCTCCCTGTTGCTGGGCGGGCTCGTAGGTTATTACTTACGGCAACTCGTTGCGAATCAGCAGATTCTCGGCACACGAAAGGAGGCTGAGCGCCTTCTTACTGAGGCTACTACACGACATCGCGAGCTCCTTCGCGATGCGCGTGAAGAAGCACGAAAGGTTCGTAACGCCGCTGAGGCTGAGAACAAAGAACATCGACTCCAGCTGCAGAGACTTGAAAACCGTCTCGATCAGAAAGAGGCGGCAATCGAGCGTAAACAGGCTGCTATGGGCCGTCGGGAGAAGGAACTCGACGATCGCACGAAGGAACTGCAGGTCTCTCGCGACGAGATCGATGATCTGAGACGACAGGAGATACAGAGACTTGAACAGATCTCCGGGGTGACGACTGATGAGGCCCGACGCCTGCTTCTGTCTGCCCTTGAGGACGAAGTCAAGGAAGAGGCCGCACGCCAGGTTCGTATCTGGGAAGCTCAGGTAAAAGAGGATGCTGATCGCTCTGCGCAGTTCATCCTCGCCACTGCCATTCAGCGTTGTACGGCTGACGTCGTCTCAGAGACCACTGTCTCCACGGTGCCCCTGCCTTCCGATGAGATGAAGGGTCGCCTTATCGGCAGGGAAGGGCGCAATATACGAGCGCTGGAACAGGCCACCGGTGTTGATCTCATCATTGATGATACACCGGAGATGGTGACGATCTCCAGCTTTGCGCCTGTTCGTCGTGAGATCGCGAGGGTGGCGCTAAGCAAACTCATCCTCGATGGGCGTATTCATCCTGCGCGAATTGAGGAAGTCGTAGAGAAGGCCAAAACGGAAGTTGAGGCCACCATTAAGATCGAGGGTGAGAACGCGTGCTTCGAGGCTTCGGTGCCCGGATTGCACCCTGAGCTTGTGAAGTTGATCGGGCAACTGAAGTATCGCACCAGCTACGGTCAGAATGTGCTTCAGCACAGCCTTGAGGTGGCTCATCTTGCTGGCATGATCGCCGACGAGATCGGTGCTGAGGCATCCACTGCGCGTCGAGCCGGATTACTCCACGATATTGGAAAGGCAGTGGATTTCGAGGTTGAGGGGTCTCATGCAATCATTGGTGGCAACTTGATTCGTCAGTGGGAGAAGTCGGAAGAAATCGCTCAAGCGGTTACCGAACACCACGGCGAGGTCCTGACTACAAGCACCTTGGGATTCATAGTTGCCGCTTCTGATGCAATCAGTGGTTCGCGTCCTGGGGCGCGCCGTGAGTCGCTTGAGCAGTATCTCAAACGGGTAAGAGAATTGGAAGAGATCGCCACCGGATTTGGTGGTGTGGAAAAGGCATACGCAATACAGGCCGGCCGCGAGGTTCGCGTGCTTGTGAAACCCGAAGAGACCGATGACCTCGGTGCGGTCAGACTTGCACGGGAAATCTCCAAACGCATTGAAGAGTGTCTTACCTATCCCGGGCAGATCCGCGTGGTTGTAGCTCGACAAACGACGGCGGTCGACTATGCCAAGTAGAGATTGGGCGAAGCGTCTGTGAGGATTCTTGGCATCGGCGATGTGATCGGCAAGCCGGGCAGACGAGCGCTCGCCACCGTGCTGCCCGAGTTGCGTCGTGACTATTCGATAGACCTTATCGTCGCTAATGGCGAGAATATTGCCGGCGGTC
This sequence comes from Dehalococcoidia bacterium, assembly GCA_003552125.1. Lineage (GTDB taxonomy): Bacteria > Chloroflexota > Dehalococcoidia > GIF9 > AB-539-J10 > SKVJ01. Next base: position 23,520 of record PUON01000081.1, on the reverse strand, counting down.
TCGGTATCACCATCACGACGCTTGGAGAATTGTATGATGCGGGTGTCGATGTGGTGACCAGCGGCAACCACGTGTGGCATCACCGCGAGATAATTGAATTGCTCGAGGGCGACCGGCCAATCATCCGTCCGCTGAACTACCCCCCAGCCGCCCCGGGGCGTGGGTGGTACCTGTGCCAAGGGCTGCTCGTGGTCAATCTCATCGGGCGTACGTTCATGGCCAGTTATGACTGCCCGTTTCGTTGTATGGACACACTTCTGGCAGATCCGCCTGAGGGGACACGTGCCGTCGTGATCGATTTTCACGCTGAAGCTACGTCTGAGAAGGTGGCACTCGGGCGGTATCTCGACGGTAGAGTTGCTGCGGTTCTCGGCACCCATACTCATGTGGGAACTATCGATTTGAGACTGCTTCGTCACGGCACAGGGTATGTATCGGATATCGGAATGACCGGACCACTCGATTCAGTCATCGGCGATGATCCGAATTCCGTGATTCAACGCTTCCTCACTCAGATACCTGGGCGTCTCTCCGTTGGCAAGGGGCCTGTTGAATTCAACGCTGTTCTGGTTACCGTAGACATCGAGACGGGAGCAGCAACGGCGGTCGAACGCCTACACCGAGTTGTTGACCAGTAACCTGTCTCCCTGGACCATCCATGCGGCCTGATTACCTTTGCGGATCACGCGAGCGTGCCGCGATTACCCGTGGAATACCTGACAGGTCACGTACAATATCGACACGGTCCCAATGGACGCTCGACAGCATGTGCGTCACCGGGTGACTCTGCGAATGGCCGATCTCCACAAGCAGCCATCCGCCTGGTTTCAGTACGTGAATCGCCTCCTCACAGATCCGGCGCTGTAGCCGCAGTCCGTCAGGTCCGCCGTCCAATGCCACCAATGGTTCGTGTTGCGAGATCTCTGGAGCAAGGTGTGACAGTTCGTCTGTGGGGATGTAGGGGAGATTGGCGACGACCACGTCTGTGTTGCGGCCGATCATTGACACGAGGTCTCCGCGAATAAGGGTGACACGATCGTCCGCGTGGTTCGCACAGATGTTTGTTCGAGCCACCTGGAGCGCTTGGGCGGAAGTGTCGATTGCCACTACGCGTGCGTGGGGTAACTCACATGCGAGCGACACCGCAACGGCGCCGCTTCCCGTGCCGACATCGATAATCAGTGGGACTTGAACCCGCGTGGTCGCGTGATCCAGCACGTCGTGCGCTACGTCTATCAGCAACTCGGTTTCGGGTCGGGGAATCAGGACGTGATGATTAAGGTGGATGTGGCATCCACGAAAGGTCGCATGACCCAGAATGTACTGAAGAGGCTCCCGCGCGAGTCTTCTCTGCAGGCACTCTTCCAGCAGTTTCGCTTCATCTGTTGTCAGAATACGCTGCAGGCTGCACATGACCTGCGTCAGTGATTGACGCGTCACAGTCTGAAGCAGGATGTGCGCCTCCTGTTGAGGGCTGTCACTGGACGCGCGAGCAAGCAATTGTGCGGCCCGCTGCAGAGCTCCCTGTATGCTAAGCGGCTGAGCCGGCTTGCTGCAATGCGGCGGCGTTGAGTGCATCTATGATGTCGTCCAGTTCCCCGTCGAGTACGCGCTCTATGTTGTGGAAGCTCTGATTGATTCTGTGGTCGGTGATGCGATCCTGTGGAAAGTTGTAGGTGCGTATCTTCTCTGAACGGTCTCCAGAGCCGACCTGGTTTCGCCGATCCTGTTCGATCCGGTCTGATTGTTCGCGATTCTTCGCATCGAAGAGCCTTGCTCGCAGCACAGCCATGGCCTTAAGGCGGTTCTTCAACTGCGAGCGCTCGTCCTGGCAGATTGCGACGACGCCCGTTGGGAGATGTGTAAGGCGCACCGCTGTCGCCACTTTGTTGACGTTCTGGCCGCCCGCGCCGCCGGAGTGAAAGATGTCCGTGCGAATGTCATCAGGATTGATGTCGAGCTCGATGTCTTCCACCGCAGGAAGGATGGCAACGGTTGCCGCCGAGGTATGTATTCGTCCTGCTGCTTCTGTTGTTGGTACGCGTTGTACGCGGTGCACGCCGCGCTCGTATTTCAGCCTGCTGTATGCTCCTTGTCCGCGTATCTCGAAGACGATCTCCTTGTAGCCCTTGGTACCACTCATGGTACTGTCGATGACCTCGACATCCCATCCCTGGCGCTGAGCGTACCGGCTATACATCCTGAAGAGATCGGCCGCAAATAATGACGCCTCCTCGCCGCCCGTTCCCGCACGTATCTCCACTATGACGTTCTTATCATCGTTGGGATCCATCTCGATCATGTAGGGCGTCAGCGCCCCTTCGAGCTCGTCGCGGTTCTGCTCGACCGCCTGCAGCTCCTCCTTGGCTACTTGGCGCATCTCGGAGTCTGTCGTCTCATCAAGGAGTCCACGAACCTCCGCAACCTCTTGCTCAGCATCCAGGTACGCGGCATAGGCCGTGGCTGCGGGGTGCAGGGATGCGTGCTCCTTACCCAGGGATTGCAGACTGGCCGGGTTCGTCGCGAATTCAGGCTGACTCATCAGCTGCTCGATTTCCCGGTATCGGCGATACATTCGATCGAGTTTCTCGTATTTCATGCAGGGGTCTCCGTGCTGGGGCGGATTCGATTGTAGTACAGATATGCCTGCGGTTCAAAGTGTGGCAAGGAGTCGGGATCTGTCGTTGCTGCGTGCACGGCCGGCTACTGCACTCGATTCCCTTTGCTGCCGAATTTGTTTGCGAATATAATACGGACAGTTGCGCCGGGCGCGTAAGGAGGATACATCTAATGGGACTTAAGACTGCACAGCAATACATCGACAGCCTGCGCGAGCTGAAATCGGACGTGTGGCTGTTCGGTGAGAGAGTAGAAAACTTCGTGGACCATCCGGTGATAAGACCGTCCATCAACTCGATCGCCCTAACGTACAAGATGGCATATGAGCCTGAGTATGAGGACCTTGCGATAACTACATCTTCGCTGACTGGAGAGAAGATTAATCGTTTCACATCGCTCTTCATGAGCGTTGACGACCTCGTTAAGAAGCTCAAGTTGCAGCGAATCATGGGACAGCGGACCGGTTGCTGCTTTCAGCGTTGCGTCGGTATGGACGCGATTAACGCCGTATTCAACACCACATTTGAAATAGATGAGAAACACGGCACCGAGTATCATGGACGCTTCAGAGAGTGGCTCAAGTACATTCAGCAGAATGACTTGTGCGTTCAAGGCGCAATGACCGACGTTAAGGGCGATCGTTCATTGCGTCCGAGCGAGCAACCGGACCCCGATGTGTTCGTTCATGTGGTAGAACGCAGAGCCGATGGCATTGTCATTCGGGGCGCGAAGGCTCATCAGACGGGTAGCGTGAACTCTCACGAGATGCTGATAATGCCCACCCTTACAATGCGGCCCGGTGACGAAGATTACTCTGTGTGTTGCGCTATCCAATCGGATGCGCCGGGCATTCACTTCATCTATGGGCGGCAATCTTGCGACAAACGAAAGCTTGAGGAAGGCGACATCGATGTTGGCAACTGCCAGTTTGGCGGACAGGAGGCTCTGACTGTCCTCGATGATGTTTTCGTGCCATGGGAAAGGGTATTCATGTGCGGCGAGGTCGATTTCTCCGGCATGGTGGTCGAGAGATTCGCGAGCTACCATCGCCAGAGCTATGGAGGCTGCAAGCCGGGGATTGGAGATGTGCTTGTTGGCGCCACTGCCACGATGACCGACTACAGTAACGTCGCCAAGGCATCTCACGTTCGCGATAAAATCTCGGAGATGAACCATCTTATCGAAACGCTGCATGCATGTGGCCTTGCAGCTTCGACACAGGGCACGAAGACGAAGGCCGGCAATTTCCTGCCCGATATACTGCTCGCAAATGTGTGTAAGATGAATGTCACGAGGTACCCTTATGAACTGTGCCGCATTGCGGAGGATCTGGCGGGAGGTGCACTGGTAACCATCCCATCCGAGTGTGATCTCCGCAGCCCGGAAATCGGCAAGTACGTCGAGAAGTACTTCAAGGGTTCGAATGAGGTGTCGGCTGAAGAGCGCCTTCGAATGCTCTCGCTCATCAACAGCATGACGTTCGGGCTAAGTGCTCCGAGTTATCGTACCGAGTCCATGCATGGCGCGGGTTCACCGCAGGCTCAGAAGGTGATGATCGAGCGTCAGTCACAGATGGATAGCAAGAAGAAGATGGCTCGCAAGCTGGCGGGAATCGATGAACGCGAAGCCCTGTACGACTAATCGGGAATCCATATTCGGTGAACTGTAACTCCGCTGACTGGGACGGGCGGCGTCTGCCGCCCGTCTCTCTGTATAATTCCTGTGGGCGCGGCTGGCGCGTCGGCCCAACCTACTACAACGGGGGACTGAATGTCTGAGTCGTACGATGTAAAGGTATCACTGCTTACCATCACTCCCGACGCCGAGCGGGTAATCGAGTCTGCGGGCCGACTGTGTTGGAATACACAGGATAAGACGGGAACGGTCCCGGATCGCATTCATTCGTGGATCAACATCGGCCATGAATCAATGATCGAGCACGCCTGCGCCACTTTCAGTATACGCGGCAGCAGGGCCATGACCCACGAACTGGTGCGTCATCGGCTGGCGAGCTACAGCCAGCGAAGTCAGCGATATGTGCGCGAGGATCAGGAATCGTACCTGTGCCCTCCCGAAGTTCGTGTATCTGAAGAGGCTGTTGCTGCTTATCGGCAGGCGATGAACAATGCATGGGGAGCATATCGTGATTTGCTCAGGCAGGGATTGAAGCCCGAGATAGCTCGCTATGTGCTGCCGAATGCGTGCTACACGGACATAATCTGTACGTGGAATTTTCGGGAGCTGCGGCACATTATTACGTTGCGTCTTTCGCCAAGAGCATTGCCGGAGATCCGCGAAGTTGCACGTCAATTGCGGGACATAATGAAAGAGCAGGCGCCGCAGGTCTTCGCCGATCTCTAGGAACGTTCAGGGATTCTGGAATCGGTCACGGCAATGTCGCACACGAAGGCATCGGTCAGCCTGATGATATCTGCTGTGGACAATTGCACCAGCCTGTTCCTTGTGCCACCGCCGCACCACACAGACTCCATGTGTGCGACCATTGTGTCCACGAACACGGGCAGTTTCCTATGATGGCCAACCGGGGGGATACCGCCTGTGGGGAACCCTGTGGCCTTTTCGGCGACGGTGTCGGGTGCGACTTCGATCTGACGCAGGCCGGCACAGGTGGCCAGCTTGTGTCGACTCACCATGTGATCTGCCCGTACAACCGCAATCAACAGTGAGTTGTTCGATCCTGTGAACACGATCGACTTCGCAATCAGTGCCAGTGGTATACCTGTCGCTCGAGCCGCATCGGATGCATGATGAGTCGAGCTTTTCTCGACGAACTTAAATGGAGTCTTCTCCGCTTTGAGGAATGCGGTGAGATTCGCTCCCATGATTAGCCGCCTGCAATAACAGAGTACCGAGAGTGCGACCCCCGAAAATGAGGCGCCGTTTTCTTTCGCACTCTTCCCATTATATGTGGTTAACGTATATGCTGCACGTGCAGGCGGCGTTAGAAGTAGCCGCGTGTAATTGACAGAGTCTTTCGGATTGCATAGGATAAAGCAGCAGATAACGCCGGAGAGGGCGTTTTCCAACGCATCCTACCAGAACGAGGACACGCAAGGAGGATTCGGGCGCATGGTGGACACTTTTACCTGAGGCCATTCTCACTTTCCTGGCCGCTCATCGCCCCTCTGTACCCGTTCCCTGAATGACCCTGTTCTACCGCGTTTGCTTCAGCCGTCGGCCACGACTCACAAGTTTTCCTATGCTGTCGTCAGGGAAGAGGTGTGTGGGTGGGGTGTCGCGACATCAGATTGAGACTGAGGAGGAATCGACATAATGAACACAAGCAAGAGACGTTTTTGGCGAGGGGCCATGCTGCTCGCAGCGGGTGTTGCACTGGTTGCAGTGCCTCTTATGGGATGCGCTCCTGATGCAGACCGCGAAACGGTGATTTTCGGTGATTTGCAATGGGACAGTGCACTTGTCAACAACCGTATCGCTGCCTTCATATTGGAGCACGGCTACGGATACACGGATATCGAGTTCATTCCTGGTGACACCGTTACCATTCATCAGGGCCTTGTCCGTGGTGATGTCCACATCAACATGGAAGTCTGGGTTGAAAACCAGCAGGAAGCCTTCGATCAGGCCACTGCCGCCGGTGACATCATCGACCTGGGCAACAACTTCGACGACAACTGGCAGGGCTGGCTGGTACCCAGGTACGTGATTTACGGCGACCCCGATCGTGGCATTGAGGCAATGGCTCCGGATCTGCGCAGCGTGTTTGACATGCCTGAATACTGGGAGTTGTTCCGCGATCCGGAGGATCCATCCAAGGGACGTTTCGTAAACGGCATACCCGGCTGGGAAGCAACAGACATCAATTCCCAGAAGCTGGTTGAATACGGACTTGACGAGTACTTCACTGACTTCATCGCCGGATCCGATGCCGCATTGTCCGGATCGATGGCCGGAGCGTATGAGCGGGGCGATCCGTGGTTCGGCTATTACTGGGCGCCTACACCTGCACTGGGCAAGTTCGATATGTATCCGCTCGAGGAGCCACCGTTCGATGAAGAGATCTGGGCGACTACGCGCGCTTGTGCGTATCCGTCAAACAACGTGAACGTTGCGGTCAATTCCGAGTTTGCGGAACGTAATCCTGGAATTGTTGAATTCCTGGGGAACTATCGCACGGAGACTGAGCAACACAACGTGGTGCTTGCGTATCTCGACGAGATGAACGCTTCTTACGAAGAGGCTGCGATGTTCTACCTGCGTGAGTTCGAAGACTGGTGGACGCAGTGGGTACCAGCCGATGTTGCCGATGCGGTGAAGGCCGCCCTGTAGACGCAGTACGTGCGAGGCGTAATGAGAATGGCTGAAGAAGAACAAGGCAGTACACAGATCCTCGACGCAGACCGTGAGGTCTGCGTCGAGGTGAGAAACCTCTGGAAGGTATTTGGCCCCAATCCGCGGCAGGTCGTTGAGGATCCGGAACTCAGGAACGCAAGCAAAGACAGGATTCTGCAGGATACCGGCTGTGTGGTTGGACTCCGCGATGTGTCGTTCGAAGTGCGTCGTGGTGAGTTTTTCGTACTGATGGGCCTGTCTGGCAGTGGCAAGTCCACGCTGATCCGTTGTGTGATTCGGCTTGCCGAACCCACGGCCGGCAGTGTACTCATAAACGGTGACGATATCGTGCCATATGACGACGATAAGCTCGGTGAACTGCGCCGCAGTACTACCGGCATGGTATTTCAGCACTTCGGTTTGCTCCCGCACCGCTCTGTGCTCGATAACGTAGCTTACGGTTTGAAAGTGCGTGGCGTACCTGAGGCGGAACGATACGAGCGGGCGCAGGTGTATATCGAGAAGGTCGGATTGAAAGGGTGGGAGCACCATCTTCCTGCCGCTCTCAGCGGCGGTATGCAGCAACGCGTCGGTATCGCACGCGCGCTGACAGGTGATCCCGAAATACTGCTGCTCGACGAACCGTTCAGTGGGTTGGATCCTCTTATTCGCCGGCAGATGCAGGATGAATTGATGGATCTTCAGGCCGAGTTGCAGAAGACGCTGCTGTTTGTGACACACGATCTCACTGAGGCCCTGAAGGTTGCAGACAGGATGGCGATAATGCGTGACGGCGAGATCATACAGATTGGAAGTCCTGAAGAGGTGATTACCAATCCAAGTGACTCCTATGTCCGACAGTTCGTCCAGGATGCGTCACCCACCAAGGTGCTCACTGCACGATCCGTGATGGAGCAGCCACCGGTACTGTTGTACTCGTGGCAGGGTCCAAAAGCCGCGCTGCAGATACTTCGTGACGCAAACGTCGACAGTGCGTTTGTGGTGGCAAGGAAGGGCAGGCTGCTGGGGATGGTTACGGTCGAGGGCCTTGTACGCCTCATCCGTAGGAGAGGTACCCGTCTTAGAGACGCCCTTGATCCGGACCTGGCCACGTGTAGTGCCGATGCGGTTGTCGAGGATCTTGTCCCGATGGTCGCTGCCAGTCGTTATCCGGTAGCTGTGGTGGATGAGGACGAACGATTCCTTGGCGAGGTATACGTAAGCACTATCATCGCCACTATGATACGTGAGCAGGAAGAGGAGGAAGAAGAGGAAGAAGAGAAAGCCAGTGTCGAGCAGGCTGAGGTCGTGGATGAAGACACAGGCGTTACGCGCGAGGATTCATCTCCCACTGGTGACTCCGGCGAAGGAGCGAAGTCATGATGGATTTTCCCGGGTTTCTCAAATTGCCACTTGCCGGCTGGATTGACAGTGCCGTCAGCTGGATAGTTGTTAATCTGGGCGCGATTCTCGATGTGATAGGCGACGTATTGCTTGGAGTCCTGGTCGCGTTCGAGCGCGCATTGCTCTGGTTGCCTTGGTTCGTGGTGCTTATCGGTGTTGCGGTCCTGGCATGGTTCGCAATTCGGAAGTGGTGGGCTCCTGTGCTCCTGGGCGGCTTCCTCGTCATCATCGGGTCATTTGGGTACTGGGATCTCGCAATGATGACGCTGGCGCTGATCTTTGCGGCCGTCGTGATATCCCTGCTTATCGGAATACCGACTGGAATCGCGATGGCAAGGAGCGATACCTTTGCCGGTGTCCTCAGGCCGATCCTGGACGGCATGCAGACTATGCCGAGCTTCGTGTATCTTATTCCGGCGCTGATGTTCTTCGGGCTCGGAAAAGTCCCTGCGGTATTCGCTACAGTGATATACGCCGTGCCGCCGGTTATCCGCCTCACCAACGTGGGCATACGCGGGGTATCTCAGAGCGTTATCGAGGCAGCTAAGGCGTTCGGTGCAACATCCAGGCAAATCCTCTGGGAGGTCCAACTCCCACTCGCCTTTCCATCCATCATGGTTGGTATCAACCAGACCACGATGATGGCGTTGGCAATGGTCGTGATCGCCTCGATGATCGGTGCTCGAGGACTTGGAATGGAAGTCTTACTCGCGATTAACCGGATTGAAGTCGGGCGGGGATTTGAGGCGGGTCTGTCCATCGTGATGCTTGCGATCCTCATCGACCGCATTACGCACGCGCTCGCGGCGCGCCAGCAACACACCAAACCGTCTCATTAGACACAGGCAATTACAGGAGTATTGTGCATGGCGCCTGAACGTGTTGCGATCTTCATTGACGGCAGCAACCTTTATCATGCCCTCGAGGGCAGTCTCAGGCGCCATGACCTCGATTTCACGCAGTTCGTTGCTAAGCTGTGCGGTGATCGTTGTCTGTTTCGGACCTATTACTACAATGCGCTGCAGGACGTGTCACAGCGCCCGGATGCATTCCGGGAACAGCAGGACTTCCTCGATACGCTTCGCCGCACCCCGTACTTGGAGGTGCGCCTCGGGAGCATTAAGACTGCGCAGGGAACGCAAATGGAGAAGGGTGTCGACATAATGCTCGGCACCGACCTCCTCCACTTCGCGTGGAACAACTTCTACGATACTGCGATACTGGTTAGTGGAGACGCGGACTTCGCGTATGCACTGCAGGCAGTGAAGAACATGGGAAAGCATGTCGAGGTGGCGTATTTTGAGGGCGCCACTTCGCGCGATCTCTTTAACGTCGCGGATGCACGCCACCTGCTTGATAAGCAGTTCTTCTCCTCTCTGTGGAGCCGTCGACGGTCCAGCAGGCGACGCCGGGGCAAATCTTCATCCTCCTCATCATCGCACGAAGAGGCTGGTGAGTCACGTGGTGAAAGCGACTTCAACCGCCGAAACGTTTGAGCACAAGCACGGAATTCATCCCTCCGAAGCCGAATGACTCGGAGATTGCGACGCTCACATCCACCTTACGCTTGACGTTAGGGACATAGTCAAGGTCGCAGTCCGGATCCGGTGTCTCGTAGTTGATCGTGGGGGGTACGATTCCGTTCTGAAGGGTAAGGGCCGTGAAGATTGCCTGCACGGCGCCCGAAGCACTCCACATGTGCCCGAGCATGGACTTGTTGGAGCTCACCAGGAGGTGGCGCGCCGAGTCTCCAAAAGCGAGCTTCAGTGCCCTTGTCTCGGACAGGTCTCCCAGTATGGTTGCGGTGCCGTGCGCGTTGACGTACTGTACCTCTGTCGAGTCCACACGCCCATCCTGCAAGGCCAAAGTAATACATCGGGCCTGGCTTTGAAACTCCGGCTTAACTGCATGGTACGCGTCGATATTCGACGCGAATCCCGCTATCTCGGCGTAGATGTGTGCCCCGCGCGCAAGAGCATGTTCAAGGTATTCAAGTACGAGTACGCCCGCACCTTCCCCGTTCACGAGGCCGTCACGGTGTTTCTCGAACGGTCGGCTGGCGCGTTCCGGATCATCGTTACGGGTTGAGGACGCATGCAGCTTTGAAATGCTGTCGATGAATATGGGGACTATCTGCGCCTCTGATGCACCCGCAATCATGACATCCGCATCTCCGTACTGGATGAATCGTACTGCGTCACCGATACAGTGCCCTCCGGTGGCGCACGCTGTGCTCAGACCTCGACTGGGGCCTTTAATTCCGAAGACGACGCTGATGTCGTTGGCCCCTGCACTTGGCATATACATCGATGCGAGCATCTTGGAGACACCCTCGATGTTGCCCTCACTTGGCGAACGCATGTTATAGCAGAGCGTGCTGATGCCGCCCACCACGCTTCCCAATATCACACCGGTGCGCTCGGAAAGCTCTCCCGCTATCCGGAGGCCCGAATCCTCCAGCGCCATTCCAGTCGCTGCAATGGCATATTGAGCGAATAGGTCTGAACGCCGCGCGACCTTGTTCTGCATGAACTCCGTAGCATGGAAGCCTTTGACCTCTCCCGCGATTTGTGTGGCCATTCCTGATGCGTCGAAACGGGTTATTGGCGTGATGCCTGATCGTCCCTCGCAAAGGCAATTCCAGGAGTCTTTCACCCCTATGCCAAGAGGCGTGAGTGCTCCAACTCCCGTGATCACGACTCTTCGTCCGTTTCGCATTTCTGATCTGGCTCCTCGGAGTAGTTAACGTTAAGTCAAGTCTCAGCGACGCCAAGTAGCGTCGTGCCTGTGCAACCTGTCGCCCATTTGTCGGGTTCTGATTCTGTGCAGCGTGCAGAACCCGGCCTCATTGTGTCAACGATGTATCCGATTTCGTGGCAGCAATCGCGTTGTGAGCCTCTCACCCCGCATAGGCGAGGGGACGTCCAGTTTGCCCTATGGGGAAGGCGGGACTCGAACCCGCACGCCTTGCGGCACATGATCCTAAGTCATGCTCGTCTGCCAATTCCGACACTTCCCCGTGTCTGACTGATAGCGCGACCCAATCCAAGTCCGCCGCCACGCAATTCTCAATACTTTTGTGGCCCAATTCTAACAGAATGCGACTGGAGAAGAGACGTTCAGATGTGTGTGAATAGTATCGACACTCGGTGTCTCTACCATGGACGCGTGTCGGCGATCCTGGCATGGTATCATCTTTGCTCGAGTTACCGTGGCGTATCGCCGTATGTGCGACGCCGAAAGGGAGGGGTTCATTGAGCCATCAGTTTGAACGGGCCACAAAGGAAGAACAGGAATCTACCATTATCAGCTACGCGGCGATTCCCCAGGTACAGTTGGCTCCCGGTGCGATGAGTCACATTGTCGCTGGTACCAACATGACACTCAGCATCGCCCATCTCGCGGCGGGATCCCTGTTCCCTGTGCATACACATGATGGCATTGAGCAGATCATGCTTCTGTTGTCCGGGGAGCTGGATGCGATCCTCGACGGCAAGCTGTTTCGTATGAAGCCGGGAGATCTGATCTGCTATCCTGCCGGGCGCGAGCATGGCGCGCAGATGCTCGATGTAGATTGCCACATTGTCGACATCTTCAGTCCGGCGCGGCCGGAATATGAGGCGAAGCTGCGTGAGGTGCTTGACAGAACCTCATGAGTGCTGTGGGGTTTCGCGCCGAACGCGGTCCTCTTGCGTCAGTCTCGGCCACGCCGGAAGCATGACGTACTCTTCGGCGCGCTATCGAGCAGTTTGCAGTAACGAGTGGAGTTTCCCTCAACTGTTTGCCGTGATCTGTCGCGCGGCCGAAACCATCACTTTGAGTTTCGATTGCACGATGTCACGGGGCAGAATCCGCAAGCCGCAGTCCGGGTGAATCACGATGCGTTCCTGAGGCAGTAGTTTCAGGCCACGCCTGATCAATTCGATAACGGCATCCTCAGCTTCGATGTCCGTAGTCTTGGTGTCGATGCAGCCAAGCCCGAGCATCTTGTCGCTCTGCTTCAGGGCATCCGACTGGAGCACAGCGTCGTTCCGGTCGCCCATGAATGCGTGTGAAAGAAGAGACAGGCCCTTCCATTCCAGGAGCTCCGGCAGGATCGGGCCGATCGTGCCGCACACGTGCATTGCGACTGGAACACTCAGGCCCGTGGCAATGTGCTCGACCGCCCTGCGCGCAATCGCCATAGGAGCCCCAACTGAGAGGTAAGGTTCGTCGATCTGTATCCACTCCGCGCCTTCAGCCTCGAGGGCACGCGCAATCTCCAGCAGTGAGTTCGCAGTGTCGACGTATACTGACTCGTCCCTGTAGCCTGCGTAGTTCGCCTTAATGCGCGATGAAAAGATCATGGTTACCGGTCCGGTAATGAGTCCTTTTACCCTTGGGGCAAGAGATCTTGCGATGGATAGATCCTCAAGAAACTCATCCGGCCGGCCACGCCCGATCTGGCCAGTAATGATGCTCTTACCTTCATAGCTGTATCCGTCGATTGCGCGCGCGAAGTACTCGACCATGTCGTAGCGTGTCTGTCCGTCAGTAACCAGGTCGATGCCCGCATACAGCTGGTCCTCGACGGCCATGCGGACAGCGTCCGGGCCGTGTTCACTGTATTTCAGCGGGTAGCTTCCTATTACGGTAGTAAGCATGGGCTGGGCCCTCCTCACGCATATGCTGCTGATGACCGTATTCGCGTAAACGGCCGCGCACTTGCATTATATCGGTACGCATCCTGGCGTGCAGATACTATGCTCGTTCTTCAGGATTGCGAGGTAGTTTGTTTGGCTTGCCATCACCAAGTATGCGCAGCCGATACTGCTGCTTCACAGGTGGGGTGCCATTGCGAAGCTCGGTGAAGCGCCCTATCGGGGCCGTTTCGATGCGCCCGTCAGCCCGCACGAACATCATCCTTGGTTGCCCCTCGTCATCGATGTAGATATCGAGGACATCCACTTCCTCTGTGTCTGTGCCGTTGGGGTGATACTGTGCTTTCATCTCCTCACACCCATCACCTGCCAGTCAGATGCGATGGACGCCTCGACACTCAGAGCGCAGCATACAACTGCCCGAAGTCTATCCCGGCAATGCTGGCACTTGCGTATCGCCCTCTGATAGCTTGGCGGGCCTTGGCTAACTCGGGGGCCCCAATTCCGTTTTCTCGTGCCAGTTGTGCCTCCATGTACGCTGCGAGGTCATCGATTGCCTTGATCATTTCTCCGTCCCGTGGATTGTAGATATCTTCGTTGAATTGCTCCGTGATGACGTCGCTACTGCAGTAGATGCGTTGCCCTTCCGAGTACACTACGCTTCGGAACTCGTCCTCGGTGTAGAGTTGTAACTGGGCATGCCATGTCTCCGGAAGAAGGGGATACACTTTCTCCTGCATCTCCTCGCGCTCGTAACTCTTAATCAATGCGCTCAGGCCCTTTATCGAGTGTTTCACCGGGGAGATGATGTCGCGTGTCAGTGCCTCGGGCAGATCATGGAACAGCCCGGTGAAATAGTTGTTCACTCTCCGCTGTTCGCACGCACCAATCTGAATGGAGAAGAGGTAGGAGATCATCGCTACGATGAGCATGTGGCCAAGAACCGAAGTCTTGGGAATGCGGTGCACGTGACTCCATCGTAACTGAAATCGGAGCAGTCCGCACAGGTCGACGAAGCTTCGCAGTTTGGGGTAAAGTTCGAGGTTTCGCAGTCCGACGAGGTCGTAGTACTGTTCCTGCTGATGGCCAAGCCTGGTGCTGATTCGTTCCATCTCGTACCCGAGCGGATTGGCTCGCCTGATGATGTCGAATTCCCACTTCGTCGCGAAGAAATGAGCCGCCTTCGCTACTCGCTGATGCACCGGTTCATCGGTAGTTGCGAGGTATTCCCTGAAACGAGTGCAGAACGATTCGCCCAGAGGTCCAATAAGCTCTTCCAACTCCGAATACACCCACTCATTAAGCTCTCGATAGCGAATGGGATCTTCTTTGATCTTGTAGAAGACCTGTGGCTTGAGATCGGTGAGGACAAGGCGCTGCAGGTACTCGAACAGGCCGGATTCGATAAGCGCTGCCCAGTTCCAATCGGCTGATCGCTCTTCGTACTTCCCGAGGACGAAGGCAACCACCATCTTGTGTGCCTGCTTATCCAACTCGGTGAGTTCGACCGGACGGATCTGGTCGTTCCAGCGCTGCATATACGCAGCATCGAAAAGGCGAGAAAGCAGCTTTTTGGTTACCATCCAATCGTACGCCCCAGTCGATCTGTGCTGCACACATTATACACAGACAATTCCTATGGTTGGACGGTTTGTACCGCAGGCGGGAATTCCGTACGAAACTGGGGTGTCGGGCCATGTTAGAATGTCGGGCGTTTGCATTCCGTGAACAGGATAAGGAGGTTCCAACCGTGTGGATGCAGAAGCCAGGCCGGATCAACGAGAATATCCACTTCCTGGGTACCCATCAGCTCTGCTTCTACCTCGTGCGTGGCAACGATTCAATGATTGTTGGTGGAGGCATGAGTCACGCCACTCCATTCCTGGATGAGCAGTTGGATAAGCTGGAGCTCGATGTATCCACTGTGAAGTACCTCGTGCTCACCCATTCGCACTTCGATCACTGCGGCGCTTTGCCATACTTCCGTTCGCGCTTTCCTGGGCTTAGGGTTGTGGGTTCTGCTGCTGCAGCCGAGGTGCTTTCCAAGCAGAAGGTCCTCGACTACAACGCCCGAATGAATGACGCCATGTCGCAGCAGCAGGGCGCTTGGGACCGGTGTCTGCATCTTTGCGATTGTGCCGACGGGTTGATGGTCGACGACATCATTCGGGACGGCGAGGCAATTGATCTTGGCCGGGGTATCAGGGCTGAGTTCTATGAGATGCCAGGTCACAGTAGGTGTTGTCTGGCGACGTACATTCCTGCGCTCAGAGCGCTGTTCCCCACCGACACTACACCTCATCCGGTTCGCGATTGGAGAGAGCTGTCATATCCGTCAGCGCAATTCGATTTTGACGCGTACCTTGCGTCGTTGAGTCGATTGAACACATTCGATGTGGACATTCTCGGTTTGGATCATTATGGGGTACTGCTGGGTGACCAGGCACCGGAATTCCTGCAACTGGCGCTCCAGCGCTCCGTTGCCTTTCGGTCCCTCGTCCTGGAGCGTTACCGTGATTCAGAGAATCTCGATGCGGTGGCTGAACAGGTGACCACCGAGGCGTTGCCCATGATCGGTCTCCCATTTATCACTCGGGACCTGTTGTTCGTAATCACCCGTGCAATGATCAAGAACATCGTGGCATCCGAATAGCCACGAGCGAATGTAGCACAAGAAGGGGCCCCTTGAAGGGGCCCCCTCTTCTTAGTCCTGCTTTCGGTGCCAGCTGTGAGGCCGTTTCGACACTATCTGCTGCGGAGTCGTCCGAAGCAGTCGCTGCAGTACACCGGTCGACCATCGCGTGGCTCGAAGGGAACTTCACAGTCCTTGCCACACTGAGCACACAGGGCGCTGTACATCTGTCGACCCTGGAATCCATCGCCGTCGGGCTTCTGCGACCTGCGGGTTCGACGACACGTGAGGCAGCGCTTGGGCTCGTTCGTGTATCCCTTGGAGTCGAAGAATTCCTGCTCCTCTGCGGTGAACACGAAGTCCGCACCACAATCAACGCACTGAAGGGTCTTGTCTGCGAAACTCACCGGATGACCTCCTTTCGTTGAGATTTGGTCCAGGTTTCGGTCATCCAGTGCACCCTCGGGACATGCCATAGATACTACGGAAGACTTGATAACCTACGCTGGCAACCACCGAGCGCAAGTATAGAGAATGGTCGCGTTGTTTTCAACAGGTTTGGGCCATTCGTTCGAGGGTGTCGGCATGTTCTGTCCCAACCGGGTTGCCGATACTGAGTCCGTCAGCGTGCCGATATGTTGTGCAAGAGGAACGTGCATCGTTGTACTTGGCCGGAGATGTTGCCGTAGATTTGCTGCCGTAGATTTCTATCAGGCGTCAATTAGGCGGTTGCCAAAGCAAGCGTTGGCGCACCTACACGTGGAACTCGACTATGTCCTGGTCTTGCAGAACGTGTGTCTTGCTGACGGTCTGTGCGTCGTACTTTCCGGAGCCCCAGACGACCGCGTACTTCATGCCCTTCTTGAAGTCCTTGTGTATCTCCTCTGCAGCCTCGCCCACCGTAGAGTGTCTCGGCAGGATCACCGGCTCTTCCATATCAGCCTTCTGGCCAGGCGCTTTGGTGTACACACGGATAATGTCCAGCGCTTCGAAGAGTCTGGAAGGGAGTTCCTCGAGGCCCTCTCCTTCCGTTGCGGAGAGAGGTATAATGGGAAAGAAAGCCTCGTACTTGAGTCGCAACACGTTGAGATTGCGAAATGCACCCGGTGCATCGCTTTTATTGGCGATGATCACCATATCCTTCGGATATATGCCACCCGTCAATGTGTCATCTACAGGCATCGAACGCGGAGTTACCCTGCATTCAGCAAGTTCTGTCAGGGCCCATTCGACTTCCAATGCAGGATCGCCACTCAGGTCGGCCACAATGGCTATGATGTCCGCTGCGCGGAAAATCGTGGATACGAGTGGTCGCACACCACGTTGTCCCAGAGGTGGGGTGTCGACAAGCTGTATCTGGATATCCTGGAATCGCATCATCCCCGGGGTCACGTTCTGTGTGGTATAAGGGTACATTGCAACTTCGGGAGTGGCACTGGTAAGCGCATTGATGATTTGCGATTTTCCCGTGTTTGGCGCCCCTGCGAGAACGATCTGGCCTGCCCCTTCGCGGCGCACTGAGAAGCCGGCGCGGCGGGCGGTCGCGGCCTTTCGTTCAGATTCCTGTGTCAGCTTGGCAATCTTTGCTCGAAGGCCGGCATGCAGCTTGTCCGTGCCCTTGTGGCGGGGCATTACGGCGAGCATCTCCTGTAATGCGGCTATCTTGTCATCGACATCCTTCGCCGCTCTGAAACGCTCCTCTGCTGCTTTGTAGCGTGGTGGTAAGTTCGCGGGCACTGCCTACTTAACCTTGATTCGAATCAGTATGTCTCCCTGGCAGCCATCCGTGATGGTACAGGCATTCGGTAGACGAACGATACTGCCAGTCTGAACTCCCGGCGGAACCTTGACCTCCAGGCGCCGGCCCTTCCGTGTAAGCCGCTTCTTAGCGCCCTTCTCAGCTTCATCCTTTGTTATGGCGAGTTCGTACGTCACCGTCATGGGTTGCTGCTGTTGGGTTTGGGCTCCGCCAAAGAGGTCTTCCATCGAGAAGCCGCGAGCACCTTTCCGCTGTGTGCCACCCGGCTTACCCATGTTACCGAAGGATACTCGGTAGCCCCTGCCGCGCAATGTCTCGCCGAATATGTTGTCAAGGAAATCGAATCCTAATCCCAGGCCGCCGAAGTCGCGCATGACGTTCTCGAAGCCAGCTCGGGTGGTGCTGCTGCCGAATATGTCTCCGGGATCGCCCACCATGCCGTATTGGTCGTACTGCTTGCGCTTCTCCGGGTCGCCGAGCACACCGTAGGCCTCATTGATTTCTTTGAAACGCTCGGTCGCCTCCTTCTCTTTTCCCGGGTTTCTGTCCGGGTGATACTTCATCGCAAGACGGCGATAGGCCTTCTTGATATCGGCGTCCGAAGCCGAACGTTCCAGTCCCAGCGCGTGATAATAGTCCTTATTCATGACTCGTAATTGTAGCACCGCCGGGGCCAACCAATGAATCCACGCGAACAGTGCCTTCTCGCATGCCCGCGAGACCGTTCTTTGCACTACACCTCGTGGCACGCGACTGTGACGTCAACCCACCCATAACCCGCGGGCGGGTAGAGCATCCATTTCGGTATCGTGTGCGCGAGTCATGCCGCTGCGAACCTGCCCCGCTAACAATATACACACCACAGAACGCTGCCGATGAGATCGTCGGCTTATCTGGAAATGTGGAAACTCACTCGTACTGCTAACAGGGCGAAGCGCCGCACCCAGCGTTTACCCTTGTTGTAATGCCTCTCATGTCGGACGGCTATGTTCTCCTGGCAGTTGTCACCGCGACGCGCGCGTTCCTCGTCGTTCAGTGTGGCATCGTTAGCTGCGAGAGTGGCGACGATGCACAGGTTCACAGACACGGCTGCCGCTACGATTGCGGCCTTTCCGGATCACGGAGCGACGATCGTTGCCGTAACACGTGCACGGCGACAAGGTACAGATAAACGTGCAGCAGGAATGCTGCTGAGTCAAACCGTTGCGTGTGTGCCTGAGTACGCAATGCGCCGCGACAGGGACAGCTCCAATCGTGCTTCCTTGCACGGCACATGGCCGGCTCCATCGTGATACAGTCTTCAATACCATCAGGAAGCAGCCATCATCAACGGACGTGCCATCTGGAATCTCCAACCTTCAAGACAATCCCTGAGATTGAGTCGATGAGACGGTCAAGTTGTTGCTGTGCAGCTGTGATGCTAGCATGAGCCGATGGATCCGGGATCAATCATTATTCTGCTCATTCGTCTCGGCCTACCCTTCTCCATTCTCCGCTTCAATATCATGGGGTTTCTGGCGTGTATGGCGATTGACGGGTTGCACGCACCAATCGTTTACGGACTCAACGCGTATGTGTTCTCCTACTCTGGAGAGGTGGTTGAGTACCAGTTGTTCGATAAGTGGCTCGACATCTACTTTCTTGCGTTCGCTGTGCGCGCATCGCAGAAATGGGGCGATGAACTCAACAGTCGGGCAATGCTGTGGCTGTGGATTGTGAGGCTTGCCGGCGTTATCCTCTCGAGCATCACTGGCTTTCGGTTCTTCCTGTTCGTTTTTCCCAATCTTCTTGTCAATTACTTCCCGCTGGTCGCAGTGTTGAGGCGGTATCGGCCAGGGTATGTGCCGCATACGCCGCGGCAGATGCTCTTCGTCATGGCGATTCTCCTTGTACCGAAGCTGATGCTTGAGTACGTCCTCCATGTAGAGATGCTTGGCCTTGCTGAGGCATTGACGAAGTACACACCTCTGGAATTTCCTGCGCCCACTTTGTGGCAGTCGGTTTTTCCCTGTTTGTGACGGCGCGGTTCGTGTCGCTCAAGAATCCGACCTGGTGCCGGTCCAAAGCGTGCACACCTTTCGACCGCGTACTGCGTGTAGCATTTTCAGAGGGACAGCAGCCAGCTGAAGATTGAGTAGCCCACGAAGACCTGAACGGCATGTCGCAGCACTCGCCCTGCAAAGGTAGCACTTACGAACTTCCACAGCGGGTAGCGAGTTGATCCTGCGATCAGACCGATGAGGTCATATAGCAGCATAGGGAGCAGCGCGAAGAGAAAGATCGCCATAGCGCCGAATCGCTTCATCATGCGTTCGGCTTGCTCGTATCGCTTCGCATGGCCCGAGGCGAGCCAGCTGTGTCCGAGCGAACCGGCCAGATAGCTTGTGAGCTCACCAACCGTTGACCCGATTGCAGCAACCATTGTGAGGAAGTAGGGGTTCATCCATGAGGCAGCGGTGACGTTGACGGCGGCACC
This sequence comes from Dehalococcoidia bacterium, assembly GCA_003552125.1. Taxonomy (GTDB): domain Bacteria; phylum Chloroflexota; class Dehalococcoidia; order GIF9; family AB-539-J10; genus SKVJ01. Next base: position 3,676 of record PUON01000081.1, on the reverse strand, counting down.
TCCGGGCACCGGTACAACTATTGTTGCGCATGTAATGAGATTGATGAAGAAGACTCCAACATAGCCGTAGTTCCTCGGCGTGTCCGTTTCGAGGTGTCTGTAGCCGAACCAGATTGATGCAGCCGAGAACAGAACGATTAGGAGGAGGAGCGCAATACGCACCCAGCGTTTCGACTGGTATGCCTCGGTGCACCGGACTATCAGGATCTCAATCGACATTGCCGTCTCAGTGTATCATCTATAGACGGTGGCTTCGACGTACGTACGAGCTGCATAGGTGGCGACCGATGCCGTCCCGGATGATTCCGAGGTGTACGCGTATCGCTTGGCCCTAATCCTGGCGTGGTCCGAACAGGCGGGTTCCAAGACGGACCATGGTGGCACCCTCCTCAATAGCGACCCTATACGTATCGCTCATGCCCATCGAGAGGGTTTCGATCTGAACACCTGGAATGTCAAGGCCGCTGAGATACTCATAGAGCTGTCTGACCTCAGAGAAGAACGGACGGCATTCCTCGGGAAGCTGTGTCAGTGGCCCCATGGTCATGAGCCCGATCACTCGTATATGGGGTAGCGAGGAGACTTCTCTGAGGACGGGTTCGACTTCCTCCAGCAGCAGCCCGCCCTTTTGCGGTTCGCGGGCGCTGTTAATCTCAAGGAGTACCGGCACACAACGATTCATAGCGGTGCCTCTGGAATTGATACGCTCGGCAAGCTGGCAGGAATCCACACTCTGCAGTACATCGAACAGGCTCAGGTTTGCGGGCCGTATGTCATGGGGGCGCAACCGCCCCAGGAAATGCCACGCGACAGCCTCCGGTACCTGTGTCCGAATGCGCCGAGCTTCTGCGAAGTAGTTCTGGCCGATGACACGGATTCCTGCCTCGATGGCATCGCGCACCTTATAGGCAGGTGCCCCTTTCGCCGCGGCTACCACCGTCACATGTGGAGGCACCTCCCGAAGTACCTCGCGTACCCTGTTATGAACATCGGATGCCATCGGTTCAGGCTCGTCGCGTCTGCACTCCCACGGAGGAGAGCAGGCAGGAGTATCATAGCAGGACGCATCAGGGCGTGTAAGCTGCATCTTTCACCTGCTCGAATCGACTGCTATCTGGGCGGCATGGGATGAAAGGGAAGCTATCTACAATATGGATCCGTGATCAACGGGTTTGTGTCTGCAACCGCAAGGTGGACCCTCTCCGGGCAAGATCAACCATCAGCCACTTTGAATTCGGATTTCGGAACCCAGGACCGGACGCGGCGGTAGTTGGGCACCAGAAGCGCGGCATTGAACACGTATCGCCAACAATTGCTCATTCATGCGCTGAATTGTGAGCGGGATCACATCGCGACCGATCCTTCGCCACATTGGCTTCACTATACTCGTTCGAATGCAGAAACGACACTGTTCGGGCGAGGTCGGCGGATCCATCTACCAAACCAGCAGCAATCAAGCCAGTTCGGTGGCCGAACTTCATATACGCTTCTAAGCATGCGCCGAAGCCTCCGATGCTGAACTGAGCTCTGCAGGTGGCGGAGAGCCGACCCGGCATGACTGTACGACAGCACTGGGTGAGCCAGTGCTTGATGTCTTCGGTTACCACTCTTTCTTGGATATTGCACTTCAACCGGAATGCATGCAGGTCCACCGCGAGAGGCGTCAGGCGAACCACATGAATTCTATGTCGCCCATGATTCACCTCCGCTGGTTCTTGATGTGGGATCCCATCATAGTGTGGCAGACATCTGAACCAGGGATCGTCTGGACCGTCTCAGTGGTGGCGATTGACAAGAAGGCACCGATCCAGATCCGGCACAGCTATTTCGCAGAAGACAGTGTCGGCTTCGTCTCAGGCTGGGAAACAGTATCTAGCAGCTTGGGACACGAGTCGGTGATTTGCAGGTTGGAAGAGAGCAGTGGGCTCGATTTCAATTCGGCCAGCTATGGGTTATAGTGCAGGCGACCATCATGACAAGGGGGTTCTGCCGTGGCGGGCATAGACTACAAGCCATATGACATGGATACTCCCTACCTCTTTCCTCCATCCCTGGCCGATTTTCTCGGACCCGAAGATGAGGTACACATCTTCAGGGAGGTGACTGAGGAACTGGATATTGGCTACCTCGATGGTGACTTCACTGGCATGGGCCAGTATCCGCATCATCCCCGGATGCTGCTGCGGCTGCTGCTTTGGGGCATGGCCAACCGCGTCGTGAGCACACGGCGCATCGAGGTGATGGCGAGGAGGGATGTAAGCTTCATCTATCTGGCCGGGGGACAAAGGCCGAGCTACCGCACACTGTCCCGGTTCCGGCGGCGCAACGCCGGGGAGATAAAGCGGCTGTTCCAGCAGACGGTGCTGTTGTGCGCCCGGCTGGGGATGATAGGCCTGGGGCACATTGCCTTGGATGGGACGAAGCTGAAGGCACATACCTCCAAGCATGGGGCCATGAGTTACGGCCGGATGAAGCAGGAGGAGGAGAGGCTGAGCAGTGAGATAGACGCCATCATGGAGCAGGCCGAGAGACTGGACAGGGAAGAGGGCTGCGCCTTTGGCGAGGACTGCAATGGTTACAATCTTCCTGAGGAGCTCAAGAGGCGAGAGGGGCGACTGGAACGGATACGCTCGCTCAGAGAGGATCTGGAGTGCGAGAAGAGGAAGGAGCAGCATCTTACCGCGGAGCTGCCCCCGATGATAGACGACAGGGAGCAAAGGAGCTTCGCCGACCGTGATGCCCGGATGATGCTCATGAAACGGGGCGAGTTCGACTATGGCTACAACGGTCAGGTCTGCGTGGATGAGGCGCAGGGGGTTATCCTCGCCGGGGATTTGACCAACGAGGCGTTTGACGGCGGCCACCTCCCTGCCATGGTGGACGAAGTGCGCAAGGTGAGGGAAGAGGTGGGTACGGCGGATGACGAAGTGACACAGGTAACCGCAGATCGCGGCTACTTCAGCGTGGCTAACATCGAGCAGGAAGGGGAAGGCATAGAGTTGCTCATAGCCTCAGGGCGTGAGGGCAAAGAGGAGCCGCAACGAGAGAAGGCGTACTCGGTGGAGAGATTCGACTATGTTCCTGAGGACGACGTGTGGCGGTGTCCCGGGGGCAGGCTGCTGCGGCGCGATCAGAAACGGGAAACCCTGGGACCGCCGTTACTCAGACGGTATACATGCCCCGACTGTGAAGGTTGCCCGCTGAGGAGGCAATGCCTCAGACCAGGTGAGCAGCATCGCACCCTGCTGGTAAAGAGGCAACAGCTTATCCGGGCGCAGATGAGGGCCCGGCTGAAGCTGCCGCAGAAGCAGGCTGTCTATCGGAAGCGCAAATGGGTGGCGGAACAGAATATCGGGCAGATCAAGGAAGGTTTGGGCTTCCGGGGAGTGACCGTGAGAGGCAGGGTATACGCCCGAGCTCAGTGGCTGCTGGCGTTGGCGGTACACAACTTGCTGAAGGCGATGAGATTCATCGCGGGCGTAAGAAGACGAGAGGCACTGGCGGCCAGAGCCTGAAGGAAAGGAAACCAAGGGGACATACTTGCAGTCGCAGGCTTGATTGCCCAGGCAGCCGCCCGACAAGGCGCGGCAGCCGCGGCGAACAGAGGAGCCACTGCCAACTCAACTACCGGAAGGACTCGTGTCCCAAGCTGCTAGTGAACATTTTGCGTAACTAT
>PUON01000136.1 GCA_003552125.1 Dehalococcoidia bacterium | reverse complement strand
ATCCAAGGAGGACTGTCACAAAATGAAAGTGGTATCCCGAGTATTGGCCGCGTTTCTCATAGCGGCGCTGGTGCTTCCCGCACTGGCGACACCGACGCTTGCCGCGCAGAATGCATCGACTATGAATGTCGACCCCACGAGAGGACCGGTTGGCACTGAAGTAGAACTCTGGGGGCGCACCCAGACCGACAACAATGCGAGAGGCTGGGTCTACTACGAGGCGGAACCGGATAGAGACGTGTGGGTACGAGTACTCACCAACGCCGTAGGCAACTGGCGCTTCTACCCCATATGGGGTGTAGTAAATGATGAAGAGGTCATTGTCCGGTACGACTATGAGACAGACATACCCTTCGAGATACCGGAGTCACCCGGAGGCCCCAACGGTATTGCAATCGTCAGATCGGATCTGGGCGCCACCGCCACCACCTCCCAGATCAATGCGAACAGAGCTCCCGCTTCCATCAGGACGTTCATCGTGGAGCCCACCATTGAAATAGTGGCCATCGATGATTCGACAATCACCCGGCCTGCGGACGCCAAGGGACCCGTAGGTACCGAGGTTGAGGTCAGGGGCACGGGGTTCGGCTACCGCGAGGATATCTTCATCTATTTCGAAGGTGACGAGGTGGAGCTGGTCGATGACATCCGCGCCAACGACGTCGGCTCATGGTCCGGAAGCTTCATCGTACCGCAGGCGAGCCAGGGACTCCATGACATTACCGCCGGCGGCGACTACACTGACGACGCAGACGTGGTACCCGTCACGTTCGAGGTGACGCCCGGCATCAGCATCGACCCGAAGGAAGGCACTGTGGGCTCGGAATTCACCGTGAAAGGCAGCGGCTTCGGGGACCGTGAGAGCGACATCGAGATCCTCTTCAATGGTACAGCCATTAAGACCGGCATTACGGCCGATGTAGACGGCCTGTTCGAGGCTAGCGTCACCGTCCCGGAAGCCAGCATGGGCGAGCACGAGATTGGTGCACGGGGAGATGAGACTCGCGAGCGCGACGTCGAGACACGCGTCTTTGAGGTCGAACCCTCCTTCACCATCGAACCCCTCGAAGGCCATGTGGGGACCGAGATAGAGGTGAGCGCCTACGGGCTGCCCGCAAATGCAACCGTAACCGTCGCCTACGCCGGCCAGACCAAGGGTACCGGAACCGCCGGTGCGAATGGCACCCTGGCCCCGATCACCTTCACCGCGACTCATCCACAAGCCACCCACACACCCGAGCAGACTGTGACAGTCATTTTCGATGATACCACCATAACCCGCATCTTCGAGATGGATTCCACGCCTCCACCGACTCCTGCACCCAGGGCGCCGGAACCCGGAGAACGCATCGGGCTGGTGGGCAAGCAGACCCCAACCCTCGCGTGGACAGTCGTCGAAGATCCCAGCGGTGTTACCTACAGCCTGCAGATCGCAACTGCCGCCGATTTCAGCCAGGTGCTGATCTCGAAGTCCGGACTGGTGGCTCAGAGCTCCAACGTCACCGTTTCTCCGGCGGGAACCGAGATGAGATACACCCTGGGCGAGGAGGAGGCACTCCCGTACGGGACCTATTACTGGCGGGTGCAGGCAGTCGACGGCGCAATGAATGAGAGCGGCTGGAGCGCATCGAGCTCTTTCAAGGTCGGCCTCCTTCCCACGTGGGCACTTATTGTCATCGCCGCCCTTGCGGTGATCCTGATTGCCGCCCTGGTCTACGTACTGATAATTCGAGACAGGGTCGGACTCTACGATTGATAGACGGAAACGCACGAGTGTGCAGACCGAACGGAGGAATAGATTATGAAACTGGCGGTTATTGGATTGGGACAGTGCGGTTGCCGCATAGCGGATCACTTCGCGAGGCTGAACCTCAAGGCGCAGTCCGAGAGGAAGGCAACGATCGCGCCAATAGTGGTCGCGGCGAACACAGATCAGGCTGATCTTACCGGCCTGCGATTCATCAAGAACGACTACTCACACCGGATTCTGATGGGGCTGAGGCAGACCCTCGGTCACGGCGTCGGCAAGATCAACGAGCTCGGCGCGCAACTGGCCAGGGAAGACGGCGATAAGATCCTGGAGGCTCTCAAAGGCGATCGACGCTTCTACGAGACCCATGCCTTCCTGGTGATCGCAGGAACCGGAGGCGGAACAGGATCGGGATCCCTCCCTGTCATTGTGAAGATGCTGAAGGAGCGTTACGTCAACAAGCCCGTATACGCCCTGGCGGTGCTGCCATTCGAACACGAGCAGTTCAGCGAGGCCCGGACGGTCTACAACAGCGCTACGTCGCTTAAGTCGACCTACGAGGTGGCCGACGCCGTATTCGTGGCGGACAACCAGCGCTACGTGAAGAAAGACTCCAGCCTGGCCAACAATATGGAGAAGATCAACCGCATCGTCGTTGAACCATTCTATGACATGATGTGTGCGGGAGAGGTCACGTCTCGCAAGTATGTAGGGGCACGGACTGTTGATGCGGGCGACCTTATCGCCTCGTTCGAAGGCTGGACGGCAATTGGTGTGGGCCGTTCTGAGCTGCCGGCCTTCCGCTTCCCCTGGGAGATCGGAAAGTCGCGCTTCCGCGACAAGGCGGTCGAGAGCTTCCGCGGCACTCAGGCGCTTGATGCCGCCATCACGGATCTCTCCATTGCGTGCAGCACGCGAGATGTCGCGAAGTGCATCTATGTCATGTCCGGTCCGGCCAAAGAGATGAATATGGACATGGTGAAGGCGATCAGCGATCACATCTCAGAGATCGCCCCCAACGCTCTTATCCGTGGCGGCGACTTCCCGGGAGAGAAGCACAACATCGACCTCACCCTGATTCTCTCACAGATATCACACATTCCGCGCATCGCGGACATGTACGAGCAGGCGACACGATACGCCGAGGAGCAGAAGGGACAGATACTGGATACCCAGACAAAGAGCCGGCAGCTCACCGAGATCGGCAGAGAACTGCCTATGCTCTAGTCCTTGAGACTGAGGTACATTCAGGGGAGGGCCGCACTTGCTCGTGCGGCCCTCCCTTTTTGTCATGCTAT
>PUON01000126.1 GCA_003552125.1 Dehalococcoidia bacterium | reverse complement strand
GCGGCCTTGAATTGTCAGAGTGGCTCCGGTCGGAGCCCAGGGCAGCCGTAGTTATGCCCAGGTTGTCAACTGCTCTGTCGAGGAGAGACCTTAAATGCGCGCTCATCCCGACAAGAAGTATACTTCACATCAACATAGCGTGCAAGATGCTTCTGTGCAACACTGGCGCCGGCAAATGCTGCACTATTGACTGTTCACTGCTGCGGGGCCCGCCTCGTCATGCTTGAAAGAGACTCAACAAGCTCGTGATAGATGGTCTCAAGTTTTGCCATTTGCGTCCGCTCTTCTGCGTTCTCCTGTACCAGGTGGCGGCTCCTGTGGCCGAGCTGATCCCTCATCTGTCTGTGCTTTAGCAAGTCAAGGATCCTGGCGGCCAGCGCTCTATGGTCTCTGGCCGGAAAGAGAAAGCCATTTTCGCCGTCGCTGACCCAGGGCCGGTTGGCCGGTATATCGGTGACTATTGCGGGCAATTCGCAGGCCATGGCCTCTAGAAGGCTATTCGGAGTGCCGTCAGAAAGCGAGGTGGACACATACACATCTGCAGAAGATAGATATGATGGTAACTCGGCTCGAGGAACCCAGCCTATGAACTCAATGCTGGCTGATACCCCCAGGTTAGATGCTAGTTCCTGTAGATAGTTCTGCTGTGCTCCCGCACCTGCTAGCATAAATCTCGCCCTCGGTTCTTCTGACAAAACGAGGGGTATGGCCTTGACGAGTGTTTCCACATCGTACACCGGGGCAAGATTCCTGGTGCTGATTATCAGCGGATCGCAAGGCCCCATCCCTCGATGCTCCCTAACGTTAGGGTCTAGGCGCGACGGGGCGAACTCCTCAGTGTTGACTCCGAGCACGACTCTCATTATCTCGCTGTTTGGATCACCACCTAGTCCTGTGATTATGGCTCTCGCGTCCTCCACGGGGATTCTGGCCACTACGGTGTCAGCTCTCTTCAGAGCGTATCTGGCCGTATATCTCTGGAGCGGGTTCCGCTCGGGCTGAACCAGCAGGTCACTGCCCCAGCTAGTCACGACCAGCGGGTGGAAGCCAGAGCAGGCCGCCAGAAAGCCGTAGACGGTGATGAAGTGCCCGTCAACTATGTCCGGGTTTATGCGCTTGATCAGGCGTCGGACCTGGAGTACCCAGAGCAGGAAGCTGGGGTATTGAGACACGCCCCATATCTTGGGAGCAATCCTCGTCAACAAGTGGACGTGAACACTCTCATAGTACCCGGGCATCAGCTTCCAGCAAATCAGGTGGACCTCATGCCCCTTCGCGGCGAAGTGATTCACCCATCTCTGAGTATGTATGCATGCCCCGTCAGCCACATAGCAAATTCTCATGGCTCTACACTCGCCGTCCGCGGCTCGGAAATTCGAAAGCCGCACATTGAACTCTATCGTTTCTTTAGCTGCTCGTCTAGACTGTCCAGATAATCCTTGAGCCTTCGCGGCAGATTCCCTTCGCCCCTCAAGTGTACGGGGTCGGTGCCTGCATTCGTGAGTGCAGCGGCAAGATTGGCTACATCGCAGACTACAGGCAAGCCCTGCGCCTGCATTTCCCGGGCAATCTCAAGCTGGTGGTCGTCAATGGCTTCTCCATACTTCTTCATTCTGGGCATAATTATGATAGGCTTATGGTGCTCTAAGGCCGCCAGTATTGTGCCTATGCCCGCATGCGATACCGTCACTCTGGCATCGGAGTGCAACCTGTCTACTTCCTCCTTCGGCGCGAATCTGAAATACTCACAGTTCCTTGGCTCACAGTCCGTAGCGCCGATCTGCATCACTATCCGCTCATCGAGTTCGCCGGCTATACGGTCCATTTCCCTGACCAGCCTCTCAAAGCCATGCATGCCACCCACAGTCACGAATATCAAATCACATTCCCCCAGTACTGGGCTTTCTTGCCGTACAGTTTCAAGAGCGACTCCCACTGGACCAGGAACAGGTCTGCGATGGGGTAAACAAGCTTGCCGGCGGCGGACCTGGTGGTGACCCTGGTGAGACTCTCGATGAGTACGACCTTTGCACCCAGGAGCTTGCCGACGTAGCAGAAGGGGACGGCTATTTCTCCGCCGCCGGTAGAGATGACCACGGCCGGTCTCTCCTTAAGCAGGATCCGAAGGGCAGTAAATATGGTCTTCAGCCAGGTGAGTCTTTCCCGGATATACCCTTGCTTGTAGTCAATGAAGTAAGCCCGCTTGAGATGCTTTGAGGATTCCGCTGTGTGTGTAACGAAGAAGTAGTCCCGCCCATCGAAGGCGGACAGCAGCCGCTGCATCTGGCTGAGGTGGCCGCCGGCGCTACACACCAGGCAGATCTTCATCTGACGGTAGCTGAGAGTCTACGCTATTGCTCGTCAATTTAGTTCGAGAAGCCCCTATCTTCAGCATCGACCGGCCAGTAGTCTAAAGCCACGGGTGGGATTAGTCAAGGGGGCAATGGTGAATGGTGGATAGCAAATAGTAAATAGTAAATAGCGAATGGTGAATGGACGCCGGGGGTTCAGGACCCGGCCGGGGTTTGGCAGGTGACCACGTCCCCGTGGGCCGGGCCTCCGTCATTCACGCCGAAGGCCCTGATGCTGTACGGGGTATCCGGCTCCAGGTCGTCTATGGTGAGGGAATAGGTGCCTTCGGAGAACTGGCCGTGGTCGAACACGGCACTGCCCCTGAGGAGGACTATGCCGTCATAGTAGGCCAAATATGCCGGGCCTGATGCTCTCCAGGTGCTTAGATAGATAATCACCGTACTCCCGGGACTAGCAGCAGTGTCGGTCACGGTTAGGAAATGCCATTGGGAATCTCCGGGATGATAAGGTGAATTACTGCCTGCATCAGGAGTACCAAGTCGTATCCTCGCACAATTAGCAGTGTCAGACCATACCCACGCTCCTGCAGTGAATGTATCTCCAACTGATACGTCTAATGATACCCTTTGCGTTACCCGGGCCTTAGCGTCCTCCGGTACATCCTGCTTCAATGAGTAAGTTCCCACCTTTGCTCTTTCCGTGCTCCTCTCTCCTATCCCGTCGCCGATGCGCCAGTCGGCAAGGGC
>PUON01000082.1 GCA_003552125.1 Dehalococcoidia bacterium | reverse complement strand
GCACTGCCCCAACCGGCAGGCCACCTCCTACACACTTGCCAACTGTGGTTAAGTCTGGCTTGACACCTTTGAGGGACTGCCAACCACCCGGCGCATCGCGAAATCCAGTAACAACCTCGTCAATGAGCCATACAGTTCCGTACTTGCGGGTAAGATCAGGAAGAGCATACAGCAGTTCGTCAGATATGGGCACCTGGCCTGCCATATGCGCACCACCACCCTCGGTCATCAGGATGGCATATTCCCTGGTGGCCAGCGCCTTCTCGACGGCCGCGACATCATTGAACGGGATCACCTCGACGTTCTCTGCAAATACGCCGGGCAGATCCTTACGGACGAGTTCCTCCCCCCAGCCGTGGAAGTTCTCCTCGAACCGCAGGACCTTCTTCCTGCCAGTGAACACACGGCTCAGCCAGATTGCCATCATGTTCGCTTCCTGTCCACAGGTGCAGAACTCCACTCTCTGGGCAATCGGCATCATCTGTTGGATCAGAGACGCCCACTCGATCTCGAGTTCGTGGTTATCACCGTACAGGAGGCCGCTGGCAACCTGCTCCTGCAGGGCCTGTACCACACTTGGGTGATTGTGGCCAAGAATGAGCGCACCATGGCCCATTACATAGTCTATATACTCATTCCCATCAACATCCCACTTCCGTGACCCACTCGCGTGTGTGATGTATGGCCTGAACGGGTCGAGCACTCTTGCAGAATGTGTCGCTCCGCTTGCCGGGAACAGGCCAACTGCCCGTTCATGTAACTGTTGGGATTTGGAATGGCTGAGGACATACTCCTCAATCATTCGATCTTGCTCTGCCCGCATCTATAGAGACCTCCTCCTCATACTGATCCTGCGCGCTCAACTGTGCTTGAGTGATCCGGGACACAGCCGTACGATACGCTGACTACTATAGCGACCCATTATCAGGAACACAATGATTTCAACATTCCCAAGCCTGCTGTCGACGACACCAACTATCCAGCCTGCGTCAATGATCACACCTAGCACAGCCTTAGTGAATCGCCTGTCATTACGTTCAGTTTCCTAGCCAGCAATTCCCATTACCTGTGGCATGAGAAGACGGGGGAGGAACAGCGCCAGGTCTGCCCAGAAGGTGGTGATCAGTACCACGGGCACTGCGCCGAATACCATGAATGTGAGCGCCGGTTTGATCATTTCGTCTATGGTGACGTTACCGACTCGTCCCGCCAAATACAGGATGGGCGCCATTGGTGGTGTGACATTTCCCAGTCCAAGATTCACGCCAAGAATCGCGGCGAAATGCACCGGATGAACTCCCAGGTGCATCATCAGGGGGAAGAGCAAGGGAGCGGCCAGTAAGGTGCCGGTGAAGTCATCCACGATCATGCCGAGCACTATCAGGAACACGTTTACCATGAGGAGCGTCAGGTAGTAGTTCTCCGTGAGGCCACTGACAAATCGAATCATGTCCTGAGGAATGTTCTGCATCGTCATTATTCGGCTCAGGATGAGCACGAAAATAACCATGAGGACGACTACACCTGTGGTAGTTGCCTGCGTTGCGAACACTTTCCCTATATCCCGCACTTTCAGATCGCGATGGACCACCAACCCGATGAAGATGGCCACCACCAGAGCTACAGCAGCTGCCTCAGTGGGTGTGAAGATGCCGCCATAGATACCCCCGAGTAGAATCACAGGCATGGTGAGTGCGAAGAAACCACGCCTCGTGGCCTTAACGACCAACCTGGCCTGGTTTTTCAATCCAACGGCAGGCATCCTGGTGATATTGGGATTGTTGCGCACCATGAAGTAGTTCACGGTGCAGTAAACGAGTATCGTGAGAATGGCAGGACCGATGCCAGCCAGAAAGCATGCGGTGACCGACGTCATAGTAATGAATCCGTAAAGTATCATAGGCACACTGGGTGGAATCAACTGTCCAAGAACCGACGAGACAGCCAGTAACCCGGTTGCATATCCGCGGGTGTAACCACGCTTCTCCATTTCGGGAATTATCAGTCCCCCCAACGCTGCAACGGCAGCTGAACAGGTGCCGGCAATTGCCCCAACAATCGCACAGCTCACGATGGCAACCATACCCAGACCGCCCGTGATCCTTCCCACCAATGCCTCCGCCACGGCTACAAGGCGTTCTGAAATGCCGCCAATTGTCATGAATCCCCCAAGCATTATGAAGAAGGGAAGAGATAGCAGGGTGAGGGATTTCATCTTGTGAAAGGCTACCGGCAGTTGGGCGCCGGGATCGAATCCAAACGTGTAAATCAGAAACACCACCCCACCCATGAAGGCAAAGGGAGCAGGAACTCCCAGGATCAGCAAGCCGATCAATATGACCAGACATATGATCAGACCAAGATACGGCACGCCAAATAATGCTGACTCCACCGCTATCTACCTCCTGTGTTAAGGGGTGGTTTGTGCCAGAATAGTTGCCTCGCAAGGTCAACCGTCTCCACGACAAAGTACAAACCGCCAAAGATACCGGCTGCGAAGAAGAAGGAGGACCGCGCATACACGAGTGGATACCGGAGGGTGGCGGTCATCGGCCCAAACCGCAGATCCTGCATGAAGAAGTTGAACCCCCACACCAGGAAGAGCATGGCAAGTCCCAGCGTCACTGCCGATGCGATGAACTTCACAGTAAGACGCCGCCGTGCATTCTTGATTGCGAAATCCACCACTCCCACCCTGATGTGGGACCGGTCATACGCCGCATAGGCCGCGCCTGTCATATACATCCAGAAGGCCGGGGTCAGCGCGACCTCTTCCACCCATAGCAGCGGAAGCTGGAATACATATCGCAGCCATACCTGTGCGAATATGAGCAGCACCAAAGGTACTGCAGCCAGCACCATCAGATACCGCAAGAAGAGTGGTATCCAGCGAAAAAGAACGTGCTCCAGAAATGACGAGTAATTCACTGTCCCTCCGATTAGTCGCTGAGGGAGCGTTTCATAAGCTCCCTCAGCGATGTTGTGAGTCGCCAGTCTTACCCGGTTGACTAAGTTATGCGGTCAATACCGAGTGCATCACATACCTCATCGAGGAACTCGG
>PUON01000037.1 GCA_003552125.1 Dehalococcoidia bacterium | reverse complement strand
TTGTCGAGCACGACCCCGACGATCACTCGTGCCGCGATGCTTCCCGCACCAAGGATAGACAGGATGCCTGCGGCAGCCGTCGAGGAGACCCCGAGGTCCATCGCGTGAGGCACGGTGTGGATCATAACGGTCTCGGCGCACGCAATAATCAGCACGTACATGGCGAAGAGTGTCCAGAAAGGACGGAGGCGGATGGCTTGCCGGAAGGGGGTCCCTTCCTCCTGGGGTGACTGTGTGGGTCCAACCGGTGGTGCGCCCTGGGCTCGAAGCCCCATCTTCGAGGGGTCTCGCTTCAGGAACTGTGCCATCACGATCAGTGTCACCATCGCCAGTCCGCCCAGCACGAGGTACGCAGTCCTCCAGCCGAAGCCCTCGATGAAGTGACTGGCCAGGAGAGGTACAGTCATCATACCGATGCCCGTGCCTATCTTTGCGAAACCGGTGATGGTCCCGCGTTTCTTCACGAACCACCTCGCGATGGTCGAGAGGGGCACCACGTCGGCTACGCTCATGCCTATCGCCATAATGATGTAGAAGAGGTAGACCTGCCAGAGGCCCTGCACGCCGGACATGAGGACGTAGCCGAGGCCAAAGCAGAAGCCCCCGATGATGAGCACAAGGCGGGGGCCGAAACGATCCACCATCGCCCCGGAGGGGAGATTCATGAGGCCGACGACGAGCCACCCCATGGATGCCGCTGCAGCCACCATTTCACGAGACCAGCCAAACTCGGCAACCAGGGGATTGAAGAACAGTCCGAAGCTGCGATAGGTGCCCCAGAATACGGCCTGTATGAGGAAACCAAGGCTGGCGATTACGTATCCATAGAAGAAGCGGGGCCGCCCGGTGCTATTGGCCATGCGTTACCCCGCCGAGGGAATTGTCCTGATGCTTCCAGTACCTCATATGCGACCGAGACTTCAGTGCGATTGTGATGCCTGCCACTCGTGCTTGAGGCGGCGGTAATTGTCGACGTTCTCTGAGAGCATTTCTCCTATCGGAAGCTGGTAAGGACAGCGTTCCTCGCAGACGCCGCATGATGTGCAGGCGGTGGCCTTTTCCAGCGCATCCGCGATCCATCCCGTGACGACGTTCTCCAGTGGCATTCGCCGGACCATCGTGGGGAACTGCAGCACCACCGAAATGGGAATGCCCGCCGTACACGGCTGACAGTAATCGCAGCGCCTGCAGAAGCGGTCGCCTGTTTCGCGCCTCAGCCGGTCAATCTCCGCCCACTCCTCATCGGTGAGTTCTGCTCTTTGTTCGACGATGCGGACGATATCCTCGATTTCCTGGAGTCGCTCAATACCGGGAATCGCAACGACATCCGGATAATGCAGCAGGTACTTAATGGCAAGCGCAGCATTGTCGATCATGCCGCCGGCGAATGGTTTCATCGCGATGAAGCCCACACCATGCTGTCTTGTCAGTTCAAGCAGTTCCTCGCCCGGTTCATGCACGATGAAGTTCAGGGGGTACATTACCGTCTCGAAACGACCGGACTTGACCGACTCCTTGGCCACGTCGATCTGATGTGACGTGATGCCCACATGCTTCACCTGGCCATCCTCTACGGCCTTCATGATGGTGTCGTACGCACCACCGGGCGCCATAACCTTCTCGTAATCCGCGAACGTACTCACATTGTGCAACTGGTACAAATCGATCGAGCCCACGCGCATCATGCGCAGGCTCTGGGCGAGATGTTCTGCGACACCCTCGGCAGTGCGGCTCTGTGTCTTGGTCGACAACACCACCGGTCCACTCCAGTCGGCGAGGGCTCTGCCGATTCGCCCCTCGCTGGTGCTGTACTGGTTCGCAGTGTCGAGAAAGGTCACTCCCAGCGCCAGGCAGCGCCTGATGATGGCGATGGCGTCGTCATCGTTCAATCGCTGAATGGGTATCGCGCCAAATCCCACGCGGGATACGCGCAGACCGTTGTTTCCAAGGGACATCATTTCCATGGCGTTGCTCTCCGTTTTCGCGTCTCAGTCTCACTTGCAGCACACGCTGCGGAAGGGCCGTCTCCTGCCGGTGTGATGGGTGTGTCGAAACATCGGGATGCATGATACTACCTCGTGTCCGATTGTTCCAGCCGTTGTACTTGCCCAGCATGCTAATGGCACACCCGCCTGGGTTCGAAAGAGATGACATTTCTGGAGTAACCCACAGCGAGGAAGGCAGCCGCCCGGAGTTTGATGTGGTCGAACGGTACCATAGACACGATTGCAGGTGCACAAGGATAGAAGCTACGTTGGAACTGCCGCCGCTTCTCCCTGACCGTCGCCCGGTTCGTGGTCGCCAGCGTCGTACTCGCCATGTTCTTTCCCTGCGTGGCGACATTTGCCATTCTGGTGCGGGAGCTTGGTGCGAAGGATGCTCTGAAGGCTTCGGGCATTATGATCGCATCGGCCCTCGGCGCCGGCGGCGTCCTCAATGCACTGATGCAGCCATCATGCCTGTGCGATCAGCGTGGATAGATGCTTGATCCTCTTCAGCATGTTGGGATGCGTGGTGAACAACTCACTCATCTTCGCAGAGCCACTCAGGCGTACTTTCTGCTGGCGCAGCGCGATGAGCTCGGCTGCCTCGATGACGCCGTTCCTGTTCCGGTCTATCTGTGATATCTCGCGGACTTCGTTCCATGCACGCCCTGGATCATTCAAGAAGAATGCACGTACCCCTTCGGCGCGCTTCAGATCTGCTGAGTCTTTCTGGCGGGCATTGCTGTTGACGAGCTTATACAGCGCCGTTGCCATGTGGTGGGGCTCGCTTCCAAGCCTCACGCTCCCCAGGTCCGCATAGTACTCGCGGATGCGCGATCCGTACAGTACGAGGAGGTTGGTCACGAAATACAGCACAAACGCTCCCAGCCCGATGAGGGCGGCAGAGCCTCCACCCTGCCGTCTTCCGCCCATACCTCCAAGGATTGTGCTCCAGGCAATCCAATACATTATCAGGGGAATCGCGGAGATCAGCGTGATTATGGCCATGTCCCGGTGCTTGATGTGCGATATCTCGTGTCCGAGGACCGCCCGCAATTCATCCCTGTTGAGGATCCGCAGGATTCCTTCCGTAACGCACACGCGGCCATCCCGCTTCGTCCGGCCGAACGCGAACGCATTCGGGATATTGAGGCCGGACACGCCAACCCTGGGCTTGGGGATTCCGGCCTTGCTTGCCAGCTCGGCAACCATCCGGTGCAACTCGGGCGCTTCGTTCTCAGAGACCCATCTCACCTTCATCGTCCAGCCTACTATCGAAGGGCCTATCAGGTACTGGATGCTGAGGAACCCGAATGCCAGGACCAGGTAGAAGTATGCATTCCCTACGCCTGCCCATGCCCCCAGTCCCGTCACCACGCCATACAGTATGGCGAACAGGGCAGCTACCAGCAGAAACATTCTTGACTGCAGCCACATGATCCTTATTCCTTTCGATTACGGGTGCGTGCGAGATGCGTGCGGTTAATCGTAGCCTGCTCCCGATGAGGGGTGCAAATGAGAACCCGAACGACGGTTGTGCGTTTTGCCGCGGCTCACCGCAGCGGTAGAATTACCCGGTCGGCTCTTCCGATAGAGCCTTTGGAGAGAATGCAGTGGCTCGAAAAGGTGACGTAAACTACACGGCTCGTCCCGAGCTCCGCCAGCCATATATGGTCGTGGCCCTCGATGGCTGGGTCGATGGTGGCGAGGCGGCTACGGGCAGCCTCCGCTACCTGCGCCGCAGACTCAGGCCTCGCAAGTTCGCCGAGATTCCTGTGGCTCCTTTCAGCCTCTTCCAGGCACCGGGACAGTTGGCGCTACGCCCGTATACGAGGGTGGAGGATGGTCTTCTGCGGGAATACCGACCGAAGCGCAACATCTTCTATTACTGGCAGAATCCTCATGGTGAGGAGGACGTCATCCTTTTCCACGGCACGGAGCCTAACATGAACTGGGATGATTATGTTCGCGCCATCCTGGACGTAGCTGGGGAGTTCAACGTGCCGCGTGTCTATATGCTGGGAGGCGTTCTCGACAAGACTCCGCACACGCGTGAGCCCGGCGTCTCCTGCGTCTGCTCCAGCGTTCAGCTTCGCAATGAATTGCGCGACCTGGGAATAGAGCCGGTCGATTACGAGGGGCCCGGCGGCGTGCGTACCCTGCTCTTGTACCAATGCCAGCAGCGTTCCCTCGACATGGCGGTGCTGCACGCGCGCGTGACCTACTATCCTGAGTTCAACATGGTCATCGGTCACAACCCGAAGGCGATCCGGGCGCTGGTCAGGAGATTGAACAGGCTGATGAGTCTCGGTCTCGACCTGTCGGACCTCGACAAAGAGTCCCGGGATTTTGAAGCGCGCATCAGCTATATGGCTCTCCAGAATCACGCGTTTCGCGACTACGTGGAGGCGCTGGAGAAGGAATACCCGGAGTCCGATCTGGAAGAAGTCGACGATTTCTCCGCTCACGACGCGATCCAGGCTGCGGAGGAACTGCTCCGCGGCTATGGCGATGATGACGAGTGAGTGACTCCTCGTATGCGGCACAGCGCCGTTCCGGAATGCAGGCGTCGTTCCCTGCACATGCTTCTCTGTCGGTAGACTCTGCATCCTGATACACTTCACGTCGCGCTCATGTCCACTACCCGGACTTCCAAACGGCCGTACTACGGCTACACGATCGTTGCTGCCAGCTTCTGTATGCAGGCGGTCTCAGTTGGCGCCATGGTCAGCTATGGTGTCTTCTTCTCGTACCTTCAGGGCGAGTTCGGCTGGTCGCGCGCCTTCATCTCCGGCGCCTCATCGGTCGTCATGATCATGATGGGCGCACTCGGCATCCTCTTCGGCCGCATGAATGATCGTCTCGGTCCACAACGGATACTACTCGCCTCGGGTATCTGCCTTGCCGGAGGCTACCTGCTCATGTCTGTGCTTCAGGCCGGATGGCAGCTCTATGTGTTCTACGGCCTTATGGTCGGTATCGGCCTGAGCACGCACGACATTGTGACGTTGTCGACGGTGGCCCGCTGGTTCCGGAGCCGGCGCGGTCTCATGACCGGACTCGTCAAGGCAGGCACTGGAACAGGTCAGTTCATCATTCCTATCGTCGCCAGTACGCTGATTGCACTGGCCGGGTGGCGCAACGCGTACGTCGCCATTGGAATCGGCATTCTCGTGGTTTACCTCCTCGCCGCCCGACTCATGAAACGGTCTCCTGCCGAGATGGGGCTTCAGCCATACGGCCAGAGTTCCGATGATATGCGCCAGGGTGATTCATATGGTGTGTCCTTTGGCGCTGCGCTCCGGATGCCTCAGCTGTGGCTTGCCTGCCTGTCGTACTTCTGTGTCATCTTCGGGGCCATTACCGTGCTGGTGCACGTTGTGCCGCATGCCATCGATGGTGGTATGGCAGAGGGAGCCGCTGCTGCACTCGTATCGACGATCGGAGCGGTGAGCATAGCCGGAAGGATCACAATGGGGACTACAAGCGATCGCATAGGCAGCCGCAAGACATTCATGCTCTGTTTCGTGGTGCTCATTACCGCACTGCTTTGGCTGCAGATCGCGTCGGCCGGATGGATGCTATTCGCCTTTGCCGTGATCTACGGCTTTGCACACGGCGGCTTCTACACTGTGATGTCGCCAACTGTTGCGGAGATCTTCGGTCTGAAGTCTCATGGTGCAGTCTTCGGGTTAATCTACTTCTTCGGCACCCTGGGTGGTGCGGTGGGGCCGGTAGTGGCCGGCAGGTTGTTCGATGTTCAGCAGACGTATACCGCAGCATTCTGGTTGCTGCTTGCTCTTGCGGCGTTCGGACTCCTCGTGATGCTGCGTGTGCGCCCCGTGGCCTCCAGGGAATAGTAAACGTATTCGTATCATCTCGGACATGCCGCCAGCTGCCCGGGAGCAGACTATCCGACTTCGTCCTGGGTCACGCGACCATCTTCACTACACTTGTGGTTCTCACGGGTGTGGAGCCCGGGGTCGCGCTGCTGCTGAAGCCTCTCGAGACTGCAGAGAGGTAGCTTCTTGGCCGCAACTCGCCAGAATGTGCTGGTCAGCAGTTCAGCAGGCGTTTGCGGCACAGCGCATCGAACGCGTGCAGGAACAGCTTGAAGAGGTAGTGGTGTCCTCCCTTGGTGTAGTATCCCTGTGCGGGATGCCAGAAGTGGAGGAGCACCGACTGTCGTTCTTCCCACGTAAGGAGGGAGTAATAGACCGGTTCGCCGTACACGGTCGTCAGCAATTCGTGACCCAGATCGAGTCTCCCCAGCAGGGGCCAGTACACGGCTTCACAGCCGGCACAGACTATGAGGTTCGGTTCAGCCTGTTGGATCACGTGCCGGATGGCGTCGGAGTCGTACTGTTCGGGCCGGCCGATGTTTACCACGGAAATGTAACGCAATCCTGTGGCAGCAGCAACATCATCGATCAGATAGAGATCCCGAACCCGGTGGTGTATCGCGTAGCACCATGCACCGAGCGGGCGAAGCGTACGTTCCCACTCGGGGCTGAACGAGCCGCCGCTTATGACCGCCTCCGCCTGGGTCCGTACGCTCTGGGTGATGTCCTCGGTGCCCGACGACTGAGATTCACCCAGCAGAACCAGCACACGTGGCCGCGAGCCAATGAGCGTCAGGTGGTCCAGGCCGTCACGCCCGGGACTACTGTCGGTTGGCGTGAGTATCGGCGACACGACGCTGGGAGTCCAACGTGCTACCATCCTGGCTCTCCTTCAGCAGGCTGTATGCAGCAATCGGATTGAACATGTCTGTGGGAGTGCCGGGTGCGCCGCCTGCGTTGTCGCGAATGCGCTGCATTATCTACCCGTGCGGATGGCATATGGGCCGTCACGGCGCGAGTATCCCCCGAAGTCTCCTTCGATGACCTGCGTATGCACCCGGCCCTGATGCTCCGATCCGGGGTTGCCCTCCGACTCCGGCGAGACGGCCTCGCGATGGAGCCACCCCATGCAATGGTCGTATATGACAATCTTAGCAACTCTCCATCACCATGTGAAGCCATGAGACCATGACCCGCCCCGGGCCAGTACCAGTCGATGTCCCCAGAACACGCGCTATTTTCGTGTTGTGTGATAAGCCCACGCTATGGCGATGATGACGGCACGCACCGCAGAAATCTCTTCGAAAAACGGGCTATCGTAGAAGATCCTGGGCTCTATCGGGCGGAAGCAGTGGAGTCTGGACTATGGACATGATGGCGGTATGTGCCGAATACGTCACATATGGATGATCCCATCTGTACCACGTGCCGGGTTTTCGGGGACGTGAACTGCAATACGGACATGAACCGTCCGCCTCATGGCATGCTGGCGGGGTGTGTCGCACCCTACTCGCCAGCTACCGGGCAAACATCCTGTTCACGCGCTGATTTCCCCCGGGGATATATGGAGGGGAGGGCTTTCGGATTGTAAATCGGTGCGTCTCTGTCGGCATCATGATGAAGACAGTCGGCACAGATGTGTTGACGACGTTGGAGCGCGCCGGATGGAAACTGGAGCCAAATGGGTCATTCTACGAATTTCCTCGGTACCGCATCTATCCGTCGTTGCATTGGTACTGGTAGACTGAAGCCGTGGGAATTGCGTTGTACTGGCGGAGGATAGATGCAAGAAGATAAGTCAGGCGGGCCCGGTCTTGAGACTCATGTGGCCAGCACCCTCGCCTACCTTGCTTGGTGGGTGTCAGGCCTCATCGTACTTCTGCTCAAAACGGACAATCGGGTGGTTCGTTTTCACGCGATGCAATCCCTTGTGGTCTTCGGCGCGGCACACTTACTGATCATCGTCCTCAGCACATTAGCCTCGATCTTCTCGTTCGGGGTCTGGCAGGGTGCGCTCTTGCCGGTGTCTCTGGTCTTCACTATCCTGTGGGCACTGGTGCTGGCGTTCTCTATCGTGCTCTGGATACTGCTGATGGTCAAGACCTACCAGAAGGAGCAGATACTCGTACCCCTCGCTGGAGATGTCGCCTTCTGGCTTCTGGGCAAGTTCAATATGCAAGCGCCCGAGCGGGAAGCGATGGCCTTTCATGGCTTAACCGGGGGCGAAGTGCCGAAGCGGGAACAAGAGCGACACCACTCGCAGCTTGAGGATAGCAGGCTGGGGCGGTCTATCGGATCCATCGCGGTCATAGTCTGGTGCACCTTTCTGTTCATCGTCTTCAACTTTTTCCCGGATTACATCGCTTTCTATCAAAGCACAACGGAGAGAGGAGTCTCCCAACTGCTGCGGTATCCCATCCTCACCGCCGAATTAGCCCGGGTACTGCCCCTGTTGAACCTGACGCTTGGGCTGGCCGTGCTGGGACACGTCTTCGCGCTCGTGTGGAATCGGCTGCTGTTCCGTGAGTTTCTGGAAGTGGCGCTGCATATTCTGGGACTCATGGTCGCGGTGATGTTCCTGTGGGTTTTCCCCTTCGACTTCAGTGATCTGCCTGTTGCAGGATTGAGGACGGCAATGCCCACGGTCGTGCTCATCATCCTCATCCTGGTCATTGTCGGCAACGTTATTGAGATCATAGTGCACCTGGTCCGCTTCCTTCGCGGGCTTGTTGCCCGGTAGCCTGCCAGGATCAGCGGCCCTGCTGGCAGGCATGTACGGTGCCCTGGTCGCGACTGGCACCTTGAAGTCAGGGGTTATTGGCAATAGTCAATCATTCGTGTTGTGTTGGGGCGAGCCGTTCCCAGCGATCTGTATGGTGCACCGGACAGTGCCGTGTGTGACGGCTTGACCATAGCGGTTCTCCTGCGTACACTGCCATTGCTACGTCGGACTTATTTCCCGGGCATTAGCCAGTCGCCCTATCGGTCGGCGGACGCTACCACGACGTAAAGGAGAAGAGACAGTCATGGGCATGAATGCTCCAACGATTATCGACATTCGCGGACTCGAGATCATCGACAATCGCGGGCGACCCACCATACGTGCGCGTGTCTGCACAGACACCGGGCATTGTGGCAGGGCTGATGTACCGTGTGGGTCATCTACAGGCTCATATGAGGCATTCGACCTGCGGGATGGCGACAGTCGCTATGGTGGCAGGGGTGTCGACAAAGCAATCGCAAACATCCACGGTGTATTGAGGCCTGCCCTTGTCGGTCAGGATGTTACCGCGCAGCGGTACATCGACCACCTGATGGTGGAGCTCGATGGCACAAAGAATAAGTCGAGACTGGGAGGCAACGCCATTCTGGCCGTCTCGATGGCTGTGGCTCAGGCTGCCGCCGCGTCACTTGATCTGCCGCTGTACCGCTATCTCAGTACGGATGGCCACGTGCTGGCGGTACCGCAGGCGTGCCTAATCAACGGTGGGCTGCATGCGGGCAACGATCTCGACGCACAGGAGTTCTGCGTCATGCCGGTCGGCTCTCCTACCATGGCGGAGGCCACCCGGCTGGTGTGCGAGGTCTTCGAGACGCTCAAAGGACTGCTGGAGAAGAAGCACGGCAAGCTGTCGACGAACTTCGGAGAAGACGGCGGATTCGCTCCGCCGCTGAGCTCCTCCCGCGAGGCCATGGATCTGCTCATCGAGGCCGTGGAGAAGACCGGCTACGCGGAGCAAGTGGTTTATGGTCTCGATATCGCCGCGACGCCGCTGTATGACACCGCGACCGGGATGTACCGGTTCGATGGCCGTCAGCGCACACCCGATGAGATGGTTACATCGATGCTGGAATTGGTGCGTGAGTATCCGAAGATCGTCTCGATCGAGGATCCGATGCAGCAGGATGACCTGGAAGGGTGGAGGACGGTGGTCGACTGTCTCCCCGGGGTACTCATAGTGGGAGACGACCTCACCGCGACGAATGTCGACCGTCTTCGCCTTGCCATCGGTGCCGGAGCGATGAATGCACTCCTGTGCAAAGTGAATCAGATAGGCACCGTGACCGAGGCGATGGACGCAGCACGGTTCTCTCAGCGGAACCGCTGCCCGGTGGTGATGTCGGTGCGTTCGGGCGAGACCGAGGACGATATTCTCTCTGACATAAGTGTCGCCCTGAACGCGGGGGTCTTCAAGATTGGGGGACCGCATGGCGGAGATCGAAGCACGAACTTCAACCGCTTCCTTGAGATTGAGGCGGAGCTTGGCCCGGTGGCGTGCTATGCCGGACGCGACTATGCGCAACTCGCCTGAGGAATCCCCATCGAGGATCACCGGGGCAAAACTGCAAGGCTGCAGAGAGGATTCGTGTTGTGTTCAACCGTGATGTGCTGCTTTCACATGGATTCGTGGAGGGTCGGCAACTTGCCCTGGACATCGCGGAACACGCGATGAAGGCAGTCGACCCCTATCGTGCCGTCCTGTCCCGGCTCAGCCTCAATGGCAGCCGACTGCACATCGATGAAGATGTGTATGATCTCGACACTTTCGAGCACATTTACGTCGTCGGTGGCGGCAAGGCCTGCTATCACCAGGCGCTGGCGGTCGAGCAATTGCTCGGGGGGCGCATTACCGATGGATTCATTGCCGTCAAGAGAGGGCAACTTGGCCCGTTTATGGCTCGCGATGGTGCGCTGACCCGCATTCGAGTTTCTGAGGCCGCGCACCCGGTCCCTGATGCAACCTGCCTTCGCGCTGGAGAGCAAATACTGCACATTGCGGAACAGGCGGGACCGAGCGATCTCGTTCTCTGTCTTATGTCCGGAGGCACATCTGCGCAGGTGATCGCACCTGTTGCCGGAGTGTCGGTGGCAGATAAGGCGATGGTCAATCGTCTACTGGTCACCAGCGGCGCCGATGTGACCGAGATTATGACCGTGCGTGGCCACCTGTCGCGCATCAAGGTCGGTCAACTCGCTTTGCGCCTCTATCCTGCCACCGTTATCACGCTCACCGTATCCGATGAGAAGACGGACTCCATCATGTGGAACACGGACTGGATGAGCCCAAACGGCACCAGCCCTGCAGATGCCATCGCTATCCTGGAGCGGTACGAACTGTGGGAGCGCATGCCCGGGTCTGTGCGGCACCACCTGGAGAAAGCGTGCCGGTTGGGGACTCCAGAGCAGTTGCCCGCTGACGCCCGTATGAAACGCTATATGGTGGTGCGTACGAGAGATATCTTCGAGGCGGCCGTGGCGCGCACGGAGGAACTCGGTCTGACTCCGCTGCCGCTCACTACACTGCTGTGCGGTGAGAGCAGGGAGGTAGGTAGAGCGCTCGTGAGCATCGCCCGGGAGATAGTCATCAGTGGATATCCGGTGCCGGCTCCCTGTGCGCTCATTGCATCAGGAGAAACAGGAGTGCGGCTTTGGCGTGAGCCTGCAGGTGAGGGAGGTGCCAACCAGGAGCTTGCCGCCGGGGCATGTGTCGACCTTGCCCTCGACGCGCCGGTGGCTGTGTTTGCGCTGGATACCGACGGCTCGGACGGCCCGACGGATATCGCTGGCGCGCTCACCGACGGTACCACGCTGGAGCGAGCGCGCGTTGCCGGGGTCGACCTTCACCGGGCGCTGAATGAGCACGACATCTCTCGTGCCCTGCGCACATGCGGGGACATCGTCGTGACCGGTCCTACCGGAACCAACGTTAACGACATCGTCCTCATTGTCGTCCTGCCGACGCCTGCGGCAGTCTAGCGCTGCCAGCTTTGCTGCCAGCAGGGTGGGGCTGGAACCGCCTCTCCTGGTTCGGGCGTCCATGGTCTGTTGTGGGAATCGATTCCTACCTCAACCCGCCATTCGGGTTTCTGCCCTAGGCTCGTAGAGGCACGCTGCTGAATGCCTGTCGGAACCAGTTGTCCTCGCATCCGAATCATCGACCCGTTGACACGAGAACGTCTCGCTGGCACTATGCAGCAAGCCGGATTCAGATGTCCGGACGTCGTGCATCACAAGGAGGCAGCAATCACATGTCACTACCATCACTCGTCGGCAAGGCTCAGACTGTACTTGGTCCAATAGACAGTGCTGAACTCGGTATTACGCTGTCGCACGAGCACCTGCTCTTTGATGGCAGCCCGCTGTTCATGGAACCCGCTGCCGCCTCGGACAGAGGCAAGGCACATAAGCCGGTCGACTGGGACATTCTCAGCTGGCTGCGGTACCACGCGTTGGAGAACGTAGACAACCTGAGCCTGCTGGACGAGGATCTCGCGGTCAGGGAGCTGATGCACTTCGTCGCTGCGGGCGGGCAGACGGTAGTCGAGCAGAGTTGCATCGGGCTGGCACGAGATCCCGAAGGACTCCGCCGCATCTCTCGACTGACCGGGCTCAACATAATCATGGGAACGGGTTTCTACTACTATCATCCCGGCTGGGTGACTCCCGCAATACTGGCGAAGTCGATCGACGAGATGGCCGAGGAGATCATCAGGGATATCACTGACGGCGTCGGCATTACTGGTGTCAAAGCCGGGCTGATCGGCGAGGTGGGCGCAACGTGGCCGGTACACGAGTTTGAGGAGCGGTCCATCCGCGCCGCCGTCAAGGCGCAGAAGCAGACGGGCGCCCCCATCAACATTCATCCCGGGCGGCATCCGGAAGGTCCGGGTGGAGCGGCAAAGATTCTCCTCGATGCCGGGGCGGACATGACCCGGGTGGCCATCAGCCACATCGATGGTCGACTGCGCACCCATGAGGCGCGGGTCGAGTTGGCGAGACTCGGCTGCTACCTTGAGTATGACTTCTTCGGCTACGAGGGGCACTACCCGATATTTCCAGGTTCCGTGCCGATAGATTTACCCAACGATACCGATCGGATCTACGAGATCTGCGCGCTCGCCGATGCAGGCTATGCGGACCAGGTGCTGGTATCGCACGACGTAGCGTACAAGACGAAGCTGGTTTCCTACGGAGGATGGGGCTATGCCCACATCTCCAACTATGTGGTGCCGATGGCGCTGAAGCGCGGAGTGAGCCAGGAGTTGGTCGACAAGCTCCTCATCGATAATCCGCGTCGCTTCTTCAGCTTTGTGTAGCCAACCCGTCGAGAGTGAATGACAATTGACAACGGCCCGGTTGAATCCGGGCCGTTGCTTTGCTGTGAGGGTCATAGACGCGAGCACGGCAGCGCAGGGGAGGCCAATATCGTCAGTCGGACAGAGTCATGAGTCACCGTCCTACGCAGAACCGGATGCCTCGCGGAGTTTCTCCTCGTATTCCTTACGTGCCGGCACGAAGATTTCCAGGAGCACGCACTCGTTGTCCAGTATCTGCACGCCGTGCGGCACGCCGGCCTCCACGGGGATGACGTCGCCCTCTCCCATCCGGTAACGCTTGCCCTCGAAGATGGTGTCCAGTTTTCCCTTGAGCACGATTATCATCTCCTCGTGCGGATGGCTGTGGACCGGGAAGGACTGGTTGGCACCCAGAGTGATGAAGCTCAGGGTCATGTTCTTTCCCGGCACGATGTGGGTACTGGTGCCGGGGACAAGCTGTACCTCCGGAACCTCCGAAATCTTGATCACGCGGCTTGATCGTTCCGCTTCGCTGGCCGTGGGGTAATCTGCTGACATGGCCTCTCCTTTCCCGAACGACTGACTGTCGTACGTTGTTGCCCGGCCATCATAGCACAGGAGGCAGGTTATCACGTGAGCGATCTTCAGTGAGGTATTCGAAGACGCACCGCGCTCCTTGAGCCCCGCAGAGTGTCCCGTTTTCGCATGGGCCCGTACGGAGTGGTGGCGTGGGGTGGGCCGGAGAGACGCCACATGTGGCGTCCTTTGCGTGGATCGTCAACGGCGCCGGAATTCACCAGGGTACTCGCGTACCGGTCTACGGACGGGTCTGAGATCCGCCCCTACATACGATGAAATTCACGCCATTCACAACACGACCGTGCTTCGCCACGAAACAACGGACGGCACATGTGCCGTCCCTACAGAGAACCACCACCATCCGCGCCCCAGCGGGCCGTTCGCGAACGACCCCTACATCACCCCCCACCCACGGACACGAGGCATCGTGCTCCTACCCAGAAACGGGGTTCACGCACGCTATTCACAACACGAACGTGGTCTATAACCGAACCTTGGCGGGCCCGATGTATCC
>PUON01000116.1 GCA_003552125.1 Dehalococcoidia bacterium | reverse complement strand
GGTGTACCCTCATGAAGTGCGTGCGATTGTGGGACTTGACCCAACCGTGCCCGAGAGCATCGAACTGGTCCCGACACAACAGAGATTCCGACTCGGACTCATGTATTTCGTGGCCAGACTCGGTCTGTCGAGATTCATACCTGAATCCGAAATCGGCGAGTATCTACCTCTGATGGAATCACACGAATTGTCGGAGAAGGATCGGAAGCAGTATCTCGCAGTCTTCTATCGCAGCGCCTTTTCGAAAGATATGCTGCGAGAAGTGAAATACTTGAGAAGCAACGCCAGGACGGTAGCGGAATCGCAGGCTCCGACGGATACGCCTATGCTCTTCTTCATCTCTAACGACCAGGAATCTAACGTCCCCGGGTGGAAGGAGACACTGTCCACCTATCTCTCCGCAGTCGATAATGGACAGAGCATGCCACTCGATACCGGTCACTATGTCCATTACGACAAGGCTGAAGTCATCGCCGACGCCGCCAGGAGCTTCATAGAAGAGATAAAGTGAAGAAGGCGCAGTCCTCCCCTGGGATTATGGAACCGCCTTCACGTCATACGTACTTCACCCCTTCCGTCTCTTATGGCAACAGCAGTTGGAGTGATCCGACATCGTCAGCAGTCTACGGAGTGGATTCACTCTGCACCGGGAACAGTCCTGAGTGAAGATCACCAGCTGAATCGCTCAGAATCGAGGGCACGCCAGCATCTATATGCTGGACCCCGACATGTCGGCTCTGGTTGCGCATATCTGCAACAACTGCAGCTGCTTGGCATTCCGGCTACTGCTGCAGCGGTCGTTTGAAGTACAGAAGAGCAATGTACACGCCGCAGAGCTGCCAGCCTTCCTCGCCCATCTCTCTCATGATGGACATCTCATTGAACAGGTGGGCCCATCGTCGGCGGTATTCCCATTTCGTAGCAGCCATACATCACCTACTCTCCGTTCATCGGTCCGGCGGTACCGAATGACTTCCGCTGGAGCCTTCAGCAACAGTCCGGTACCCGGCGCATCATCGCAGCATTACGAAGCCCGTGCACTCAGAGCGACTGGTTTCTCACGGACAGCCAGAAGACAAGCCCTATGATCAGACCGGCGGACAGGCCGGCGCCTGCGCCCAGGGCGAACCCGGTGAGGTAGTCGAAGCTGTACGCGAAGGCGGCCAACAGTCCTGCAAGGATCCCCAGCACCGTGCCCAAGCCCATGCTGAACGCAATAACCCCGGTCATCCGACCCTTCACCCACTCTTTCAGATAGGCCTGCGCCGTGAACAGGCCCGTGATGATGCCCACGGCCGCACCGCTCGTCATTCCAGCCGTCATATCGACGCGTGCCAGCGTCACCGCCACCGTCCACGTCGCAATGCCGAAGATGAGGCCGATACTGAAGCCAAATCCTACGATCTGTGCATGTCGCTTATTGGTGTTGCTCAACAGTTCTGGGTCCTCCTTTCTTTGTGCCTGTTTCGGGCAGTCACTCATTCGCATCGACACTCCACCAGAGAAACCCGTCTTCCTTGTCCTGGAACAGCGTTCCGGGATCATGCTTTCTCAGCATATGCGCCATCATTATGTCGCCCACCGATCCTCCGGAATTCCCCGCCATGAGCAGCAGCGCCAGCACAGCAGTGCCGTCGCCATCAGCTACTATCCCCACCACCAGGAGCCCCAGGCTGATGATCACGAACGGCGCGAGGCTTACGACGATATACTGGTTTCTCGGCATGCGCACGTCCGAGGTGGCGTACAGCGCGGGCATGGCCCGTCCGACCAGCTTCGCGCCAAACCGTACTTTGCCACCGAACACCCGAAACAGGATGCCATGGACCGCCTCATGAAGAACCAGAACTGCCACAATCCCAACGAACAGGAATAGCAGGTCCGAGACGCCGGTGATTGTCACGCTCCCCTCTGCCGTGCCCTGATACAGTCCTCTGAGCATAAGCCCCAACACCAGGCTCACTACGAACAGGAGCACTCCGGCAACCTGTAGGGCGAGAAGCTTCGGCCCCTGCAGATCGCCGATCTTCCACCGGCCGGTGGGCTCAGGCACTGTTGTACTGCGCTGATCCGCTTCCATACTCTCACCTGCCCTTTCTATGCTACTCCAATGACCCGGCCGGACACACATCGCCAGCGGCTGCGATCGGTGCACGACCCAAGGCGAAGACGGGAGAACCCGTCACGTGATGAGCCAGGCAACCCCGAGGCCACCCGGCAGAGCATACACGAACGTCTCGAAGTACAGTTTCCAGAGCTTCCTCTTCCTCAGATACCGCTCTCTCATGTAGACCATCCCCTCGATGTTGTGCGGGAACGGGTTCGCGCAGCCCATGTCGTTGAATACGAACAGCAGGCCGAAGACGAACAGAAACGCCAGCATGAACGGGAGTCCGCTGAGAACTCCCAGGGCCGGATAGAACACCACGGAGAACAGCAGTCCGCGCAGGAGCTGCGCCGGCAGGAACCACTTCTTAACGTGTTTGGATTCAATCGGGTCGTCCATATCCCGATGGAAGTCGTACAACCTGCCTCTGCCACGGTAGAGATCCCCGCTGAACTTCAGCGCAGCCGCCCCGGCAATAGTGTATGAGGCGGTATGAATGAGAATGAACCAGAAGCTGAACACCAGGTACTGCATAAGGCCCTCCTTCGGTATCGTTCAGTTCCCTCGCCATCGGCCGACCGGTATCCTGTCGGCCTGCGGGCATCTCACACTACCCGGCGTGGTATTGTATCATCACGCGACACGTATGAATCGTGCGAACGAGAACGGGCGCCACACCGGATGAGGGAGTCTGTTGAAGACATTCGCTGCTTGTGCAACCGTTATCAGCATACAATCGAAACCCGAGCGGTCCATCCTGCCCGTCATCGGTGGAAGACAATTCGCAATGTATCCGTGATCAGCCCACCGGCGGCGGCAGATGGTCGTTCCTTTGGTGGTCAGCATCCCGTCAGCCGTAGCTGATTGATTGACGGCATCACCTCGCGAGCGATACCATGACTGAGGTGGCCCCAGGAATTCGGACAGGGGTCTTAAGTGGAGTTCTGCTCTAAAATAGGCGTAGAAAGGAGCAGGACATGAAACGGAACCGCAGGACGCACAGCCCGGCATTCAAGGCC
>PUON01000065.1 GCA_003552125.1 Dehalococcoidia bacterium | reverse complement strand
TGACGGAGAATCCAACGATCTCGGGGGGTCGGGCTGCGCTTACTGTTATCGGAATCGCGCGCCTTGCCTCTCCACCATGTGGGTCGGAGACGTACACCGTTATCCAGTAGGTACCGATTTCGTTGGGAGCCACCCATGCGATGGAATTACCCTGGCCGAAGGTCTCGCCTTCGGTAGCGACCCACTCGTAAGTAAGTGCGTCGCGATCCGGGTCTTCGGCTTCGCACCACACCACTACTGAGGCACCCGGAAGAACCCAGCCAGCGCTGTCTATCCGGGAATCCATGGCCATGATCTCGGGCGGCCGGTTTACCCTGACGCGAATTGCATACGATTTCTCATCTGCGTTGCCATGGTCATCTGATACAGTGACAAAAACCCGGAACAATCCTTCGGCATCGGGTGCGATCCATTCCACTTCAGCACCCCCGCCCCGTATCTCGCCGCCGGTGGGCGACCAGGTGTACGTCAACTCGTCGGGACTCGGATGTTCTACCTCGCAAGTGAAGTCGGATGTCCCTCCCGGGGACACCTGCTCCAAAGTCGAGGTCAGATTCACGATCTGAGGAGGAACCACTTCGATCGGCACGGGCTCCTCCGCCTGACCGTTGTCAGACTCACGCGGTGAAGCCGTCAACCATCCCGCGTTCATGCCCACTACAAACAGTACCGCCACAACGGCAACGATGCCTACAACGACACCTACCGTCTTCTCCGTATTGCGACGCTTGGGCTTCGATTCCTCTGTGCTCTTCTCAGGTGTATCGGTCATCCAATACCTCTCGCTCTCAACACCGTCAGTGTAGCACCATGAGCGCATCACCGAGCAACGAATCTACCCTCAGGGATGTAATCTATTGCACGGCTGCGGGCGGCATCCGGATTCGCCAGCGCCGGCAGGCTATTACGCCATGACCACCCTGTTGCTCAGAACACCGATGCCATCTACCTCGACCTCGATCAGGTCACCCACTTTCACAGGACAATGGCCTCCGTATGGCGTGCCGGTGAACACCACGTCTCCTGGTCGCAGTGGCATGAACTGACTCACGTGGCTGATGATTCTTGCCGTGCTGAATATCTGGTCCCTCGTGTTTCCGTCCTGCTTGGTCTCACCATTCACACGTCCCTGGATGCGCACGCTGCCGGGATCAAAGTCAGTTACCAACACCGGCCCTAGAGGTGCTGACTGGTAGTACCCCTTGGCACGTGTCAGGCGGCCATCGATCTCGATGAGGTCCCAGAGTGTCATATCGTTGCCGCACGTGAATCCAAGCACGTAGTCCAGCGCCTCAGTTACGCTGATCCGCCAGGCTTCACGCTTCATAACGGCACACAACTCAGCTTCATACCGGGTATCCGTGGCGATCGGTAGTGTACACGCGTGCTCATGCGGATTGACCAACGCGGAGACAGGCTTGAAGAAGAGAGCCGGTTCCTTCGGTATTTCCACGTTAAGCTGACGTACGGTATCCATGTAGTTCAAGCCGCAGCAAATGATTGTCTCCGGTTCGGCTGGCGCCAGTAATCGCGCCTCAGCCAGGGGACCGATGTACTTGCCCGTCTTGAAGATGCCGTAGAGGTCACCCTCAAGCTCGTGAAGCTGGTCCCCTTCAACTATTGTCCATTGTGCGGTTCCGCCAGTATCAACTCTTGCCAGTATCATGCGGTCTCCTCTCCCGTAACTATTCGCTTCAGAAGTACGAACTATTTGTAAGCATCCTCTGCGTTCGTCCCCCGGCCTCTGACGAAACGCGGATTGCACCCTGTCATATTCTATTCGTACGACACGCGAACTTCAAGGTATGCTAGAGTACACTCCGCTGGCGCGCTTCGTGCCCATTGAGCGACCTGCTGAATGGATTGCAGGCCGTGTATCAAGGAGGACGCAATGGCATTAAAGACCCCCGAGCAGTTTGAGGAGAGCCTCAGGTTACTGAAACCACGCGTATTCATGAACGGGAAACGTGTGGACAGTGTACTGGACAACCCGAACACCCGGACGGTGGTGGAAGCGAATAGGGCAAGTTACAGATGGGCACTTGATCCGGCGAGCAGTGACATAATGTCCACCTACTCACCGCTGATCGACGATACCGTCAACAGGTACACCTATGTGTGCCGCAACCTGGATGATCTGATCCGTAAGGCTGAGGCTGGAACCTTTGCGTCGGAGAATCTTGGCACGTGCATCTATCGTTGCGTCGGATTGGACTGTTTCCATGCTGCATGGAGCACCACGTGGGAGATGGATCGCGACCTCGGTACATCTTATCATCCCAGATTCCTCGAGTATCTCAAATGGGTGCAAGAGAACGATCTCGCCGTTGCCGGCGCACTCACCGAACCTCGAGGCCAGCGCAACAAAAGGGCTCTGAAATGGCCGGACCCGTACCTGTCGGTCAAGGTCGTCGACAAGAATGACAAGGGGATTGTGGTGCGCGGTGCCAAAATCAACATCAGCGGCGGCTTCGCGAGCCACGAGATCATGGTACTGCCACAGTCTGCACATTCTGAAGGAGAGGCCGACTACGCGGTGGCATTCGCTACTCCTCCCGATGCACCCGGTATCACCTTCGTGTGCCAGTATACCCCTTACTCGGCCGAGCGCGAGATCGCAGGCGACATTGAGGAATTGGGTAATCCTCTGTTCGGCCAGCGGGAGACCTCCATGGTGATCTTCGAGGACGTATTTGTGCCATGGGACAGAGTGTTTCACTGTGGAGAGCACGATTACTCGGGCAAATTCGTAACCCGATTCGCCCGCACGCACCGTATGACCTGCGGTGGGACCTGCAAGGTTGGCTTCATGAATCAGATCATCGGGAGCGCTAAGCTCATCCAGGAGTACAAGGGACTTCAGAACGCACCTCATATTAATGAGCAGCTCGCCGAGATGGTCTCGCTCCGAGAGACCTGCAGGGCCTGCGGAGTATCTGCTGCATATAAGGGTTCCGAGGAACCAGAGGGTTCCGGTGTGTTTCTTCCGGACGAGCTGATGGGAAACGTTGCGAAGTTGAATGTATGTAATGCCTTTTGGCGTGTCATGGCACTCGCAGGTGACATTGGGGGCGGATTGATTGTGACGCTGCCGTCCCTGAAGGAACTGGAGAATCCGGAGACGAAGGCATATGTTGAGGAATTCTACAGCTTCGGTGGCGACGAACCCGCGGAGAATGTAATGAAAGTGCACAAGCACTTGCAGAACTGGACAGCAGGTATGCACGGCGTTGGTACGTGGCACGGCGCCGGTCCCGTTCAGGCCCAGAAGATAATGCTCCAGCGTGTGATCGATTATGAGCATGACAAAGACCTCGTCAAGCGAACGCTTAATTTGAGACCGAAGGCGAAGCTTGAAGGGGAGGCTGCGGAGGATGAGTAGCCTAACAGGATAACGCCTTGTCATGAGGATCACGACAGAACCGGGTAGCACAACATGGGTGATCACGGGTCTTCACAGGATACACCGCAGTCGGTGGCCTATAGGCTCACCGTCTCGCGCGAAGAGGCTCAGCAGGGAACCCTAAGGCGAGTCGCAAGACGCGGCAAGCACCTCGAAATCAAAATCCCACCGGGCACCCGCAACCACCAGGTCATCAGGTTGCGCAACGCACTGCGCATTACCGACAGCACGGAGGGGGACATACTCATAGACGTTGCCGTGACTGATCATGCAACGGCCACGCACGAAGTTCAGACCGTCAATGATGCGACCTTTGAACAGGAGGTCCTGAAGTCTTCACTCCCAGTGCTGGTCGACTTCTGGGCTCCTTGGTGTGCGCCCTGTCGTGCAATCGCCCCCATTACGGAGAAGCTTGCAGCTGAGTACGCTGGACGTGTCAAGTTCTGCAAAGTCAATGTGGACGAAAATCCGCTTGCTTCACGCCGATACCAGATCTCGAGTATCCCATCAATACTATACTTCAGGGATGGCCTCATCGCTGATGTGAGCTTGGGTGCAGTGGCGGCACAGGAAATCAAATCGCGCATTGAAACCCTCTTGAAAGAGCGGAACTGACGTAGCCACGGTCGACATGTGTGAACTGAGAGCGAACGTATTGCTCGCAGCGGGCGAGGCTTGTCCGACACGAAGGACGACGCCGTGGTTGTTGGCGCGGGCTCCTGTGTGTTGGTGCCGTGACACAATGGTGTCTCAACTTACTTATCAGCATAGGCCCCGTGGAACCTGTCATGACCTTGAGTGTATCTCTTCCTGATTGTAGTGAATGAATTGCGGCAGATCATGGGATTCCATGTCATCCGATCTCACGCCCCGTGAAAGGTGACACGACCTGGACAACACGATGATGTCCGGCGGTCGTATCCCTGCAGTGACGAAGGCGCTTCACCACCACTCCTGCACTGCAGTGTGTGTGCAGGTAGTTTTTAGACGCTTCCTCGCCGAGCAAGAGAACTCCCACCCATTGTCGTGGCAAGCATTCTGAAGGTGAGAGAATGAGCAGGAACCGCGGGGGAATCGACTAACAAGCCGCGATGCGGGACACCACATCTCGGATGCGCCTGAGGGACTCGCGAATGACCTCCTCCGACGTGGAGAAACAAAGACGCAGGTAGCCTTCACCCTCAGGTCCGAACGCAGTGCCTGGAAGCGTTGCCACACCCCCTTCCTCAAGCAAGAGGTTGGCCAGTTCGACCGACGTCATGCCCAGTGACGTGATGTTCGGAAACGCATAAAAGGCGCCGCGAGGCGAGCGGCAGCTTATGCCAGGAATGTCGTTCAATCCTTGGATCATGAGGTCGCGACGTTGCTTCAGTGTGCGCATCATCTCAGCACTGTCACTCTGCGGACCGGTTAGAGCCTCAAGCCCAGCCATCTGAATGAACTGAGGAGTACATGAGACACTGCTGTTGATGAGACGCACCACCGGCTCTACGAGCCAATCAGGCATGACCGAATAGCCCAACCGCCAACCGGTCATCGCATAGGTCTTGGAGAAACCTGATACCAGTATGGTTCGCTCCTCCATGCCATCGCACGGCATAATGCTTGCTGGTGGTTCCTCGTAGTACATGTGATCATAGACTTCATCGGACAGCACCAGTAGGTCTCGCTCTGTTGCCAGCGTCGCTATTTCCGTTACGTCTTCAGCATTCAAGACTCCGCCGGTAGGATTGTGCGGCGAATTGAGAATGATGAGCTTGGTCCTGGGGGTGACACGGGTGCGCAAATCTTCCATATCGAAGCGGAACTCCAGATTTTCCCGCAATGGCACCGGAACTGGACGCGCTCCTGCGAACGCGACAGCCGACTGGAAGACTGGGAATAGAGGAGCGGGATAGACTGCCTCATCTCCCTCATCCAGAAGGGCGAGAATGGCGAAGAAGATCAGGGGTTTGGCACCCGACCCCACAATGATCCGTTCAGTCGGTACGCTTACGCCCCTACTACGGTGAATCTCGTGAGCGATCTCGTCGCGCAACGAGACGATCCCCTGTGAATTACAGTACCTGGTCAATCCTTGCGCTATCGATTGTAGACCCGCCTCGCAGATGTTCGATGGCGTCTCGAAGCATGGCTCGCCGATCTCCAGGTGCATAACGTTGATGCCACGAGCTTCCAGTGCTTGTGCTCTGGCGAGGACGACGAATGCCGAATCAGCAGACAGTCGATCGATTCTGCGTGAGATTCTCACGGTTGTTGGTGCTCGCTCGGGCGACTTCATGGTAGCGTAGCTGTGGTTAGTAAAAGGCGTATCCTTTAAGGCAGGATCCGCCGCGACAATCACAAATTGTAGCAGGAAGAGTAATGCCATAACAACGCATCTCCTGCCGAGGTTGGCTGTTCGAAGCACAACTATGTAAAATGAATTGACGCCCGCTAGGTGAGATTACGCCTGACTCGCTTGCAGGCGCAGCTTTAAGAATACACAGGGAGGGTACCATGACCGTACCGGTATTGAAGCTCAAGGGCACCCCGCGAGAAATAGGACGCCAACATGGGAATAGCGTGCCGGAGCTTATCAAGGACAATCTTCGGTTCTACATGAACCTCTGGCAGCATATGGGAGGCGTTGACAAGGACAAGATACTGGCAGATGCGGAGGCGTTTATACCCTTCATCGAGCAGTTGGATCCCGACCTTGTAGAGGAGATGCAGGGTGTTGCTGAAGGTGCAGGTGTCGAATTTCGAGAGATCGCTGCGCTGAACGCACGCACCGAGCTCACTTTCAGTTGTCTCCCCAATCCCATGAAAGATCCCGCCTCAGGTGGCTGTACGTCGTTCGGACTTCTGCCGGAGGTCACGGAGAACGGCCACGTGATCATCGGCCAGAATTGGGACTGGCGAGCGGAGGCGTTGCACACTTCGGTTATTCTGCAGATTGAGCAGAAAGATAAGCCCGATATCGTAATGCATGCGGAGGCGGGGACGATTGGCCACCGAGGCATCAATGCGGCTGGCATTGGGGTCTGCATCAACTATATACGAACTGAGGCCGACGTCTTCAGGCCTGGGCTTCCGTTTCTTATCAAGCTCCGGGGGATATTGAACTCGACACGCATGTCGAACGCTCTGCGGATGCTCATGAACAAC
The DNA here is from genome assembly GCA_003552125.1 of Dehalococcoidia bacterium. Classification (GTDB taxonomy): domain Bacteria; phylum Chloroflexota; class Dehalococcoidia; order GIF9; family AB-539-J10; genus SKVJ01. The sequence goes on along the minus strand of PUON01000065.1, from coordinate 7,530 downwards.
GTTGGCCCAAATAGTATGAATATGGTCATCGGACATCAGGGAGGCGAAGTGATCGATGTTGAGAACCTGCCGAATGACTTGCTGTTCGTTTACCCGCAGGATGGCATAGTCACACACGCCAATCACTTCGAATCACCGATGCTTCGCCTTCGCGATACTGGCAAGAGCACTCTCCCTGACACCGTTTACCGCAGCAGACGTTTGAGAAGATTGCTTGAGACACGGCGCGGCAGGCTGAACGTGGAGAGTATCAGGGAGGCGCTGTCCGATCACTTCAGCTATCCCGATTCCATTTGCAGACACCCTGATGAGAAGTACCCGAAGATCGATCAATGGCAAACGCTCACTTCAATCATCCTCGATCTCACTGATCTTACGCTGCGTTACACTGATGGACCTGCATGTACCGGACCCTACCATATCGCGCGACTGCCATAGGAAACCATTCTCAATCTGGGCGACCGCCATGGATGGCGGTCGCCCTACTGTCTATTCCACAGATTATGGTATGTTGGCAGCCAAACCCGCACGAGTGTGCTAAAATCGACCCTCGTACATATGCAACACTACGTAGGAATCGATGCTGGATCAGTTAGCGTTAAGCTCTGCCTGATTGATGAGAACGGTCACACCGTTTCCCAGGATGTAGAGAGAGTCAGCACAGGGCCTCGCGCTGCAGTACAGACTCTACTTTCCCGCCTCACTAGTGAGGTTCCTCCGCATTTGATAGCTGCGGTGGGGGTGTCAGGATCCGCGAGTTCGTGCATACCTGACGAACTGGGCTGGGCCACCTACAGCAGTTCACTTGCCATCGCATCTGGCGTGCTCAATTCGCATCCTGATGCACGTACGATCATTCAGATAGGCGGGCAGTCGTCACTCATCATTGAGCTTGAGGATGGGCTGCGCAGACCATGGAAGGTTGAGTCGAACCCGCTGTGTGCCGCAGGTACTGGTCGCTTCCTTGAACAGCAGGCCTATCGTCTCGGTATCAGTATCGATGATTTCGCCGCTCTCGCCCTGCGATGCGATGGTGTGGCCCCGCGGATAGCCGCCCGTTGCAGCGTATTCGCGAAGACCGATCTCATTCACCTGCAGCAGAAGGGAGTGTCCGTCGAACCGATGCTCTTCGCACTGTGCGAGAGCGTTGCACGTATGGTCGGCTCGTTCAAGAAAGGTCCGTTCGTTTCACCGATTTTCGTGGTGGGGGGAGTGGCTGCCAATGCCGCAATCATCAAGGCTCTCGAAGATGTAATCTCCGCTCGCAACCAAACCCCCACGACCGTAACGGTCCCGGAGAATCATCTTTACACTCAGGCACTTGGTGCCGCGTTGCTCACGATCGGAAGAAGATCCGAAAGTGTGCTCTTGAATTCTGTGGATGCACCGACACAGTACTTCCATACGCCACCACTTGAGCGCGTAGATACGAGTGCCGCACCTACGCAACCCACCGTCACGGAAGCATGCGTCGGCTACCTCGGCATCGATATCGGCTCGACGAGCACCAAGGCGGCCATCGTCGACGCAGAGGGAAATGTTCTCGCGAAGCACTACCTGATGACTGCAGGTCGTCCGGTTCAAGCAGTGAAGGACTTGTTCAGCCGGCTCTTGGAAAAAGGGGCAGGGAAGGTCACTATCGCCGGTGTCGGTATCACCGGGTCAGGGCGCTACCTGGTGGGGAGCCTTGTGGGCGCGGACCTCATCAAGAATGAGATCACAGCACAGACACGTGCGGCGGCCGAGATTGATCCTGACGCAGACATCATCGAGATCGGTGGGCAGGACTCCAAACTGGTCATAAAGCGAAATGGTGTCGTCGTCGATTATCAGATGAACAAGGCGTGCGCTGCTGGCACCGGCAGCTTTATCGACGAGCTGGCAGAAATGCTGGGCGTACGCGTGACTGACGGGCAGTTCGCCAGGCTTGCGTTTGACGCTTCATACACGATCGATCTTGGTACTCGTTGTGCCTCGTTCATGGCCCAATCAGTTGCCAGTGCCCAACAGGAGGGAATCCCGCTTGAAGTGATTACCGGGAGCCTCGCCATCGGAATTGCCAAGAACTACCTGTCCAAAGTCGTCGAAAACAGACGACTCGGGAGCCGGGTGATCCTCACCGGAGCGGTATTCTACAACCAGGCGGTTGTATCCGCTTTCAAAAGGGAGCTTCCTGATACCCACCTTATGGTACCGGAGCACAAAGAGATCACGGGAGCTATTGGGGCGGCACTGCTCGCCAAGGAAGCGATGCACGATAGCCCGACGGGCTTCAACGGGTTTCAGGATGTCATTGACGCAGATGTCGCATTGTCGACATTTACGTGTAAGTCTTGCGACAACAATTGCACGATCACACGCATGCAGGTCCCGGGTGAAAAGCCCACGTTCTATGGCAGCCGTTGCGATCGATATGATGCCGCAGCCGGCCATGCACGCCGGAGAACTTCGTTCGATGAGCGCGAAGACCTGCTTTTCGCGAATTCGGGTGGCACGGGTGGAACTGGTCCCACTGTGGGGATTCCGAGGGCACTTCTGGTGTACGATTTCGCCCCTCTGCTGATCGGCTTCGTGAACGCTCTGGGCGCCCGACCTGTGGTCACCGGCAGGACGACGGCTGACATCATTTCGCAGTCGATCGAGCTCGCCTACACGGATAGTTGCTTTCCAGTGAAGCTGGTGCACGGCCATGCTGCGTATCTTGAGGATGCTGACTACGTGCTTTTCCCATCGGCGATCAGATTGGGACGTATGGAGGGGCCGGAGAACCAGAAGTACGCGTGTCCTCTCGTGCAGGCAGCACCATACATAATACGCCAATCGGTAGATCTTGGCGATAGGCTCATTGTACCCACGCTTGATTTCAGCCAGGGGAATGCGGATGTTGTCAGGAATCTGGAGGCTGCTGCTGTCGCCATGGGGTACAGTCGGGAAAAGGGACGTGCTGCGGCTGAGGCGGGATTGGAAAGCCTTGAGGCATTCCGGAGGCAACAGGCTGACAGGGGTAAGCAGTTGCTGGATGAACTCCGCACGAGCAATAAGCTGGGTGTGGTGATATTCTCACGATCATACATGTCGCAGGATGCCGGGGCCAACCTTGGCATCGCTGAGAAGCTGGCACAACTTGGCGTCGTTCCAATCCCACTCGATTATCTGCCACTTGAAGACGTTGATCCCAAACTTTACCAGGATCGTCCGTACTGGGCATATGAAAGCAAGTTCATTGCCGCTGCCCGTATTGTTAGTGAGAATCCGCAACTCTACGGTATGGCGATAACTAACTTCGGATGTGGCCCTAACTCGTTCATGCTGCGCATGGTGCATGACATAATGGGTGGGAAGCCTTTAGGACAACTCGAGATTGACGAACACGCAGCAGAGGCCGGAATTGTCACTCGACTTGAGGCTTTCGTGGACACCATCCTTGGTCACGCCAAGTCTGGGGAAGTGAAGGTGGTCGATCCGCGGGAAATTCACCGCGGAATCGGAGTACTCACGAAATCGGACCACGAGCTGTTGATTCCGTACATGTCACCACATGCAGAGATAATCGGCGCCGCCATGCGTGGTTACGGCCTGAAGGTTCGGGTGCTTCCCGAGCCGGATGCGAGGGTGCTCCAGTACGCCGACAAGGTGACGTCCGGCGTAGAGTGCCTGCCGTTCAGGGTTACGCTTGGTGGATTCCTGCAGCACTACTACGAGAATGGGCACGAACCCGCGAAGGCAGCTGCATTCATGGCCAGCGCGTACGGCCCGTGTCGACTCGGTCATTACGCGGGAGAACAACTTCGTATCTTTCGGGATCTTGGTATCGATATGCCCATGCTGGCCAGCGTTTCAAATAATGGCTATCGTGATATGCAGATTGGCTCACAACGGGATCTTCTGATGTTCGTAAGCGACACGTGGAAGGCCTGTGTTTCTATGGATATCCTGCAGAAGATGGTCTGGCGCACCCGTCCGTATGAGAAGACACATGGAGCTGCAGACGAACTGTTCCGGTATTATAGTGATGGCCTGAAGAGACGACTGGAAGAACGGCGAAAGTACAAGGACCTCATGAAGGAGGCGACGGCAGAGTTCAAGGGACTTCTCGATCCGTCGATCCCTCGCAAACCCCTCGTTGGCATCAACGGAGAGATCTTCCTTCGCTCCAATGACTTCTCCAACGCGAACCTTGTACGCTGCTGTGAAGAGGCTGGCCTCGAGGTAATCGTCTCTCCCATGGCTGAGTGGATGAAGTACGTCTCCCGGCGTAACGTAGAGGACGCGATCAAGGACCGCAGCGTGCGCAGACTGATTGTGAATTACGTGTTGGAATCGTGGCAAGAACATTCTGAGCGCAGTGTCGAGCGCCTTTGCGGAGGCTTCGTCGAGCCAGATCCTGCCACCAAGCATTTGTTGCATTACTCCCGCCAGTGGCTGTCATCTAAGTGCGGTAGCGAAGCGGTTCTGAGCATCGGCAGCGGTGTCGAATGGATGGAGAATCCTCAATTCTCTGGTGTGGTATCCGTTATGCCCCACGGCTGCATGCCTGGCGGCATCGTAGCAGCGATGTCGGAGAAGTTCAGTTCCATGTACCAGAAGCCTTGGATAAACGTCACCTACGATGGTATCATCGAATCCGCGAACATAACCAGGATACAGAACTTCGCCGAGATCATCCGCTACTGCCAACAGGGAGGCGGTTCTTCGTCGGATGACGACCGCCCCCTCCTGGCCAGTGGCCGCCACTCGTAGCATGGGTGCAGTCGAAATTGGTTGCGCCACTCTTTTCTACCCGGTTTGAATGTGAACAAGGGAGATGAAGAGCCTGAAATCCACGCGCGCCGAAATCATCTGCGTCGGTAGCGAGCTGCTTCTAGGCGATATCGCTGACACCAACACGCAGTACCTTGCGAGACGCCTGTCGGCGCTTGGTATCGACCTTCACTTCAGCACGGCAGTTGGCGACAACTTGGGCCGTCTTACGGATTGCCTGCATCGTGCGGTCAGCCGATCCGAACTCATCATTACCACCGGAGGACTGGGACCCACCGATGATGACATCACGAGAGAAGCGATAGCGGGGCTCGTCCACGAGACACCAGTTGTGGATGTACAATTGTCCGAAGACCTGCGCCGATTCTTCGAACTCAGGCAGATGGAGATGACAACCAATAATCTGAAGCAGGCCTCCCTCATTCCGTCAGCACGCCCGATAAGGAATCTTCAGGGCACCGCACCGGGTTGGTGGGTAGCTAGAGAAACAGGGAGCATCATCGCCCTGCCTGGCCCACCTGGAGAACTGCATCAAATGTGGGAGACAGAGATTGAGCCCCTTCTGAAGTCTGGGGCGGTCATAGTATCTCGAACACTGAAACTGTTCGATATCTCCGAATCGCAGGTTGACGCTGCGCTGAAGCCCCTGACGCCAAGCTCCAATCCGACGGTGGCGGTGTACGCGAAGCAGGACGGTATTTACGTGCGTATCACGGCGAAGGCAGCAGACAACAGGGCTGTGCAGAAAGCGATATCGCCGATCGAAACGAAGGTCCGTCAGCTTCTCGGTGATTCCATCTGGGGCGTGGACGAACAAACACAGGAGTCGGTTGCTGCATCACTCCTTATCAAACTGGGCCTGAGCCTGGCGGTAGGGGAAACCATTACCGGAGGGCGGCTCTCCGCAATGCTCACCTCCGCGGAGGACAGCGAGAAGTGGTTCTGCGGTGCGCTGATACTGTCAGCGCGGCAATCGAAGCTTACTGCTGCGAAAATCGCGAATAGAGTGGCTGAGGAATTCGCATGTGATCTCGCGGTTGCAGTATGTGGAGAACCTGTCGTTGACTCATCTCCCGCTATGGACGAAATCGCAGTCGCTATCCGCGACGTGCGGACGGCCTCCACATCCGTCGCCACGCACAGACTTCGCCAAACGAGGTCTCGCACGCTTGGATCATATTATGCGCTGCACCATCTCCGAAGGTACCTTGAGTCGCTGTCCTGCACCCCCCCAGCGGTGATTGAGCTGAGTAAGTGACATAACCCTTTCTCTTCAGCAACCTGGCGCCCGCGAATTCGTGTTGCGCGCTTCTTCGTGAGCGGTGTATCATTCGGTGCCTCGTAGATTACTCTTACGCGGAACTCGAGGGGCCCGTAGCTCAGCGGCAGAGCGGCCGGCTCATAACCGGTTGGTCGTAGGTTCGAATCCTGCCGGGCCCAGTACAGATTGTGTCCGTAATCGACGCGCTCGGCTATACCGGAACCGATTCAATCATCAGCTAGTCTTCTCACAGACTTGAGCGCGGATGGTACTTCCTGTGAGTGTCTTCAGCGTAACGATCGGAAGCATGCACGTAGCGTGTGGTCGTGTGCAAGGATTCGTGGCCAAGTAGAATCTGTAGTGCCGCTGGATTTGCGCCTTCCTCTGCAAGATATGTTGCGAAACCGTGACGCAACGAATGCGCGGACGTCGGCACATTGATGCCCAACTTCTCACGATAGCGTTTTATCCGTTCCTGTACGTAGTTTGCAGAGATCCTGCGCTTGGGAGCCCTTACATTGCGACCTGAATAGGGCACAAACAGCGCTGAGGCGTTGTCGTCCCTTATTGAGAGATAGGCCTTCAGATGATGACGTGCACGATCGGTCAAGTACACGAAACGCTGCTTACGCCCCTTCCCGGTGATGAATATGCGACCAGATTCATCGATCTGAGTGCGGTTAAGATTACACAACTCGGAAATTCGCATGCCGGTGGCAAATAGGACCTCAAGCATTGCCCGGTTACGCAAGGCAACACGTAAATTCGACTCGAACGCACTTGGAGACTCAACGAGTGCAGTGAGTGCCCCGAGCTCGGCGACCTGGGGGTGCCTGCGCACGGTCTTGGAGAGCTCTATTGACTCCGGAGCCAGCGGGCAGGGGTAATCCATATCGATGAGGAACTTGAGAAATGATCGGACTGCAGACAACATGCGATTCACACTTCTGGAATCCAGAGATACAACATCGCCAGCTTCGCCGGTTGAAGTACGGCGATCACGCGACGCAAGATAGGCCTTATAGTAGAGTACGTGTCGCTTGGTCAGGGAGGCGAACTGGAAGTTGCTCTCACCCAGAAATCGCGCGAACACTTTCAAGTCCCGTTCATAATTGTCGATGGTGCGTTTGGAGTAACTATTCGCTTGGAGGTGTAGCAGGTAGTCATCCAGATGCGGCAGCGGCAGAGACTCTCCTTGTTCCATAATGGAGTGAGTATAAGGGATATTATACTCAGTTGTCAATATTTCAGAAACTATCCCTAATCCGTGAATAGCTAGCGCGAGACAAAGCTACGCAGCTTGTGGCAAGCTGTCACCCGGGAGGTGAAAGCCGATGGAGAAATATCAGGGCTGTCTGGGGGTGGCTATGACGGGCGGGCTGGAAGAGGTGGTGACGCCGCGGGCGGGAGCAGGGCTGCTGGTTGAGATGTATCGCAGAGTGGGCATGGCGGAAGCAGCCAGGCAAGCGCTTCCTCGGAAGCGGTCAGCCAAAGGTCTTGGGCAGGAG
>PUON01000071.1 GCA_003552125.1 Dehalococcoidia bacterium | reverse complement strand
GACACTCGCGCAAATCCGGGCGCGCGTCCACCACCGGATGTGAAATCTTTTGCCTTTTCCTGCTGGGATTACGGCGCTTTTGCGGCGCGCTGCGCCCAAATCCTGCCACGGGCAATTGCTAACAACTGTATTCAGAAAGAGTCGGCGTGGGGCATCCGGATGCCCTGGCGCCCTGCGCATCCGGAGTGTGACCATGATTGAAAAAAGCGAAATTTCCTGCCGCCACAAAGGGTCATGGCTTCGGCGCTTCACGCGCCGATATGTGAGATCCGAAGATGGCAATATGCTGATCTTCGGCATGATCGTCTTTTTTTGCATCTTGCTGATTGCAGGTATCGCGGTGGATTTCATGCGCTACGAATCCAAGCGGATCCGGGTGCAGGCAACCGCAGACCGTGCCGTCCTGGCCGCAGCCACATTGCGCGAGGCCGGTGACCGCGAGGCGATTGTTCGCGACTATTTCGAGGCCGAAAACCTGCTCGACTATCTTGTGGAGCCAATCGAGATCGAGAGTGGTCTGAATTCGTCAAGAGTCGTGGTGCGCACCCGCCCGTCCGTGAATTCCATCTTCATGCACATGGTTGGTCAGGACCAACTGGTCAGCCAGGAGGCGAGTGGCGCCTTGGAGCAGGTGTCGAATATCGAGATTTCGCTCGTGCTCGATATTTCGGGGTCAATGCGCTGGACCGACAGCATCGGCATTCCGCGAATCACTCGCCTGCGTGGCGCGGCGCGCAACTTCGTGTCGCAGGTTATGGACGACGAGGTACCCGACGTCACCACCATCTCGATCATTCCATACGCCGGGACCGTGAATCCCGGTCAGCAGGTTTTCGAGGCGCTGGGCGGCAATGCCTGGCACGACTATTCACACTGCCCGGACCTGCCGCGGTCTGTCTTCAACTCGACTGGTCTGCCAGACCTGTCGACGATCCCGCAGGCGCCGCATTTCATGAACTGGCCGGTAGACTGGCCTACAATGGATTGGGGGTGGTGCCCGATCGAGGCGAACTCGATTCTCTACCATTCCAGCGACGAGCAGGAACTGCGCGATTATCTGACCAATATGCGCCTGCACGACGGCACAGGCACACATTACGGGATGCGCTGGGGACTGGCATTGCTCGATCCGGCCAGCAACTGGTTGACCGGCGAGCTTGTCGCGTCGAACAGGGTGAATAATGTCCATCTGGACCGTCCTGTTGCATGGGATGACGAAGGCACCAGAAAGGTCGTGGTGCTGATGACGGATGGGCTGATCACGCAACAGTCTCGCCCGCGCAGACCGGGGACCAACTCGGTCTTCGGCACCAACGGCGTGTATCCCACGGAGTCGGAACAAGACACGCTCAACAGCACTCATCTTATCGGTCTGAACAACAACTGGCGCCGCACCATCACGTCTCAGTCGCAGAACGTGGAGGACTTCTTTCGCGCCTGCGATTTGGCCAAGGAAAATGGTGTTGTGATCTACACCATCGCCTTCGAAACCAATACCCGGGGCCAGAACGAGATGAACGAATGTGCATCGACTCCGAATCATTATTTCAACGCCGTGGGCACCGACCTGGATGAGGTCTTCTCGGCCATCGCTGCTTCGATTCAGGCACTGAGGTTGGTCGAATGATGCTACGTCGCATGATGAGAGCCTTATGGTGCCGCTTCGTCGCCTCGAACGCAGGTTCGGCAACGGTCGAGTTTGCGGTGATGTTCCCGGTGGTCGCGTCCCTCATGCTCATGGGGGCCGATTCCGGCTGGCTTATGATTCAACGTGTCTCGCTCGAGCGTGCGGTGGACCTGTCCGTCCGCGACATCCGGCTTGGACGCCTTGAATATGGCGCAACCCAGGAAGAGTTCCGCGCTCAGGTTTGCGAGCGGGCCAATCTGCTTACAAATTGCAATGAACGCCTGCTGCTCGAGATGCGGCGCATAAGCATGTCGAGTTGGAATTTCCCTGAAGAGCCTACACGCTGCATTGATCTGAGCGAACCGATCACGCCGCTGACAATCTTCACGATCGGTGGGAACGAGGATCTCATGCTCGTGCGCGCTTGCTACCTCGTGCGCCCGATCTTTCCTACCTCGCGTCTTGGGCTGCAGCTGCCGCTGGATTCGTCGGGGATGTACTCGCTGCGCACTGTTTCGGGGTTTGTGACCGAATGAAACATCTCATCTCGCTTTGCAGCGTCATCCGCAACACTGTGCGCGACCGGCTGCGCAACGAAGACGGCTCGATCAGTGTCGAGACCGTTCTGATTCTACCCATCGTGTTCTGGGCGCTCATGGCATCCTTCACCTTTACAGATGCATTCCGGTCCAAGACGGGGTTGCAGCGAGCCGTGTTCACGACGGGCGACCTGGTGTCGCGGGTCAGCGCCAATTCGGTCACCCCGGAATTCCTGCGCGGGAGCCATCGTTTCATGACGGTCGCGACACAATCCCCGAACCCTGTCTACATGCGCATGTCGCTGATTGGATGGGACACCGAGGAAGAGACCTATCGCGTCGTCTGGAGCTTTGGCGAACGTTCTGGCGGGGCCGGACGACTGACAGATGAATTTGTGGAAGAATATCTCGCACAGCGGTTGCCGTCGATCAGTCCTGGCGAGACCGTCCTGCTCACCGAAGGCTGGATGGAATATAACCCGCCTTTCACGGTCGGCCTGCGGTCGCGTCGTTTCGCTGAGATGGCGGTGTCGCGGCCGCGTTTCGCGCCGGGTATTCGCTATGATGACCCCGATGCGCCAGAGCCACCGCCCGCTTGGTGCGAATATATTGTTGACGCTTGCGGCATGTAGCGCCCGGATGCGCGTCTGCTCTCATGCCCGTCCGTGCTACGGATCATGACCGCGCAGATCATCTGACCCGCATTCCGGACCTATGGGCCGCCGTCGCAATAGAAGGAAGCGAACCCGGTAAGCATGGCGACCGGCGCGAAGGCGGCCAGTTGCGTATCCATCAGGTCGACGCGTCCTCCCTTCCATGATCGTTGGTTGCTTGCGCGTTGGTCTCAAGGTGCAGGCATACTTGCGCGCAGCCCTGATCTGGCGCAATCTGCAGCCCTGTCTGTCAGCGTCGGGTGTGCATGAAACGGGTGCAAAGACTTGCTGTTCTGCTGGCGCCGCTGGCGCTTGGGGGCTGTCTGGCCCTGCCGCCGGATTT
>PUON01000157.1 GCA_003552125.1 Dehalococcoidia bacterium | reverse complement strand
GTACGTCGGTGATGTACAGCTCGCGTGTCCCATCAATGCCGGAGAAGTCGGCTACTGCCGGGTCAAACGCCTGTTGCATGCCCATAGCGGACAGCGCGCCCTTCAGATCGAGCGTGGATTCAAGGTTGAAGCGCGGCATACTGAATCGGATCTCCGTACGCTGCAGATTCCTGATCGCTTCATGCGCCAGCTCATGATCCAGCTCCGCCTCAAACACACTGAACTGTCCCCGGTCGGGCACAAGCAGAACCATGGAAATCTCGCGGCCGTCGTACGGAAGCTCGACAGCGTGGTAGTTTGCACCGCGGTAGTGCCCGAAGGAGCCCATCTGGCGCATCATCGGGATCCGTACTTCAGCACCATCCAGCGGGTAGAATGTGGCATCTGATGTTGCCCCCCTCTCAAACTGCGACTCCCAAGCAGCGTTGAAGTAGACGGCATTTGTGAGGACAAGTCGCGTCAACTCGTCGATGGCACCCTGCGGGATCAACTCCTGTATTCGGTCCTCTGTCTGCTCCTCAACCCAGTGGTTGATTGTCTTGCGTGAACTCTCAGGATTGCCTACGAAGTCAAGAGTGCGCAGACCTGCGCCATAGTTACGGGCCAATACATCGAGGTATTCGGGAAGGAACGGATAGTCTTTCTGTCCCCAGACCGCATTGACGATATTCAGCCGAAAGTCATCGTCATCCTTACCCTGAGCATCCTGTCCTCGTCCTGCCAGTTGGCGGTCAAGATAGTTGAATGCGGGATGAAGCCGGTCCTGCGGCAACGGATAGCGCATGGCATCCCCTATCTCAACACCGGTCTCACCTGAAGCGCCGGCGTATGCCATGGCGAGTGCCAGCGAGATGCTGTACGGAGAGAAGAACAGGTTTTCATCGCCGGCCACGGCCAGTCTGTAGAGATCGAATGCAAACTGATTGTTCCCCTCCACCAGCGCATCCAGATCGCCAGCTGGTAGGGACTCGGGATCCTCACGTGGCAGTTCCGACTGGAGAACGTCGGCAGAAGCGGCAGGAGCGCATCCCACGAGTGTGATGATTAACGCGAAACTGATGATACTGACAAGTAGTCTATGCAATTGCACACCTCCTGGACCCGGCTGGTAGTGTCGGCAGCGAAATCAACCGCGTAAGGCCGGGCGCTCATGCCTCTATATACGGCGAGGGTCTCCGGGTATCACACTGGTCCCATTCGGATTCGCCGCATGGAGGACCTGTTACAGAGCCGAAAGGCACCTCGCAGCGCAGAGAGATGATCGCAGGTGTCAGTGACGCAAAACAAAAAACCTTGCCTAGATGCTGGGGTCATCGGTTCCCAGGGTGAACTCGTTGATGGGATTGGGGCGAAACATATGGCGTATCGTCAGATCTCCGGTAGAGCGCTCAATAAGCGTTCGATAGCCGCACCGCTCGTAGATCTGCTGGTTGCGTCGGTCGGCAGTGTACAGATAGACACCAGTGCATTTCAGGTCACGGTCACTGATGCGATGCACTTCATCAATCAGCTTTCTGCCGATCCCCTGCCCCTGCCGGGTTGGATGGACGGCGACCGCTGCGAGCGTATGATATGGCCGCACAGGAGGCTCAGATATTCGCGTCGCCCTCATCACGCCCGGCACTCGCGTCCATCGGATTGACGTAACGAGCGGAAGGCCGGATGCAAGCCAGCGCAGGCTGAATACGCCGCGCCGGAAACGGGACGGAGAGTGATTGACACACAGGACCGCGCCGCCTACCACCTGGCTGTTATCCATGGCAACGACCACGTGATTGTGATTCCCAAAGAGCCATCTGACCTCAGCCAGCGCGGTTCTGTAGCGGGCCCGCCAGGCGGCGTCGCGGTTGAGATCGAAGACGTACGCATTGGTCCCTTCCGTACTGAACGCCTCAACCATTACTGCGGCGAGATCGCCCAGATGCTCCCGAGACGCTGGTTCGATCCTGACGGCATCACCCATGGCTGACCCCCACTACCGGCGGAAGCACGATTACATCGGGAGATCCCTACGGCCAAATGGTATCACGGACAACCGACAGTGCGCTGCAATTTGTGAGTCGCAAATACCAGTCTCCTATGCAGCTGCCCCACGAGTCTTCTTTCGCAATGTATATAGCGTGCTGCAGGCTTCAATGATCTCCTTGAGTTCATCGGGAGTCACCATCTGGGGACCGTCTACAAGTGCCTCAGCAGGGTCATAGTGCGTCTCGATCATCAGGCCGTCTGCACCAGCCGCAATCGACGCACAGCTCATGTCGAAGACCAGTTCACGTCGCCCCGTTCCATGGCTCGGATCGACAATGACCGGCAGATACGTCTCGCTATGAATCACCGGGACCGCCGACAGATCCAATGTGTAGCGTGTATAGTTCTTGCCCTTGCCAACCGGCACGATGCCTCGTTCACAAAGGATCAGGTCCTTGTTGCCCTCAGCGGCTACGTATTCGCTGAAGGCCAACAACTCCTCGATGCTCGCACCGAAGTGTCGCTTGAGCAGCACAGGTTTTCCCTTTCGGGCGACATCCGCCAACAAATCCTGATCGTACATGTTGCGCGCGCCAATGTGCATTATGTCGACATGCCTGGCCACAAGATCAACCATGGACTCGCCACGGACCTCAGTCACCACCGGCATATCGAACGCGGTGCCCGCTTCCTTAAGCCAGGTCAGTGCCTCCTCTGCGTTTGCCGTTCCTCTCGCACCCATCCCCTGGAAGGCATGTACTGAGCTGCGCGGCTTGAACACACCGCCGCGGAGTATATGAGCTCCGGCCTGTTTCACCTCTTCGGCGATGCGCATTATCTGATGCCGACTCTCCACAGCACATGGGCCTGCAATAATCACCGGCTCTCCGTTTCCAAGGCGCACATCTCCGATAATGACCGTACGGTGGGCACCCGGCTCTCCAAAGAAGCGTGCGTACTCGCGACTGATGAGCTTGTAGGGTGCCTCAACCCTCGCAGCCTCTTTGACCCCGGACAGCGTGGCAAGGCGGTCGAAATCGAGCCTGCGCTCGTCCCCAACAGGGCCAATCACTGTCTGATACTCGCCCCGAATTACCGATGCGCGCAGGCCGCTCTCTTCGACAATGGAGACTACCCGCTGAATATCCTCTTCCGTCGCATCCGTCTTCATGACAATCATTGCTCGCTACTCCTCCGTTTCGTATCCATTGCTCGGACTCATCATGGCAAGATACAACGAGAAAAGGACCCTCCCGGGAGGGTCCTTCGCTGTTGCTCTTGTGAACTGCTGGCTACTTCAACGCGTGACGACCGCTCCCGTGCATGGGGGTGTAAAAGCTAAACCAGAACGCGAATGTCATCGGGAAACGGTTCATATCACTATCTGTCTGTAAGTCGAACTGCTGCAGTTTAGAGTGCGGAACTCGACGTGTCAAGCCATCCGCGAGTCCACGCTATTCCCGGTGGATCGATTCTCACTGACATTGCATAGCAGTGTGCAGGAACGAAGTGTACAATTCCCCCTGTACGTCAGAAGAGGTAGTACAGCCGTGCGTTTCAGGGTCATTCAATTCTTCGTCACCACAATCGGTCTCACTTGGCTCTTCTTCATCCCCTTCGCTGCGCTCCAGTGGTCTGCCGGCGAATTCCCCAAAAACCTTCTCTTCGCCGCCGGCGGCCTCGGCCCTCTTACAGCCAGCTTCATTATGGTACGCAGCAGCGGAAACCGGGGCTACATGCGCGAGTATCTCTCGCGCATCTTCTCTCCGCGGCGCATTCCACCAGGCTGGTGGTGCGCCATCCTCCTGCTTCCGCCAGCCGTCACTTCGGCGGGTATACTCCTCGGGACAGTGCTCACCGGTTCGCGCGTCACATCCGCAAGTCTGCTGAACATGGATATCGTAGCCCGCATCACACCCTTCTATGTATTGCTCATGCTGCTCGCACCAATCTTCGAAGAAATCGCATGGCGAGGCTATGGACTGGACTCACTGCAGAGCCGATTCCGCCCGGCTGCTGCAAGCCTCATCCTTGCGTTCGTCTGGTGGGGATGGCACCTGCCGCTGTTCTTCATGGCGGACACCTATCAGAGCCAATTGGGGCTGTTCACCACACAGTCACTGGAATTCCTCGTGTGGCTGGTCGCTGCCACGTTCATTATGACCTGGATCTACAATGGAACCAGTGGCAGCATACTCGCCACAATAATATTCCATTTCGTGATGAACCTGTCCAACGAGTTGCTCGTTACCACTCTGGCTGCCGAGATAGCACGAAGTGGCATACTGGTCGCGCTTGCGGTGTTCATATTCGCCATCCTGCCACGCGTGCGTCGCGGCCCCCACACCGCGGTGGATCGAGTGTGGCGACCACTGACGGAGAGTTGAGTCAACAGGCGTGCCAGTACGACTCACCGGCAGCCGGGTTTTACGGTGAATTCGAGCTACCAGGAATCGTAATGCGTATCAAACGGTCATCCTCACCAACGGGAGACCCACGTCCATCACGGTTGCTGGTGAGCAGGTATAATGTGCCATCCGGAGCCGAAACAACATCACGAAGGCGACCGAACTCACCGGCCAGATGTCGCTCGATCGTCATGTCATTGTCAAGGTTTACCCGGTACAGACTCTGGCCTCTCAGCCCCGCGAAGTACAGAGCGCCATCGTGGTACGCCATGCCTGACGGCGCCCAGGTATTCCTTCCGCTTTGAAGCACAGGCGCCTCCATACTACTCATCGTCTCATCACCGGTAATGACCGGCCAACCGTAGTTGAGGCCCGCATGAATCAGGTTCAGTTCATCGCGCGCCACGGGACCGTGCTCCGTAGACCAGAATCGTCCCTCCGCATCCCACGCCAGTCCCTGCGGATGACGGTGGCCGAGCGAATACACAGGTGAGCCGCTGAAGGGATTATCCGCCGGTATTCCGCCATCATCCGCTACGCGCAGAATCTTGCCAGCCAGGGAGTCCGGCGATTGCGACAGCTCGGGATGTGCGGCGTCACCTGTGGTGATATACAGGTACCCATCGGGGCCGAATCTGATGCGGCCTCCGTTATGTATCGATGCACCCGGAATGTTATCCAGTATGAGCTCTTCATTACCCGGTTGCAGGCCACTCAGCGTGAATCTCGAGACCCGGTTGGCAAGAGCAGTGCCACGAATGTATGTATAGTAGACGTACATGTACGGAGAGTTCTCGAAGTCCGGATGCAGGGCGATGCCCAGCAAGCCGCCCTCCCCTCTGTGTTCCACCTGGGGCAGGGTCAGCAGCGGCTGCTCCATCAGTTCCCCGGCAGCATCGAAATACCGTATGCGGCCGGGGCGCTCCGTGATCAGCATACTCCCGTCTGGCAGCAGAGCGAGCGACCACGGAATCTCTAATCCCGTTGCCAGAACCGATGTCTCCCATCCCGACGGCGCCGCGGTGTCCGGATCACCAGGCGCAGTTGCTATACGGATTGCCTGAGATAGCGTTAAGCCCGCCAGGACTGCGATGAGGATCAGAACCACTGCCGTCAGTGCGGTTCTCATGTAGCTTCGCTGTGTGGCTTCACGAGGATACGTCCACTAGAACAACCCGAAGTTCTCGAGCGCGTGAATACCGATGACGATAAGTATGATCAGGCTTCCTCCCACGTGAATCAGGCGCCAGGTTCTGCGCCACGCAGGGATAAGGCCAAAACGGAGCGAGAGACCGGCAGCAACCACGACGAGAAAGAGTATGAATCCCGCCAGACCTGTTCCCCAGCTCGGCGCAAACTCAGCGGGTCGCGCCATCTGCTGGGCGAAGTGCGCGACGATGAGTATGAAGACGAGCAGATTGCCGAACACATGAAACTGCAACAGACGACCGCGAGACACGGACGTACGGCGCTTCAGACAGGCGTACGCGGGAACGGCAACAAGCAGGTAGGCTGCGGCAACGATACCGAACCAATGTCCAAGGACAAAAGGCCCGACAGAAGTGAACAAGCTCCACCACCCCAGGTAGGTCCCCAGCCCGGCGAACAGCGCCACCAACAGTAGTCCGATGGCTATCCTGAACTGCGTGCTCATGTGCGTCATCATCCTCCTTCCTGTCCCAAGTGCTCCTCATGCTACCTGAGTTGCGACGAATCTATCACAGCGCACTGCCGTCTGTCGAAACTGTACTATCCTCATACGGACGTGTGCATTGCTGATAGAATTCATGCGTCACGATGCGACTTCTGATGCATGTTCACCTACAGTGCGGTACTATCCGAACGATCGTGTGGGCGGTAAGACAGCATGGCTGAGGCGATTGAGGGGCGACATCCGGTACTCGAGGCATTGAAGTCCGGCCGGCCGATTAACCGGATCCTGCTTGCCAGAAACATCGGCCGGCACAGTTCCATCGCCGGGATACTGCAGCTCGCGCGACAGCACAGAGTTCCTGTCGAGTACGTTCCTCGAGATGCGCTCGATCGGGTAGGCACAACTGCGCAGCACCAAGGAGTCATCGCCTATACCGCAGCCCACGACTATGTCGAGCTCGACGATCTGTTCTCGATTTCCGAAGGGAAGGATGACCCGCCTCTGTACTGCGTGCTCGACGGCATCGAGGACCCTCACAACCTGGGGGCGATACTGCGGTGTGCAGAGACCAGCGGCGCCCACGGAGTCATCGTGCGGGCGCGGCGGGCGGCTGGCCTTACGGCGGCAGTAGCACGCGCTTCGGCTGGCGCAATCGAATATGTGCCGGTGGCAAGGGTAACGAATATCGCGCACACCATCACTGACCTGCAGAAACGAGGTATCCACGCGTTTGGCGTTGATCCTGCCGGCGCAACGACGTACCACGAGGCAGATTTCGCCACTCCGTCCGCGATAGTGATCGGGTCGGAAGGAAAGGGCCTCTCCTATCTCGTCCGTCAGCGTTGCCACTCCCTCGTATCTATTCCCATGCGCGGGCAGATCGCCTCTCTCAATGCGTCGATTGCAGCAGCGCTCGTGATGTACGAGGCACTGAGACAGCGCAACCGATGACCACTCTTCACCAGCGGGCATGTTCACTGACTGCTTCCGCCCGCGCAGCGGGATGAAAAGGAGTTGACCACCGAATCATTATGCGATACGTTGAATCGAACGCATGCGCGGGCAAGTACGCTAATGGCGCAACATATCCCCGACGCTGATTAAGAGGTAGAGATGACAGTTAGAGTTGTGACGGACAGCACTGCCGACCTCCCCAAGGAGGTGGCCGAGGAGCTGGGAATCGCGGTTGTCCCCCTGCACATTCACTTCGGCAATGACACTTTTCAGGACGGGGTGACTATTTCCACCGAGGGGTTCTATAACCTGCTGACGACCGGCGACATATTGCCGAAGACTTCCGCCCCGTCATCCGGGATGTTCATAGAGACCTACGAAGAGATTGCGCGGGAATCAGACGAGATTATCTCCATTCACATCTCCACCAAGCTCAGTGCTACGCACGCATCGGCTCTCGTAGCCAAGGATGGAGTCGAGACCCCCTGCCGCATCGAGGTCGTCGATACGTACTCGGCTTCGATAGGTCTCGGACTGCTCGTCGTACAGGCCGCGAAGATGGCCCGCGATGGTGCGACACTGGACGACATACTTGAGACGACGCTGGCGTCAGTTCCACGAACACAGTACTTCGGAGTTGTCGATACTCTTGAATACCTGCATAAGGGCGGCAGGATAGGCAAGGCAGCCAGCTTCCTCGGATCCATGCTCAACGTGAAGCCGATACTCGGCCTGCGCAATGGTATCGCCCATCCCATCGAGCGCGTTCGCGGTCGCGAGAAGGCGCTGGACCGCGTATGCGAACTGGTAGCCGGATTCGAGTCGATCCAGAGTCTCGCAGTCGCCCACACGACTACTGAGGACGACATGCATGCGCTGGCGTCGAGGCTTGCCCAGTTCTTTCCCGAGGATGAGATCCTGCGCACGCGCTGCGGCGCGACGCTGGGTACGTATCTCGGGCCGGGCACCTTGTGCGTCGCATTGATCGAAGGTCCACACTGACATCGGGACGGGTAGCCGATCTTGCGCTCATAGAGCTTCCACCGGCATCAGCAATCTATGCCGGGAGGGGCTCCGACGTTGCGTTGCCTCACCCGGGGTCGCAGTAGCCTGCACACCATAAATGTGGTAGCGTACGCCCCGTGACAGTGCGCATCGTCACAGACAGCACCTCGGATCTGCCCTCCGCTGTGGTGAAAGCCCTGCGGATCACGGTGGTTCCGCTTCACATTTACTTCGGCGATGACGCGTTTCTGGATGGGGTTTCCATTGGACACGATGCCTTCTACGGGCGGATGACGGCGCACAACTCCGTTCTGCCCCGCACGGCAGCCCCCTCAGCGGGTGAGTTCACTGATGTGTACACCCACCTCGCTCCGGAGGCTGATGCCATCGTATCGATTCACCTGTCGCCGAAACTCAGTGCGACGCATTCTGCAGCGCGCATGGCAGCGGAGGCACTGGCGTCCGAACATAGAATCGTGGTCATCGACAGCGGAACCGCCTCGCTTGCACTTGGCCTGCTCGTCAGGCACGCCGCAAGAATGGCGGCCGGGGGCGCCGGCGTCGATGAAATCGTCAGTGCCGTCGAATTGCTCGCCCCACGTACGCACTTCTTTGGCGTGCTGGGGACTCTCGAATACCTTCACAAGGGTGGTCGCATCGGCGGCGCTTCAGCGCTTCTTGGGTCGATGCTGCATATCAAGCCGATTATCGGGCTGCGGGATGGCATCGCCTATCCGATCGAGCGTGTTCGCGGAAGGCAGCAGGCTGTCGAACGCCTCATACAACGGGTTGCCTCGTTCGGAAAGCTCATGCACCTGGCAGTGGGCCATACGACCGATGAGCAGGGAATGGAGACTCTGGCAGGGAAACTTGCCGGCGTCTTTCCCTGTGAGCACATGCTGAAGGCCAGGTGTGGTGCGACGCTCGGCACGTATCTCGGTCCCGGGGCCTTCGGCGTTGCACTTGTTGAGGCCCCCATGTGAGCAATAGACTGTCGGTGCTATTCCTGTTTTGCGGCACAATCCCGTATAATTCACAGGAATTTAACAGTGTTCTGATACAAATCAGGTTGACGCTTCGCGCGCACCTGGCGTATAGCGGATTCAAGCTTACCGCGCCTGGAGGTTACAACCAATGCGGAAATCCGGATTCAGACTGCTACTTGCTGCGGCGGTAGTTATTGCAGGACTTGGCGCCGCCTTTGTCTCGCCTGATGCGGCGCTCGCAGATGAGGCGCCCGAGATGCGCCCTGATCGGATCAGGGTCAGCACGAAGTACCCTTCCGTGTCGGGAGCTGCCGACCGTACATTCATCTTCCAGTTGGAACTCCTTTACGAGTTGACCGACATCCAACCCGGTTTCGAACAGGCGGATACCGGCCGGCTTCAGGCACGCGTGTTCGACTTCGAACTGAGCGGCCCTGACGGCTGGCGGTACTACGTCGCCGAATCATCCTGGAGGCTTGACACGCGCATCGGCGCAATGCAGCTTCGCGCCCTGGGCGTTCCCTCACAGATTGTAGTGGTTGCCCACGCGCCATGGTGGCAGAACCTGGAGCCGGGTGAGTACCCCCTCCATCTGCGCGTAGTTTCCAGAGATGGGTCGATCGAGGATTCACTCAACCTGAAAGCGGTAATCACCGCCTGGCACGGCCTTGACGCTCATACTACCACCGGCAGATTGAATGCGAAGACCACGCCCGGTAACGAGGCTACTTTCGACGTCGTGGTCGCCAATACGGGGTCCTCGGTTCTTGACAAGGTATCCGTTTCATCCACGCGCCCGACCGGCATCGCCAACGAGCAGTGGCGTGTCCGCTTCGAGCCCGATTCCGTGTCGGACCTTGCGCCGGGTGAAACGGGACAGTTCACCGTATCTATCACTCCTCCAAATAAGGCCATCTCCGGGGACTACTACCTGACGCTCGACTTCAGCGGTGATCCCGCCATCTCCAATAACCCACCATCGCTGGAGATGCGTGTCTCTGTGGAAACCAATCCCGCCTGGGTAGTGACAGGCATTGCGATCGTGGTGCTCGCGTTTCTCGGACTTCTGTACGCTTTCCTAGTGCTGAGGCAGCGCTGACAGGCGCCGCCTCAGCCCACTAACCACACAACGTGGCCGCGATCGGCACCGCTCACGGCCGCGCATCAATGACCTAGCGGCCATATACCTTGATGAAGGTTTCCAGCGACCTGTCGAACGTTCGCTCTACCTCGGGCGGGAACAGGCATCCGGGAAGCTGGCGGCTGCGCCAGTGGTACGCCAGGCAGTCGCAACACATTCCCTTCCGCGGACAGCCCGGATACGTGCACGTACATCGCTCCATGTTGGTCTCAGCCTTACATGCCTTGGTGGCGTCAGTCATGGCAATCTCCTTTCACTGTGAATCGTACCGCCCAGTCCGTACAGCCGGAATCGCCAGTGTCAGCCACTGGAGCGCAGGCGCTTCAGCGCAAGCGTCAGCGTGAGTGCAACTCCGGCAAGCAGCACAATGGTAGCACCCGAAGGCAGCCTCAACAGGTACGACAGCCACAACCCGCCCATGGTGAAAACTGCTCCAAAGGTCACCGACAGCAACATCATAGTACGCATTCGGTGGGTGAACTGCCGTGCCATGGCGGCGGGGAAGGTCAGAAGCGCAATGACCAGTATCATGCCTACCACCCGGATGAGCACCACCACGGTGAGCGCGATCAGCGCAAGGAGCAGCAGGTAGAGCCTCTCAACGGGTATCCCCACCGCACGTGCGTACTCCTCATCGAATGAAAGCACCAGGTATTCTTTGTAGAAAGCGACAACCGTGCCCAATATGACGAGGTCGAGCACCAGCATCAACATGAGATCGCTGGATGGAACCGTGAGGATGTTCCCGAAAAGGTAGCTCATCAGATCAGGCGCGTACCCGGGAGTAAGCGCGATCAGCACAACGCCCAGCGCCATGCCCATGGCCCACAGAATGCCGATGGTTGTATCCTCGGGCAGGCGTGTCCTGCGCGTGATGCCGCCGATGGCCAGTCCGGAGCCCACGGAGAAAAAGAGCGCGCCGATTATCGGGTTGATTCCCAGAAAGTATCCCAGTCCTATGCCACCGAAAGAGGTGTGCGCAATCCCGCCACTGATGAATACGATTCTCTTGACGACGACGTACACTCCGACCACCCCACAGGCCAGTGCCGCCAGCAACCCGGCAGCAAGGGCATTCCGCATGAAGTCATACTGCAGCGCCTCGAGCATCTCTAGTGCTCCTTCAGGACCCTGTGAGGCACGGGGCCATGGGTGATGAGCTGTACGGGGCACTGATACGTCGCCTCGAGTACCTCCTGTGTCAGTTCAGCCGCGCCGTGGTGGTACAGCTGCCTGTTGAGACAGGCGATGGTATCGACGTGAACGGAGACAGCGCCGACGTCGTGCGACACCATGATGATGGCAACCTCACGCCGCAACTTCTGGAGCATCTCGTAGAATTCCGTCTGCATTGTGGGGTCGATACTCGCAAGCGGCTCGTCGAGCAGCAGTATCGCTGGCTTTGCTGCAAGCGCACGTGCGATGAACACGCGCTGCTGCTCGCCGCCGGAGAGTTGCCCGATCTGCTTGTCGGCTGTGCGCAGCATGCCGACTGTCCGAAGGGCCTCCTCCGCCAGCGTGCGATCGTGTGCATCATAACTCCGGAGCATACCCTTTACGCCACACCGACCCATCAGAGTCACGTCCCACACGCTCGCCGGAAAGTCGCTGTTGAAGAATGGCCTTTGAGAGACATAGCCGACCGCGCTGCGGCTGCGTTCTGGCGGCTCACCCAGAACCAGCACACGCCCCCTGTCAGGACTGACCAGGCCGAGGATGACCTTGAGGAGCGTGCTCTTGCCGCCACCGTTCGGGCCTATGACGCCAAGGAAATCGTCCGACTGCACCACGAGGTCGATCGCCTCCAGCGCCGGGATGGGGCCATAGCTCACCCAGACGTCGTGCAGTTCGATGACCGGACGATGCGACATACTGATTATGTCACCTGGCGTATCGCTGCTGCAATCGCCCGCATGTTCGATACGTAGTCTCTTGCCAGGGGATCCACCAGGACCACTTCACCACCTATCTCCGATGCGATGACCTCAGCGCTCCGCGTGCTGAACTGTGGACTTGCCAGTATAAGGCGTATGTTATGCTCCTTCGCTTCCTCTATCAACCTCACCAGGTACTGCGCATCGGGCTCGTTGCCACCCTGCTCCACGGCCATCTGCACCAGGTGGTAGTCCCGCGCGAAGTAGCCGAATGCGGGGTGAAAGACCATGAACCTCCTGTTCTCAAGCCCGTGCAGCAGCTCCTCAAGCTCCCTGTCGAGCGCATCAAGCTCCTCAAGGTACACCGCGCAGTTCGTCCGGTAGTAGTGCTCATGCGAGGGATCGACCTGCACCAGTCCTTCGCAGATCTGCGACACCATTACCCTGGCATTCTGAACCGAAAGCCAGATATGAGGGTCCGGTCCGGCATGATGGTGGCCATCGCACGCATGATCGTGGCCATGGGCGTGATCGTGTTCATCATCGTGATGGTGACCATCGCACTCATGATCGTGGCCATGGGCGTGATCGTGTTCATCATCGTGATGGTGACCATCGCACTCATGGTCGTGGCCATGGGCGTGATCGTGTTCATCATCGTGATGGTGGCCATCGCACTCATGCGCGTGCCCGTTCTCGTGGTCGTCATAGTGGAGCAGATCGATGCCCGCAGCGCAGTTCACGATCAACATGTCGCGGTTAGCAGCGATCAGACGATCAAGCCATGCCAGTTCGAACTCAACAGGAGAGCCAACCTTTGCGTACATCGCAGCGCGCGACAGTTGTACCATCTGATCGGGGGTAACCTCGTACGTATGCGGTGACGCGCCGGGCGGAACCATGACGACAATGTCAACGCGGTCGCCACCCACCGCCTCCACAAATCCGGCCTGCGGCAGTATGGTTACCGCGACCACTATCCTGTCTGAATCATCAGGCGCGGACGAACAGCCGGGTACCACCGCAAGTCCCATGAGGGTAAGAAGAGCGATCAACATCACCAGGGACATCGACATTCGAATCGGCCGAAGCCACTTCCTCACAGCCCACCTCCGTACTATACTCCGAAGTAATTGATACGCTGTTTCTATTATATTACAAGATTATTGGCACATTCCACACATTCGCAGATGCTAATCGGACTCGGCTGACCCGTCGCATGTGGGACACACGCCATATACCTCGAGGATATGGCCCGTGGTGCGAAACCCGGTCTCGGAACTGAGCCGGCTCTCAAGCTCCGTCAGGGTGCAGTCGGCAAAATCCACAGTCCGACCACACCCGGTGCACACGAGGTGATGGTGGTGCCCGGTTGGCCGCGTCATCATGTAGCTGCGGCACCCGTCGGGTGCATGTACTCGACACACCAGGTTAAGCTGTCCAAGCAGATCCAGTGTCCTGTACACGCTGACCCTGCTGATATCGGATCTGAGGGAGCGGGCTCTCTCAAGGATCGCATCCGGCGTGAGGTGTCCGTTGCTGGACGCGATGGCCTTCAACACCGCATGGCGCTGAGGTGTCAGCCGGTAGCCGTGTGACCTCAGTATTCCCGCAATCCGATTAGCCGTCAGTCGCATATCTTGAAACCTCCACACTCCGGGTGTATGGGAGTCCTATTATGCCATGTCGCCGGCGGCTGCATAAGCGTGAACTCGGAGACCAAATGGTGCATTACACTTCAGCGCCCGCTGAGCAGCTCGAAAATGCGGGCGTTCCACAAGTCGGCTATACTGACAGCGACACAGTCTGAAAGGACGGGATACACGAATGACCAGAAGACGAAGGTTCCGCATCGGGATTTCTGGATCGTACGGAGGCCTGAACCAGGGCGACGAATCGATCCTGCAGACCATCGTGGCGAATCTCCGCGACTCCGTGCCGGCGAAAATCACCGTCTTCTCGAGAAATGCGAAGGACACGCTTCAGCGCCATGATGTCGATCGAGCCGTCACCATCCGTGATCTCAGCCGCGACGAGGCAGCACATGAGATAGGCGCCCTCGACCTGTTCATACTTGGCGGTGGCGGCATCCTCTACGATGCAGAGGCACGCATATACCTGCGCGAGCTCAACATGGCGCAGCACATGGGTGTGCCGACCATGACCTACGCGGTAGGCGTGGGCCCGCTCAACGACTCCAATGTGCAGAAACTCGTCTGCGACGTGCTCAGCATGACAAACGTGGTGACGGTGCGTGAACGGAGCGACAAGCGCCTGCTGGAGGACATCGGCCTGCATCGCGAGATCATCGTGACGGCAGACCCGGCGCTGCTCTCGAAGCC
>PUON01000039.1 GCA_003552125.1 Dehalococcoidia bacterium | reverse complement strand
ATTGCTCGGCGAAACCCTCCTTCTTTCGACGAAATAGAGGATAGCAGCGAGCATCATGATCAGCACTACGCACAATGCGATCAATCCCCTGTGAACTGTCATGGGAATGCCAAACCCAAGATTGCCGAATGCATTAATGCCGGCATGCAGTAGTATTGCGAGCATCACGCTCGTCGTCTTGTAGACGACAAGCGTCAGAAGAAGCGAATACATGACGGTGGTCAGCAGATATATTGAAAAGGCATAGTTGTAATGCGCGAACACGTCAATCAGGAAGAGCGGACCGTGCCAAATACCCCACAAGACACCGATGGCCGTACCCGTCAGAATCAGATTCGCTCTCTTCGAAAGCGTATCCTGCAGGATGCCGCGCCATCCAAGCTCTTCCGCTCCACCTGCAAAGATCATGAAAGCGAACGAGAGTGGAAACCAAATGATTGCGGCCGTCTCCAAGTCCGGTTGCCACGATCCGCCGTGATAGACGAGGTTCGCGATGACACCGATGATTGGCGGCGAAGCAAGCGCCACAACCCACCAGAACCAATGCACTCTCAATCGGAAGACGCGGTTCCAGTAGGATCTCCTTTCCTCTTCATCGTACATCTTGTATACCACGAACAGCGCCGCAAACGCCGGGGCGCCGCCACCGACAATCCCGAGCAGATTCAAGGGGAAACTGCCCCACTCGATGGACGTGGTCGCAAGTAGAAGAGCAATCAAACCGTGGGATACATACATCAATCCGAAAGTCGCAAGCAGGAAGACGACGATTATTCTGGTGCTCTTCGACACGGTAGAACCTCCCGTTATGAGGGTTGTGCTTCGGAGTGTGTGGATAGGATCTGGCTGAAGAGTGAAGTGGTAAGGAACCCAAAGCGATTAGATGAAAGGAGGCCTTACCATTCTGGCCAGAAGCCAAGAAGATGGTATCACAGTTCTGCTCGTGACCTTGCCTCTGAAAGCAGTACCGGTGAGCATTAGAGTCCTCTGATAGACTGAGGAAGGCAGGGGACGACTGTCATCTATCGCGAACACCGGGCTAGCTGGGTCTTCTACCGCGCTCACGTAATCGAGCGTTTGTGATGGTGGCAAGCCGACTGTGCGACCGCTGCCCGGAATTGAGTGAAACGATGTGAGCCTCAAACCTTCCGCACAGTGGAGTTGAGAGGGGTTCTTCTCTAGAATAGGGGGACGGGGCAGGATATGGAATCCGACGCTCAGAACTGAACCTTGCTGCCCCCGATCTGCCCTATCATGCGGACGTGAGCCCTTGCGTTCAGTAGTAAGGGGCAGCACGGCTGAACCCGGCGGAGGGAGTATTCGTGTATGGCCGTACGTCACACCGGGCGCCTCTTTCGAATGGAGGCCGAACACGGGCGCTGGATACTGGTCGGCGCGGGCTGTCTCATAAACATCTGCCTCGGTAGTGTCTATGCTTACAGCGTATTCCGAATCCCCGTCCAGAACCTGTTCCAGTGTACTTATACCGAGAGCGGTCTCCCCTTCACCGTTTTCGTAGCGTTCTCCGCGCTGATGATGCTGGTCGGCGGCAGACTCATGGGTCGGCTCGGACCGAAGAGGATCGGCATCATGGGCGGTGTACTGGTTGGAGTTGGCTGGATGCTCGCCGGCATTCTGCCGCAGACGGTTCCGAGCATCTGGACTCTGGCACTCACCTATGGCGCCATCGGTGGCTCGGGTGTCGGCCTGGGGTATGGCGCTACGCTTGCAGTCGCAAATCATTGGTTCCCCGACAAGAGAGGCCTCGCGTTAGGCCTTACTATCGCGGGATTGGGAGGTTCGCCGGTCGTCAGTGCTAATGTCGCAGGGCGGCTCATCGAAGCACATGGCCCTCTCTACACCTTTCATACGATGGGCGTCGCCTTTCTTGTGATCGTGGTGGCTTTGTCATTCCTGTTGAGGTATCCGACAGCCGCCTGGAGACCTTCGGGCCTGCGTGCCGATGCGACTGCCTCTGCCGCGAGGATAGAGTTCGAACCTGGTCGCATGGTTAAGACCTCCACGTTCTGGGGACTGTTCGCAGGTTACACCATCGGCGCGATGGCCGGGCTCATGGCCATCAGCATTTCCAGCCCGGTAGCTACCGAAGTCATTCGCATAGAAACCGCAACAGCGGCTGCACTGGTCGGTGTCTTCGCGCTGTTCAATGGCGCCAGCCGTCCATTATGGGGCTGGCTCACTGACCGCATGACGCCGCGTTGGACTGCGAGCATATGTATGCTGCTCATCCTCGGTGCCTCTCTGCTGATGCTCGGGGCCACCGAGGGCACGCTGGTGCTCTACATAGTCGCCTTCGTCGCTTTCTGGATGTGCCTCGGCGGCTGGCTCGTCATCGCTCCCACAGCTACCGCAACGTTTTTCGGCTCGAAGAACTACGCGAAGAATTACGGCTACGTGTACATCGCTTACGGCGTGGCAGCCATACCGTCGAATCTTGTTGCCGGCAGTTCATTGGACCTGTTCGGCAGCTACGACGTTGCTTTCATGACGACGGCGGCACTGGCGGCCATAGGCGCCGTAGTAGCACTGGTATTCATGAAGCCGCCTATGCACAGGTAGACTCTGCGGTGCGGCACCGGCGTCTGCAATGAGTCTGGCTGCTCATGGCAACCGGAAGATCACCCGGAGGGCCTTTGAATGCGCGTTTCGGATTCTGGGGTTGTGCTCAGCTTCAGGGGCCGTGATTGAACCGGGAGGAGACGCCTGGCAGATCCAGCCGTTCGCACACGTACGGTAGCTCTGAGCCGTAGCGGAATCGTGTCCGCCTCATTAGACTCTTGGACGTATAACGCTGCGCGCATCGGTCGGAGTCCAGAAGCTATCACCTGCGATACTGCGGCACGTGGGCACGTTATTTCGGGAGGAAGTACCAGGAACTCCCCCTGACGTCATGAATCCGCGCCGGTTCTACTGGGGTTCGTCCTGCTGCGCCCTGATGACAATTATCGGTATTCTGCTTTCCAGCCGCAGCACCTTTTCGGTAACGCTGCCAAGAGCCCAACGGCTCAATCCTGACCGCCCATGTGTTGACATGGCGATGAGGTTGGCATCGATTTCTTCAGCAACACTGACTATCTCCTCAGCGGCGTTGCCGAGGGCTACCCGGGCGGTAACCATTGCTCCCTTGCTGCGCAAAGACTCGCCAGTCCTGTTGAGGTAGTCCAGAGCCTTCTGCCTGTACTCCTGCATCTCCGCATCGTCGGCGGT
>PUON01000014.1 GCA_003552125.1 Dehalococcoidia bacterium | reverse complement strand
GAGATGGCCCGGGCAGTTCCCGATAATGGCGGCGTATACTTCGTGCCTGCTCTTGCGGGTCTTGGCGCTCCGTACTGGGATTCCGAAGTGCGGGGAGCTATCGTCGGTATCACCAGGGGTACCACCAAGAACCATATCGTGCGCGCCGCCCTCGAAGCGATGTGTTACAGGACGAAGGACGTCCTTGATGTGATGCTGCGAGACACGGGACTGAGGATAGATCAGTTGAAGGTAGATGGTGGCGCAAGCGCAAATGACTTCGTGTGCCAGTTTCAGGCGGACATACTGGGACTCGAGGTAGTAAGGCCTCGAGATGTTGAGACGACATCGCGCGGGGCGGCCTACCTTGCAGGACTGGCGTGCGGGTACTGGTCGGATGTGTCCGAGCTCGGGGAAGTACTTGCTGTAGATCGTGTCTTCACCCCTTCCATGACGGAGATAGTATCAACAAGACTGTACGGCGAGTGGATGCATGCCGTTAATCAGGTCATGAATAGTGGCCGTGTCCACGATCGAGACGCCGATGTATGACGTAATCATCGTCGGTGGAGGAGTGGTCGGGGCGGCCGTTGCATACGAATTGTCTCATTATCGTCTTCGAGTAGCCCTCGTTGAGAAGGAAGAGGAACTCTCTTTCGGCGTGTCCAAGGCAAACAGTGGAATCATTCATCCCGGAACACAGAATCCCCCGAATTCCCTCAAAGGCCGACTCTGCATTCAGGGCAATCAGCTGGTGCGCGAAATGGCGGAGCCTCTTCAACTTGACTTCGCGGAGGTGGGTGAGTTGATCGTGGCGTTTGACGAGGAGGAGATTTCGCAATTGTGGCACCTGAAAGACGAGGCCGAAGCTTGCGGTGCTTCCGGGCTCGAGATTGTTTCGAAGGAATGGCTGAGAGACAATGAACCGAACCTCAACCGGGATGCGTGTGCCGCTCTCCTGGCGCCAACTGCGGGCATTATCAGTCCGTATCGTTTTGTATATGCGCTGTCGGGCGAGGCGAGACTGAACGACGTTGAGATCCACACGTCGGCTGAGGTCCTGTCTATCTCAAGTGGTGCCGGTACGCGGTCGAAGAATGGCAGGGGATACGTGCTGTCCACGACAGCTGGTGAGTTCGCCACCAGGTACCTGATCAATTGCGCTGGCCTTTATGCCGACATGATCGCAGGTATGGTGGGTGTACATGAGTTCTCGATTTAGCCAAGGAAGGGCGAGGCGTATATCCTTGATAAGAAGCGTCGCTACCTGACACGACACCTTCTGTTTCCTGTGCCCACGCCGGAATCCAAAGGTATTCTTGTGACCAGGACGGCTGATGGCAACCCGATGATTGGGCCGACCGCATATGAAGTCGAGGACAAAGAGGATCTGTCGACGACAGATGCAGGTCTTAGACAGGTACTCCTTGTCGCCCAGCGCCTTGTTCCGGCGATCGATCCATGTGACATAATCGCATACTTCGCAGGATTGCGGCCTGCTGCAGGTGATGACTTCGTAATTCGCTGCGAAGAGATGGCGCCAGGTTTCATTACTGTGGCTGGTATTCAGTCGCCCGGTCTCACTGCCGCTCCGGCAATCGCGAAGTATGTTGCTTCACTACTTGAAGCTTCAGGGCTGACCCTGATGCCAAAGCATCGCCACTGCAGGGAGCGACCGCGCATCATCCACCTGTTTTCTATGCCGCTTAGCGACGCGAGAGAGCTGATTTCAGCGGATCCCGAGTGTGGAGACATTGTGTGCCGCTGTGAGACGGTCTCACTTCGTGAGGTAAAGCAAGCGGTGGCCGATGGTGCAACTACGCTCGATGGGGTGAAGTTTCGCACCAGGGCAGGTGCAGGCCGTTGTCATGGCAGCTTCTGTACCTGCCGCGTCATGCAGGTTCTCGCCGAAGAAACCGGACGATCGATTTCCGCCATATCAAAGAGAGGCAAGGGCTCGGAGCTTGTCGTGTTGGATCGAACCGATGGATTTGCGTGAGCTGGTTGTTGTTGGAGGTGGCCCGTCCGGCATGGCGGCAGCGCTGTCCGCTCACGAATGTGGAGTGCGGAATATTCTCCTGCTGGAACGGGACCAGCATCTTGGTGGAATACTCAATCAATGCGTGCATGTCGGGTTTGGCCTCGTGTATTTCGGAGAGGTCCTCACTGGACCTGAATATGCGGAGCGCTTCATTCAACGTGTGATAAGCACACCTGGAATTGAAGTCAGCACTGGGTCGTATGTGGCTGAGCTCAAACCCGGCAAAGTGCTCACCTATCTGAGAACGGGTGAGATTCGGACCGTACGTGCAAGGGCGCTGCTGATGGCCACGGGTTGTCGCGAGCGAACCAGGGAGATGATTCAGATTCCCGGCACACGGCCGGCAGGTGTCTTTTCGGCCGGGCTTGCCCAGAAGATGATAAATATTGAGGGTCTTCTTCCGGGCAGGAGGATCGTCATCATTGGCTCCGGCGACATTGGGCTGATTATGGCCAGGCGATTCACGCTCGAGGGCGCGGTCGTTAGTGCGGTGGTTGAGATTCAGCCACAACATACAGGACTCAGGCGCAACATCGTGCAGTGTCTGGATGACTTTGACATCCCATTGT
Organism: Dehalococcoidia bacterium; assembly: GCA_003552125.1. GTDB lineage: Bacteria > Chloroflexota > Dehalococcoidia > GIF9 > AB-539-J10 > SKVJ01. The sequence goes on along the minus strand of PUON01000014.1, from coordinate 642 downwards.
ACTTGAGCCATCGCGTGTCGTGGATATACGGGAAGAACCGAGTGGAGGGAGTCGACGTAGCGCGGGTTGATGAACTTGGCCGGGAGATCGACAGCACGAGATTCTCGTTGGAATGCGACACCGTGCTGGTGTCTGTGGGTCTCATTCCCGAAAACGAACTCATCGAAATGGCTGGCGTCGCGATAGACAGGAGATCGAATACACCTGTATCCAGCGACCTGAACTACACTTCCGTTGCCGGACTCTTTGTGTGTGGCAATGCCTTCAAGGTGTACGACATTGTGGATTCGGTTACACGAGACAGCACTATTGCGGGTCGTCAGGCTGCGGAGTATCTCGCTGCCGAAGGAGGTATTTCGACCCGTGCTTAGACAACTGACATGCATTGAATGTCCCACAGGCTGCGTCATCATGGCGACACTGGAGAATGGAACGGTCGTTCGTTTGGAAGGCTTTGGGTGTCGCAGGGGGTGCGACTATGCCACCTCCGAGATCAATTACCCTCAGCGAATACTGACTACCACTGTTCCGGCTCGCGGCTTGTCCGTGAAGATGATTCCCGTGAGAACCAGTGGCCCAATCCCAAAGGCTTCCATGCACCGTGCGATGGACGAGATCCGGCAGGTAACTGTTCTCCATCCG
>PUON01000051.1 GCA_003552125.1 Dehalococcoidia bacterium | reverse complement strand
GAAGATCCTTATGAAACACATCCAGGATGCGCTGATCGTTAGTGTAGGAGTGGATAGTCGTCATCAGCCCGCGCTGCACTCCGAAACTGTCGTTAAGCACCTTGATGACGGGTGCGATACAGTTGGTCGTGCAGGAAGCATTCGAAATAATGTGATGCTTTGACGGGTCATACTGATCCTCATTCACCCCGAGCACCAGTGTGACATCTTCATTCTTGCCCGGCGCGGAGATTATCACTTTCCTGGCACCAGCAGACATATGAGCACGGGCTTTCTCGGCATCGGTGAATAGGCCTGTAGATTCGAGGACGATATCTACGCCGAGATCCCCCCATGGAATGCTGGAAGGGTCTCGCTCAGCAAGAACGCGAATCCGCGCGCCATCGATAAGCAGATCGTCGCCAGCCGCTTCAACAGTACCGGGGTAGATTCCGTAGTTGCTGTCGTACTTGAACAGGTGTGCATTGGTAGCAGCATCAGTGAGATCATTCACCGCAACTACTTCCAGTGAATCACCCGACCTTTCCTTGACGGCTTTGAGTACCAGCCGACCGATGCGACCAAATCCATTGATTCCCACTCTTGTCGTCATTCCAAACCTCACATTCAGCTATTTTGCAAGATAGACCGTCCTGCCGTGTTGTTCCAGTGCGGCCACCTCCCCGTTTCTCACAAGTCGCCGCAACCACGCAACCATAGCACATACCCCGGCACGTCGCTCACGAGCTTCCAGATCATCGTAACCTACTTCGGCCCCGTCCATCTTCCACGGCAATTCTCGGGTAACCTGGTACGCGTCCTTCATCCCGTCGTCGAGCACTGATAGTATCTGGCGCTGCCTCGCGTCCAGCAGACGTAGTATCTCCTCGGAACGAATCCCAAGGCTATTGAATACGGGACCATGGCCGGGAAACACAAAGCTGACATTCCTGCCGCTCATGGCCTCCAGCGAAGCTATGTAGTCGCCAGCAGGGTCTTCACCAGACTGCGGGTCGATGCCGACATGGGGGATGGCATCGAAAAGCACCATGTCGCCGGTGAACAGTCGACGCTTCCGAGAATCATAGAGGCATATATGCCCCGGGGTATGGCCGGGGGTGTGCATCACCTCGAGTTGAAACGTTCCGTTAGAGACTACGTCACCCTCGCCGACAGTCTCGTCAGGCTCGGCGACGGTCACATACTGGGCTCCCCACGCCGAAGCGTCCCGCATCTCAGCTGCCTCTTCACGAGGCACTCCGTGCGAGACGAGCAGTGCTTCTGTCTGTTCAGCCAGTTCGCGATAGTCCCCATATCGTGAGGAAACGAGCTCGGCATCCGCCTGATGCATGACGATCTTCGCACCACATAATTCTCGCAGCTTCGCCGCCATTCCGAAATGATCGGGATGCACGTGTGTGATGACGATCCACCTGATATCGTCGAACGACAACCGCTGAATGCGCAATTCTTCGCGAAACGCCCATATCGCCTCAGAACTGTCCCATCCACAGTCGATCAGTATATTGCCCCGGTTGCCTTCAATGACATATGCATTGGTGAACCGCGCGACTCCTTCGGGAAACGGTATGCGAAGCTGATGTACCCCCGTCACGATCTCCACGAGTCAAGACCTCACACTATAGAACGCGTTCCGACCCGGGTACCTTGCTGCGGATCCAAGATCCTCTTCGATCCGAAGTAACTGGTTGTACTTGGCCACACGCTCTCCCCGACAGGGCGCTCCGGTCTTAATGAAGCCCGCGTTCGTCGCCACCGCCAGGTCGGCTATCATCGTGTCCTCCGTCTCTCCCGACCGGTGGCTCACTACGGCCGTCCAGCCTTCCTTTTGAGCGCGCTCTACCACCGCCATCGTTTCAGTAAGAGTGCCAATCTGATTCACTTTGATGAGAATGGAGTTGGACGCCTTCAGTTCAATACCCTTCTCCAGCCGCTTCATGTTCGTCACATAAAGGTCATCACCGACTATTTGTGTCCGCTTCCCTATCCGGGCAGTCAGCATACGCCAGCTATCCCACTCCTCTTCTTCAAGCCCATCCTCAATACTGAGGATAGGATAGTCTGATACCCACTTGGCGTACAGCTCCACCATGCCGGTGCCACTCAACGTCAGCCCATCCCGCTCAAGCACATACTGCCCGTCCTTGTAGAAACTTGAGGCTGCAGGATCCAGAGCAAGCACAAACTCAAATCCGGGTTTATACCCGGCGCGCTCGATGGCCTCGAGGATCAACTCCACGGCTTCTCGGTTGGATGATACCGCAGGCGCAAATCCTCCTTCGTCTCCCACGGTCGTGCTCAGGCCCTTTGCGTGCAGCACTTCCTTCAACGACTGGTACACTTCGCAACTCATGCGGAACGCCTGCGAGAACGTCTCGGCTCCGACCGGGACAATCATATACTCCTGGAAATCCGTCGAGCCCAACGCATGCTTGCCACCGTTAAACACATTGAGCATCGGAACCGGCATAAGGGTGGCATTCGCACCACCCAGGTATCGGTACAGCGGTACGTTGAGAAGTGCGGCAGCAGCCTTTGCCGTGGCCATGGAGACACCAAGCATCGCATTCGCGCCCAAGGCTGACTTGTTGGGAGTACCGTCGAGATGGAGCAGCAATGCATCAATCGCAGACTGCTGCAGGACCGACATTCCGCAGATCTCCGGGCCGATGTGTTCGGTTACATTGCGTACCGCCTGCAGTACACCCTTGCCGCGAAAACGAGCGTCATCGCCATCTCTCAGCTCCACGGCTTCATACGCCCCGGTACTTGCACCGGATGGAACTGCAGCGACGCCTCTCCGTCCTCCCTCAGTGGTGACTTCGACCTCAATCGTCGGGTTTCCTCGCGAGTCGATGATCTCCCGCGCCTTCACGTGGGAGATTTGAGCATCTCTTTCAATCGACATCACAGAACATCACTCCTTTTGAGATGAGAGGCTTATTGCAAGCTCCACCGCTTCATATGCCTCGCTCACCTCATGTAGCGGCTCAAGTCCCTTGTATCTATCGGTGAGTCTCCACGTCTGCACACCGACCACTGGAATCCCGGAGTCCAGAGCAAAGGCTATCTCGCTCAGCGTACCATACGCCCCACCAATTGCAATAACCGCGTCACTTGACCGTACGACCGCCATGTTCCTGGCCTGACCGACTCCAGTGGCGATGGGCAGAGATACCCACTGGTTCGCAGCTGAGCGGTCGTTTCCCGGCAGTATGCCAACCGCCAGTCCTCCACCAGAACGTACCCCTCTGCAGGCCGCCTCCATCACGCCTCCGAGTCCGCCACACACCAGCACCACTCCCTTCAGGGCAAGCAGTCTCCCCACCTCCTCGGCCATAGCAGCCTCGGTATCCGAACAGGATGATCTCCCTACCACCGCTATGACACGCATATGCACACCTATACTACACTGTTGAACCGATTCATTGCAGCGTCGATGCCGTCCGCCACCACGCAGTCCAGGATATCGCTCACCTTTGCAACAGCTTCTGCCACCACCTGTTCCTGAGCCTCAGAGAACTCGCTCAGCACGTAGCCGACAAGGTCTTCCTCATTCCGTTCAGATTCAAGTGGTCTACCGATCCCGACACGAACACGCGGGAAGTGATTGGTATTCAGCGCGGTGATAACTGACCTGATCCCGTTGTGTCCGCCCGGGCCACCGGCAGTCCTCACCCGTATCCGAGCGAGGGGAAGGTCCACATCGTCATAGACAATCACAAGATCCTGCGGCGATATGCCGTAGCTGTGAACAAGAGCCTGAGCCGACTTCCCGCTCAGGTTCATAAACGTCCTGGGCTTGGCAAGGACCACCCTGTGATCTGACAACGTGAACTCGGAAAGTCGGGCCTGACAGGCAGTGCGAACGAAACGAGCCCCATGCCTGAACGCGAAATGGTCGACGCAGCGGTAGCCAATGTTGTGGCGCGTCCGTGCATACCTCTGCCCCGGATTACCCAATCCCATGATGATAACTGTTCGCATCGGTCAAACCGCATTATAGAGTAGCACCGATTTCGAGCCAACCACTGTCGACTACCGATGCGTTCTTGACACTCCACTGGGGCCACGATACCATTGCGGCACTATCAGATGGCTGAACTCACTTCGCATCCACTCTCCACGTCATCCTCCAGTGTCACATGACGGATGACACCAGCAGTCCAGACTATGTAGGGAGGTATCTCAATGTTCTATGAAGTGAATGTCCCGGATCCGGGCAAAGACAAGGTCAATGCCCTGATCACATTGAACCCGGCTGCATCACGGCGCCTCATTGCCAAGGCCACCAAGGAACTGCCCGAGGTCAAGGCGGCCATGAAGAAGGGGTGGGTCATCATCGCCCGCGGCATCACGGCGGCCTACGTCAGCGAGGAGCTGTTCAACATCCAGATCGAGCCCAAGACGCACCAGACAGTGGGCCTCATCACCAAGGGCCTCACGACTTCAAATACCGCCCCTCCACCATGCAAGATGCACGTGGTGCATGACGGCAAAGTAGTCGAGAATGCCGATTCGAACGTCGAGATCATGAACTTCGGACCTAACGACGTGTTCATCAAGGGCGCTAACGCCGTCGACCCACAGGGTCTCGCCGGTGTTATGGCATCGTCCCTGAAAGGCGGGACTTGGGGGATGTTCACTCCCGTGACTGCAGTACGCAATTCCCACGTGATCATCACCGTGGGACTTGAGAAGCTCATCCCTTCCGTTCTGGATGCGTCCGGTCACAGCGGCGTGTACTACTATAAGTGGAGCCTGGGTTTGCCGGCCAAGCTCGTTCCGATAATGAACGGGAAGGTAGTTACCGAGATTCAGGCGCTTGGCATCCTCGCTGGTGTGAAGGCGTACCACATCTGCTCCGGGGGCGTCGGCGGTTCGGAGGGAGCAGTCACGCTTTCGATCGAAGGTGACGAGGCCCGCGTTAAGAAGGCACTTGACCTCGTGAACTCCATCAGGAACGAACCCCCGACATCATGTGAAGAAACCTACCTGGTGACAGCGGCAGAGGACTACAATTACGATGCTCAGGCGCAGCTCGACACCCTCGGTGGCATATAGCCAACGAAATCCTCTATGGTAATCCGCGAAGGCCCGGAGTTACTCCGGGCCTTCGACTGTAGCAGGATAGATTCGGGCGTGATGCGAATGTCGGCTGGCGCATGCCACATCATGAAAGGAGGCTTCATGAGGCTTGCACGAATCAAACACAGCGGAACTCCGGTTTGGGCCATAATCCAGGGTAGCGACGTATTCAAGCTGGAGGGCAATCCTTATAACGATTACTCGAGAGGCACGAGACTCTGCGCTCTGGAAGAAACCCGTCTGCTGGCTCCCGCCGAACCAACGATAATCGTAGCGTGTGGTCTCAACTACATGGGTGAGATCAGGCACCTGGGAGCCGCGATACCACAGGAACCATCCCTGTTCTTTAAACCGCCCACAACCGTGCTCGACCCAGGCGTTGAGATCCCCTACCCGGCTATCACCGAGATGCTCTCGCATGAGGCAGAGCTCTGTTGCGTGATGAAGCGAACCGCGCGCAATGTGACCGAGGAGAAAGCACTGGAGCATGTGCTTGGATACACGTGTGGCAATGACATAGGAATGATGGACGTACTCAAGAAGGACAACGGCGTCATAACAAGGGCGAAGGGTTTCGATATGTCCTCAGCCCTTGGGCCGTGGCTGGAAACCGATGTCGACCCTACCAATCTCTCGATTAAGGGGCGCATAAACGGCGAGGTCATCCAGGACAGCAATACCAGCGAGATGCTGTTCAGCGCGGCGAAGATCATCAGCTACATCTCAGAGTTCATGACACTGAGGCCGGGCGACGTAGTATTCACGGGAACTCCGGAGAATGGCCACTATGTTGTCAAGTCCGGTGACGTGATGGAAGTTGAGATCGACGGTATTGGCGTGCTAAGCACACCTGTCGGACCCAAAGCGCCACAGCAGGATCGCTAAGCGTCTCTTCACATGCACAAAGAGGGCCGGGTGACTGCCCGGCCCTCCTATTCTGCTTCCGTTCTACTCTACCCGAGCAGGGGAGATGTCTACCAGCACCCCCGCGCCTTCTTCCAAGGGTGTGCCCTGAGCACCTCTTCATTTATGTCAGTACCCCAACCCGGGCCCGAAGGAATCTTCATCCTTCCACCGGAAACCTCCGGCACCTGGGTCACCAGCTCACTCTTCAAAGGAAGCTCGTCAACGTCAGTCTCCATGATATGGATATTGGGAAGAACCCCACACAGGCTTGCGCTGATGAATGTCGCCAGGTGGCTGTAGTAATTGTGTGGCGCCATATTGAATTCAAACACCTGGGCCAGTTCGCCAATCTTCTTGGCCTGGCTGAAGCCCACCCATGGAACATCCACCATGAATACGTCGGCACTCCGGTTTTGGAAATACGGCAGGAATTCGCGCATGTAGATAAGGTTCTCACCTGTGCATATCGGCGTTCTGCTTGACTCACGTATACTGCGCAACGCCTCGGGGCAGTACATGTCAATTTCCAGCCACATCAGCTTGTACGGTTCGAGCATCCGTGCGATGCGCATGCAGCTTTCAGGCTTGAAATTGAAGTTAAGATCGAGACAGATGTCGACTGTTGGACCAACCGCGTCACGGAACGTGCCGATGAGCGTTTCAATGTGCGACAGCATCGCATTATCGGCAACCTGATCGGTCGTCCCGAGTCCTCCTCCAAAGCCGTGGAAGTGTACGCTTGGGGGATCGCCGGGAATGACGATATTGGTCTTCAATGCAGTGTAGCCACTGGCCACGACCTCTTTGCCCAATGCGTGAATATCGGCCATCGTACGAATGGGCGGTGTGCCCATCTGCGGATAGAGGGCGCGCGTCGTGCCGCAATGCGACCAGTAAAGGCGCAGGTCCTCACGCGTCGGTCCGCCGAACAGTTCCACCACCGAAATGCCAAGCGCCTTAGCTTTGATATCGATGAGCGCAAGCTCAACGCCTGCCGCTGCCTGAGCTCTGGCGCCAAGCGGTCCCTGGACGTTCAACCGCGACATATCAGCAAAGCGCATCTCGTAGGCTTTTGGATCGGTACCCACAAGTATGTTCCTGATGTCCTCGACCGCTCCAACGACTGCGAACGGCGCACGAGGGACACTGCATTCTCCCCAGCCGACTATCCCCTCGTCGGTGCTGACCTTGACAAACGTCCATGACTGCCAACCTGCATCGAACACAAAGGCTTCTACATCGGCGATCTTCAATTACGTTGCCTCCTGCGTAGTAAGTGCGGTCAGTGTATCAAATGACACACGACGTTGGGGACTCCACCAAACGAGGCCCCCGGGCAATAATGCCAGAGCCTATAAGTTATGTCGTGGTCGTTCCGTTGCTTCGCCCGACATGGTAGATACTCGAAGCGAGGTTATTGGCCTCCTCAACCCAGTGCTCGTATTCATTACGGAAATCGTCATTCGGGTCCAGCACCATACTGATATCGTGGTGCAACTCCAGTGGCACGCCGATTGCCTCAGCAGCGGATAATGCAGCGCCGTCGGCAGCCAGGTAATCGAAGCTCTTAAGGATTGTAAGAGGCACACTCACGCTTCCCTGCACCACACGCAGCATTTCTGAGAGGCGCACACCACCACCAGCTACCACAACACCGCGTGGGCATGAGCGTTCGTGCGTTATGGCATTGATCAGCCGACTCAAAGTGAAAGCTACACCCTTGACGATGGCACCGGAGAGGGTGGATAGGTCGGTGTGTACATGGATGCCCGTGAATGTTCCGCGAAGATCAGCACTCCAGAAAGGGCTTCTCTCCCCGTGCAACCAGGGATGAAAGCGCTCTCCACCATGACTCACCTTCACTTCATCAATTCCCTGGTGGGTGCCGCGCGCCCACTCGAGGACCGAGCCTCCATTTGAGGAGATGCCTCCATTAACATAGCGCGATTCGTCAACCACGAAAGTCCACGTACGCTCAGTCGAACCGTGGCGGATGGTCGGCGACAGCTCACGTGCAGCCATCGTACTGCCGATGTTCGCGGCAACCTCACTGACGGCCTTACATGCGTAGCTCGCGGAGGCTCCGTCTCCCAGTCCGGGGGCGATGACGAGACGCTCTCCCTTGACGTTCGCTTCACCAGCAACGGCGTTGTGTCGCAGAAGTCGCGGCATCTCCTCGCGTCGATAGCGCAACTGATCGAGCAGCGGCTCGTTCCAGTCCCTCTTCCTGATATTCAGCAACCCCGATGCTGAGGCGGTAGAGTAGTCAGTCACTCTCTCCCCCATCAGCCACTCCATGAGGTATTCCTTCATTCCGTACGGCCTGAACGTCACGTCATGCAGCAGTCTGGCCGTCATCAGCTTGTAAACGGGAAAAAGGATGTCGACATGGCATCCCGACACATCGAGGTGGTCCCGAAGCGCTCGTTCGACGTCCGAATTCCGTTCCCAGCTGCTGTTCCACTGGTATACGATGTCGTCGCCCTGCGTGGGAGCGATCGCCGAATACCAGGCCGTTGTCAGCGCAACCGAGCGCACCACATATTCTTTCACAAGGTCGCCAAGCAATTGATCCAGTGCCTCGGTGTACATACTCATCGGGACAACACCCACCGCCACATCCTTGCGTGTGTACTCCACACGGCGTTGCGCAACCACTGCACCGGTCGACAGTTCGATCACAGTGTATTTCGTCGCGCTTGTACCAATGTCCAGACCAACGCTTACTTCCTTCCTCATGCCACTCCTCTCGACCGCAGAGGCAAACCCGCGCCGTTACACGTGCAACACGTCGTGATTGCCGGTGGTGAACTCAAGATCAAGGGTTTCGAACGCCTTTGCAATGTCCTGCCGTATCTCCTTGTACTTGGGATCAGAGAACGGGGGCAGCAGCATAGGCTTGCGGGGATAGCCCGCATCGTAACCACGGGCATACAAAGCCATATGAGATGCGATGGTGCTGTCAGTGAAGTGCAGCTTCGCGCTGATATCCATCATGACAAGGTATGCCTTCTGGGCCTGGGACTCATTCCCCTCGAACGTCCACTTGAGCATCGCGGTCATGATCTCCGGTGCCCAGTTGTTCATACCGGCAATCGTGGCTTGTACACCCATGTAGTACAGCGGCAGCCAACCAGTGGACGTACCGATGATGACCTGGAAGTCCTTGTTGTTGACCTGGGCATCGTAGGCGACCCTCGAGATGAAGCCGATGTTCAAAGGGCTGTCCTTCAATCCCGCAAGCCCCAGGCTCTGCAGTCGTTGCACCATCTTGAAGCTGAATGTGAATCTACTGGTCTCCGGGTTGTTGTAGGCAAACACGGGGATTCCGACAGCCTCGATGATCTGCTTGTAGTATTCGACCACGATATCTTCTGAATGTTTGTAGTAGAACGGAGGGACCGCGCCGACAGCGACGACCCCTATCTTCTCGGCCTCCTTCGCCAGTCGGACGGTAGATTCAGTATCAATGCAGCCAACATGCGGCAGCAGGAATCGTCCGGGGAACTCGTCGGCCACCTCCCGGGCCAGTCGAAAGATCTCGATGCGCTCGTCAGTGGACATGAGCGGCCCGGCTCCGTAGGAGCCCGTCAGGAACAGGCCGTTTACTCCATGCTGGAACATCCAGCGCATGTGCCATTGTGTCTTGTCGCGATCAACGCTGCCATCCTGAGCAAATATAGTTATGTTGGGTACTATCGATCCTTGAATCATCGGCTCACTCCTTTGTCGTTCTCACGCCGTCTCTGCTTCTCGGTACGTATTTCCTGCTGCGTATCACCGTTGCCAAGGACAGGCAGTATCAGGTCAACGATGACCACGAATGCTCAGCCATTTCGCCAGAAGTCGGGAGAGACTCTGGACAGCACCTCAGGATTCAGTATATTGCCCGGTGTCACGCCCCCGTACACGGCCAGGACGCTGTCGACCACCTGGTCGCCAAGCAGCTTCATCGATTCCTTCGTGTACCAGCCGATGTGAGACGTACACAGTACATTCGGAAGAGTGAGTAGCGGTGAACCCACTGGCGGCTCTTCTTCGAAGACATCGGTGGCATACCCGGCGACACGTTGATCTCTAAGAGCCTCATACATCGCGTCTTCATCAACGATCCTGCCGCGAGACGTATTGACAACTATCGCGGAAGGTTTCATCTGCTGCAGTGCCGAACGACCAATCAGTCCCAGGGTTTCGTCGGATAGAGGCACGTTGAGACTGATGAAGTCGGACGTCCGCAACAGCGTCTCAAGATCCACGACAGAGATGTCATCGCGTTGCATACGCACCTGTTCTCCGACATACGGATCGAATCCCACCAGGGTCATCCCAAAGCCCTTGGCGCGGTCGGCCACGCCCAGACCAATTCGCCCTAAGCCGATTATGCCTAACGTCTTGCCGTATACGCCCGTGCCGAGGAATTGATTCCAGTTGCCCGAAACCACATTCAGATGTGCCTCAACAACCCTTCGCGTGAAGCTCAGCAGCAGCGCCATTGCCAGATCCGCGACAGCAAGAGGATTGACCTGAGGAGTATTCATCACCAGTATATCGCGTCGCGTCGCAGCAGGGATATCAATGTTGTCCACCCCAATTCCGTGTTTGATGATGAGTCGCAGTCGTTCTCCCTTTGACAGCACAGCATCGTCTATCCGATAACTCGACACCACCCATGTCTGTATGTCAGGCAACGTGTCCTCGAGCTGCTTCCTGTCCATATCCGGTGATTCACGAAACTCAAGAACAGCGAAGCCTTCCTCCCGAAGGCGGGCGATATGCGCAGGATCTACCTTGCCAAACGAACGGGCGGTGATAAGCAGTGTCTTCGATGCCATGGCTGCGACTCCTCATTCCGGCTGTCGAATACCGATGAGCGACCCACTCGGAAGTAGTCTACACCAGTCCCGCTACCCGCGTCTGCCCCTGTCGGCACGTGAGATTACCCTGGTGTTTTCCGGAGAGTGGCAGAATGGTTCACCTTGGGATCAAGAGCATTATGCACATAGGGATTCCTGCGCAGATGCTGAACAGGGACCCTGGAGATACGGTGCAGTATCATAGTTGGTCCGCCGCATGCCCGCTATCATCTGGTCGAGGGCGACAGGTACAACCGGAGAGGAATACCGGGGCCACGCGCGGGCGTTACCTGCCAGCATTAACTGTGCACTTCAAGGTGCTGACACGATCAGGCCGCGAAACAAAGGGGATCCGACATTCCGCGCAGCCGGTAGCACTCCAGGAGCCCGTTAGTGATGGGCAGGTGCGCCGGACACGCGCAATGTCCACGAGAAAGGCTTAGATTGATCGATTAGAAGCTGAAGGCACCGTGCCCGCCCGACCTGTCGAAGTCGGAATCATCGAACTCGCAGTCGACATACTCACGACCGAAGCGCCCGCCGTAGGGATCGAAATCCACCTCTGGAGCCTCCTCGGTGTCCACATCGAGTAACCACCGGTCGACCGCCGGCGCAACACGTCTGGGTGCTCGCGCATTCTTCAATTCTGTCATCTTCTTGTACCTCTTACGGACTCACTGACGAACAGTCAGCAGTCTCGAAACTCTCAGCCTCTATCCAAGCATACCGGGACACACGACAGCGTAGTCTGTCAAAGATGAGTGCTGGAAATCAGCCACGCCCACTACCCATCTGCCCATCTGCCCAAACGAGAAGCAATTATAACGCCTTGCTTCCTTCTGTCAAGGGGTTTCCGATCGTCTGAGGGACAATTCTCCGGGATGTCGGCCCTCGTCGTTTAGTGGCAATTGACAGTCACGAAACGCCAGCCTAACATACGATGGCACAGGATCTGTGAAGGAATCCGCAAGAGACAAGCGACGGAGGCGACACATGGGTATCGGCAGACGCAAGGAACGCCCTGGCGACGAGACCATTGAGCGGGCGAGATTCATTGTCGCTTTCCGTGCCACCCACGCACCTTCCAGGTCGCATCACGCACCCCCCATCGAGTCCGATCCGCTGAGCGCAGAGTTCTATGCGCAACTCGTCGCGAAACTGGACAGCCTCGCACTGGCCGTGTTGTTCCGAAAAGGAAAGGGGCTGTTCGATAAGGAAGAGAAGCTCTACTACCGTGTCATGGAGCATAAGGCGATACGCCTCGAGTTTGTAGATCGCCTTACGCTGGGTGTGGTGGACGGACCGCGCGAGCTTGTGAGCATCACACGATACACGCCAGGGGGCTGGGAAGAGCGGCTCAGAGAAGCATATGATGAGGCGCTGCGCCTCAGTGTGTTGCAGGACGAAGTGACATCTATCGAGGATCGCCTGGCGAAGAGCGAGAATCCCGAGGATGTGGTGGCGCTCTTCGACTCAGCGCCCGACCGCGATGCGATGCTGCGCATGCTGTGTCTTAGCGAGAAGCGCAGCAGTAACGCCTACACGCTCTACATGTCGCACATCCTCGCAGAGAGAATCCGGGACGCTCACCACATACTCGAGACCGCGGTGGACCTCAATCCCAACGACGCGCGACTTCATCTCACCCTGGGCAACTTCTACTGGGCAGCATTATCGAATGCAAAGGGCTGGGGAGCCGGCAAGGATCCGGGCCCGCTGCGACTGGTGACACTCGATGCCCTGGAAATACCGTACGAGAAGGCACGAAGTCTGGCACGCACACACTACCTGGAGGCGATGCGCCTGTCTTCGCGGCGCGAGATAGAGGAAGAAGCAGGGGCACAATTGTCGACACTCCGCTCCTGACGCTCCGCGCCACCGAACCGAAAGCCACCACACAGTTTCTGAGCCGACAGGAACACGCCAGAGTCAACCGTGGCCGTGCCGGTTATCCAGCTCTCTCAGGAACTGCTGCACGTCAGGAGGAAGTGGGATGGCATCACGCCCACCATCCTCCAACCGATTCTCGTAGCGCTCCTCGAAATGAGGTACCACTAGTGCGAGATCCGGATCGTCCCTCATGGCGATATCTATCGCTTCGTTCTGCTCGAGCGCCCGCTCGACGTCATTCTCGTCGACATGAACTCCGTACAATTCGTGCAACACCTGCATCAGTCTCATCTTTCCGGCGTAATCCTCATCTATACTCACATACTGCGGCAGATGGACGATGCACCACATCGCTTCAATGCCCCGCAGGGGTGCCCGCTGTACAATCTCGAAGGTCAAAGTGGACGGTCCCTCGTACTGCGTCGGCAATACCTTCAACCGGCGAATCTCCTTCTCTACCCCCTCGCCAATCGCACCACCACTTACAAGCAGTGGACGGGTGTGCGGAACCATGTCATACATGCTCCCCACCCACACGTAGCGGCGGACACCGAGCGCCTCAAGCAGCGAGAGTACCGAATCCACGTACACTTCACCGAACATGTGTGGTTCGAGCATCTTGATGATTACCAGATCCGGCCCGTCAGGCGGCCTGGCCACGGTGACAACGGTATTTGGGACGGAGAGCTGCCTGCTCCCGTCCTGCACGAAAATCGTGGGCCGATACCGGGTGAAGTCATAGAAGGAACCTGGACGTGCCAGCGTGGCAATCTGCTCAGACCCGAACTGGCGCTCCACTTCCAGCAAACCGAGCGCCCCAACATTGCCTGCGTCGATCCACGGCCGCAGCATCGCGAGCGCATGCGGTTCGCGCAACTCGGGCAGGGGACCAGACAGTTGAAATGCTCCAATTCTCATGACCAGGTCTCCATTAGTGCCACGTTCATTGTCTGCAGAAGGCGGGAGGTTGTCAAATCATCCGGAAGCGACACACACGCACGCCCCCACCGTAGGAAGCGGAGTACTCCGGGTTTGACGGCTCGCTGAGTTACACTGCACCAACGTCAGCCCAAACTGAGAGTGTGGCCAGCGTGGGCATCTGCCTATTGGTACCACGGAATTCGGACTGATACTATAGAGTGCTGACACGCTACTGCGGTGGATGCCGGATCGCAACCGGTAGCGTACGAACACACAAGCAGGAGAAGACGGTAAAGGAGGACGATATGCCTAATCATGTATACAAAAGCATTGAGTTGACGGGTTCTTCTGAGACCAGCATCGAAGATGCGGTTCGCACCGCTCTCGACCGGGCAGGAAAGACGATTCGCAACATGCGATGGTTCGAAGTGGTTGAGACGCGAGGCTACATGGAGGACAATAAGGTCGCGTATTGGCAGGTAACCGTCAAGATCGGCTTCACGGTGGAGTAAGTCTGCACAGCGTGTCACACTTGGGACACGTGTTCGACGGTTTGGATTCGGTGAAGGGCGGGGCGCCATTACCTTGCGTGCCCTGCCCTTCAATTGGTAGCGGGAGCCATCGCCACAAGATGCCGCTTCCGACGGGACTCCGCAGCACAGCGATGTCGGCCGATTTCTGTATACGGACGTCAGACTTCACGAGATTACCGGCGAATCCCATCATGACGCCGGAT
>PUON01000156.1 GCA_003552125.1 Dehalococcoidia bacterium | reverse complement strand
GGCCGTCCCAGCCGGAACCTGCGTCGCTCCACGTCTATTGCAGTACCACGAAGTGTGTTGATGACACACAGCGCATCCGCACCCGCAGCGGTCACCGAAGCTGCGATGGCGGTGATATCGGTAACATTGGGACTCAGCTTCACTATCACCGGCAACGAAGTCTCCGCTCTCACAGCCGCGGTAACCTGTGAAGCCATCCCAGGGCTTGTGCCAAATTCGAGGCTTCCCCCCTCTATGTTCGGGCAACTGATGTTGACCTCTATTGCGGCGACACCCACAACACCTTCGAGCAGGCGCGTCACGTGTGCGTATTCGGCAATCGTATGTCCTGCGATGTTGACAATGACGGGTACGTTCCACGTCGCCCAGACCGGTGCCCGCTCACGGATCGCAGCCTCAACGCCGATATTCTCCAGTCCGATGGAGTTAAGCACGCCTGAGGATGTCTCCCAGAGCCGGGGCTGCGGGTTACCCTCCCACGGGACGGCGGTGAGCCCTTTGGTGACGACGGCTCCCAACTTCTCCACAGAGATAAGGTCGGCATACTCCGTTCCATAGCCAAAGGTCCCTGATGCAGGCATCACCGGGTTGATCAGCGTAAGGCCCCGGGGCTTGCGCGGAGCCAGCGTAATTTGTAGAGAACTCTCGGAATCCACTGGCTTCTGATTATCGCAGCAGGTGCCGCCGGATGCAACACCAGAGCCAGCCTGGGTGCGTGGTACAATTCCTGGCCATGGGAAGTACGGCTTGCCTGTTCCGCCCAATGTGCGAGGCGGACATACCCCAGGTATACACCATCGACCACGAATGTTTCCCGGCCGAATCGATGTTCCGTCCGTATTCCAGCTACGGTCGCGAGATCCATAACTCCATGGCACACTACATCGTCGGTTCCGCGCCTACACTGACTGCGGTGACGCATCTGCAGCGCTCATGGTTGAAACGCCTTATCACCGAGGGGTCACTTCGCTCTGCTCCGTCTCACGCTCCTCATGAACTGATTGCCGGTTTCGCAGGATTCTGGGTCATGCTGGACGAGGCGCACATCATCGCGATCGCGGTACGTCCGCCGTTTCGACGCCAAAGTATCGGCGAAGGGCTGTTGCTATCGGTTATTGATATGGCCATGAGACTGCAGACGCGCATGGTCACTCTTGAGGTCAGGGAGAGCAACCACCCCGCGCAGCAAATGTACCTGAAGTACGGCTTCCACGTGGTTGGAAAGAGGCCGCGGTACTACTCTGACAACCAGGAGGACGCGGTACTCATGAGTATAGAGGACCTGCACGACACCGAGTTCCGCGAGATGTTTCGGGAGCGCAGCAGTGAACTACTCCGGGACAGCAAACTTGTCCACACGATAGACGTCCCTGACAGTGCTTTGATACAGTGACTGATTATCGGTACTTCTCGAGGATCGACTGGAACGCATCCACAACCTGCGTTAGTTGTTCCTGAGTCGCCGCGAAGGTCGACATCTCAAGCGCCTTTGTCTGCCCTGGTTTCAGCCCCCAGATGCCACGTGACTCCATTTCCTTGTACAGGTAGAAACCACGTTCGCGCACTCGTTGAGAGATTTCGAACAGCGCGGGAGTCTCAAATACCATGATGTCGTGGCGGTGCGGCTTCTCACCGAGTTGGGTGAATCCTAGGCTTTCCATAGCCTCGGAAAACCACTGTGCTTTGGAGACCTGCTCTTCCCAGTGAGTCACCCTCTCAACCACAGTCGGGAAAGAGGCCATCAGCGTCGCCAGTGTTACGCCGCGTACTGTGCATCCAAGACACTCAATTTCCTTTGTCTTGTGGAGCGCAGAACGGCGCAGCACGACCTCCTGCCACTTATCTCTCATACCAAGTACGCCGGAGGGACCTGCCGAGGCCATGCTCTTGTGGCCACTACCGACCAGGAAGTCGGCGCTGAGTTCCTTCATGTGGACCGGCATGCGGCCCACCGAGTACGCGCCGTTGACCAGATATGGAACACCCACCGTCTGTGCGATCTCGCCCACGCGCTCTGCATCGACCAAATTGCCAAATCGGCCATCGGGGTACGTCAATATGACGAGAGACGCCCTGCGTTCGCGAAGCACGTCGGCGAAGCCTTCGGCATCCACCGTGTACTCTGGATACCCGGAATTTGGCACCACTACGAGCTCGGTTCCTGCACGCTCCGCAGCCACTGCAGTGCTGTAGTGTCGGTTGCCATCAACGACGACGACATCACCAGGCTTGGTCAACGAGTGCATTACCATGAACACGCCATCACGCGCACCATATGTGAGTGTCGCGACATCAGCGCCGAGAAACTCGGGAAGCATCTCGTTCACAAACTGTCGCACGGGCGGATTCGCTATGTCGACAAGCCTTCCCTGGCAGAAGTCGCATATCGAGTAGCCATCACCGAACTCTACAAGAACGCGTCGCGCGGCCTCCGTCAGAATGCTCCCCGTTTGAAGAGGCATGACGTTAATCATGTCGCGGTGGGGTCGCGTCAAAGTCGTGAGTTTCTCAAGATCAGCCTGCTTAGCCATTGTCACTATCCTCAGTCGTCAAGGACGGTCGAATCTCGACGGTCACAAATACACCACCACCTACGCGAATCTTCTTCTGCTGCCGCTCGATGTGCTGCCGCACGGCATCGGGTAGATCGAGGTTCAAGTCAGAGAGATGTCGTATCATCTTCACCTGGTAATCAACAGGTTCGTGCGCATCCTCGGCGAGCGCTGCAGCCGCCATCGAGATGGCTCTCATGTAGTTCAGTCCGGTATACGTCCCGGAAGGTTCGAGATCACTATAGACTGTGCCTTCACCTACGCAGATTTCATTGAATCCAGCAGGTCCTACTAGCTTCTTGCCATCCTCGCGCTCAACCAGCTTCACCTCGATTCTGTTGTCCCGAAATGCGACAAACTCACAGGGGGAAGGGGCATCCTTATGCTTGCGCGCACTGCCCTCAATGGCACTGGCAATCTTCAGCCCCCGGTCAGTCTTTGGAGCAGCGATAAATGACAGCGACTCGGCGATATCCTTGTCCGAGAAGTCAACCACAGAAAACTGTGGGTACACGAGCTTCCGAATGTCTTCGGACCCGTGCAGAATCATCGCAAGTCGCTCGATTCCCATACCCGCATTGAACACCGGATGACGGATTTCGAAGTTCGAGAGCGCTACGGGAGAATACATGCCGATGTCCGCTACTTCCAGCCATTGGCCCCGGTACTTCACAAACACCTCTTCCTCAAAGGCTGGCGCGTAGTACTTCGAGGTTGCCGACTTCGTCTCGAAACGTGTGTCCTCAAAGCCATAATCGCAGAGAATCTTCGACGTAATGTCGCGTCCTGCTGCGAGCGACATCTGCGGATCCATGATCACGATGGACGCAGAATGGTGAACGCGAAGGTGGTGTGCATCTTCACGTTGCTCATTGCGGTATCGGGGACCGACAGCGAAGAGGGCGACGGGATACGTCGTCCTGTCCTGGAGCGCAGCAAGCGTATGGAACCAGGTAGCAGTCATGTGACTGCGAAGCGTCTTGTCGGTCGGCACAGGCTTCAACTGATACAACTCGGGGAACACTTTGTTAATGATCTCTGTGGCCTGGGTATCCTCAATGCCGAGGCGCTTCATCAGCTCATCAATGAGGTCGTCAGCCTCAATATCCCCGCGCTTATAGGCCCTGAGGATCGAGCTCAATTCCTCAACCTCTACGCGACGCCCAACGATCGATTCGACGTGACTGGCGCGCTGCGCACTCACACCAATCTCCGGACGGGGGAGGTGCGCCAGGTAGAACGCGCGATCGAGGATCACTAGTGACTCAGGCCCGTACTGGCGGGCAACATCCGCATCCGAAAGAATTGTCGGGTTCTCAGCCTCATCGAAGCCACGAGCGAGAAGAATCTCTCGAGAACGCTGCATCAGATCGCGTACGGGATGTGGACGCCCGCGTGACGGCAACTTCACAGTAGTATCTTTTGGCAGCAATTCTGCCGTGGAAAGCCATGTCCCGGTGAAGTCTGCTTTGGCCTGATTACGAATGGAGGAAACGTCAAATTCTGCCATGAAGCATCACTCCTGTGCGTCGCAGCATTGTAGCAGATAGTCACGAAGGAGCGTGAGAGCTGCTTCGATTGCGAAACGCTTGTTTGCGGCCCTGTCACCGTGAAAACGGAATTCCCGCGATGTACATCCCATGGGCGTCGCAAGTGCGATATAGAACAATCCCACAGGCTTCGATTGAGTCGCGCCGCCAGGCCCCGCGATGCCACTGTCAGATACACACACATCAGCACCGGTCATTCTCCGACCACCCTCAGCCATCTCGCAGGCTACTTCCGCACTCACCGCGCCATGATCGCGAAGAGTTGAGGCCTTTACGCCGAGAAGGCGCGACTTCGCATCGTTGCTGTAAGCGACTATACCGCCAATCACGTAGTCTGAGGAGCCGGGAATGTCTGTGAGTCGATCAGCGATGCCGCCGGAAGTCGCGGATTCAGCCGTGGCAACACTACGAATGCCGTGACCGCCGGCTACGAGCTGACGCTCGATCTCACCTATCTCATTACTCAATGCAAGTTCGGCAATTCCGCGTGAATTCAAGGATACCCCCGACAATCAGATCTATCGCTGGCAACCAACAGGTATGAAACGAATCCTAAGGGTCAAGGCAGGCGGTGCGCAAGCGGCAAATGTAAGGGTTGAAGAGTTGAGCTACTGTCGCGGGCTGGCGAAAATGCCAGCGGTGGCACACAATGTCGAATAACGGAAAAAGGAACCCCCTGGCAACGGCATATTTTCCCGGAGAGTTGCCCCTCGAGTATCGTCTGCGCTGGAGCGTTTCACTTCCGTGTTCGGGATGGGAACGGGTGGTTCCACTCCGCTCCAGTCACCACAGGGTTCCTTCTGATGGCATTATACATGACAGAACGGGGATGCACAAGTATTTGTACTTATCGAGTAGATCTGTGACGCATCAGAGCACTGTGCAAGATGATAACCACCACAGACCACGCTCATCATGCACTGGCGGGTCGCACCTCTCTGATTCGCTCTGCCAGTGCGAATGGGATACCAGTCCTTCGGGAGATCTCCTGCGGACTGGCGGCATTGATCGCATCCAACGACTCAAACGCCAGGAGCAAAGCTCTCCTTCGCCGCGGACCGATGCCTGGAATCTCGTCGAGCACAGACGCCATCAGGGAGGAACTGCGCAGTTGCCGGTGATAGGTCACTGCGAAACGATGAGCTTCGTCCCTGACGGATTGCAGCAGGAGCGACCCCGCAGAACTAGGCTCAAGGGGGAGCGGTTGGGTCTGACGCTCGCCGTATACGTACTCGTGTTCCTTAGCCAGGCTGATCAGCGGCACCCGACGTGCCTTGGATTCTTCACGGGCGGCTACAGCAGCCGCCAAATGGCCTCGTCCGCCATCCACCAGAATCAGCGAAGGGGTAGCCGCCCATTTAACGGTTCCCTGCTGACTGAAGCTACCTTCCATATGCATCCTTGCGAATCTCCTGCGCAGTACTTCACGGAGCATGGCGTAGTCGTCCTGCCCCTCGATCCCACGTATCTTGAAACGACGATACTGCGAAGGTCTGGGCACCCCGTTCTCAAATACAACCATGCTCCCGACAGCTTCCGTTCCTCCGGTAGTGGATATATCGAAACCCTCAATTCGGCGGGGCAGCGCTGTCAGCTTCAACACCTCCTTCAATTGCACCAACGCGGCGTCGCGCATTGGGACTCCATGCGTTGCTGCGGAGTGCATGGCGGCCAGTTGACCGGACACACTGTCTGCGACCGCATGTACAAGCTGCTTACGAGCGCCCTGCCGCGGAACTACCATACGAACTGGAGAGGCCCTTCGTTCCGAAAGCCATTCTCGTATGAGTGCCGCATCTGTAACCGGGTGTTGCAGCAGAACCAGCGGAGGTATACTGCCCGAAGAGCCGTAGTACGCCATCATGAAGCTGCGCAATACTTCAGAAGCAGGAATATCCGAGGCACCCTCGATCGGGAAGTCCTGACGTCCTAGAACCCTGCCTTCGCGGACAGAAAACACTTCAACAAGCGCCGCATTGGCATCCTGCGCCACTGCGAGGATGTCCTGGTCGCCCGTCAACGCGGTAACCCCTTCGTGGCGCCTGGTTACCTCGTCGATGGCCTGTATGCGGTCGCGCAATAGGGCGGCTCGCTCAAAATCCATTTGCTTCGATGCATCTTTCATCTCGCGAACCATCGAATCCAGCACCTCGCGATGCTTCCCGCGCAGAAAGAGTACGATCTGTCTGATCGTAAGGCGATAATCGTCATGCGACACCGCACCAACACACGGTCCCGGACACAACCCGATATCCATGTTGAGGCATGCGCGCGACCGCGCACCATCAAGCGGACCGGAACACACACGGAAACGGAATACCTTGCGAATCTGTCGCAACGTTTGCCGCATGGAGCGGGCGCTTGCAAATGGACCGAAGTACACCGCCCCATCATTTCTCCGACGGCGTGTTACGGTGACCGTCGGCCATTCACTGTCTACGTCAATCTTGAGGAATGGAAAGCTCTTGTCGTCCTTCAGTCTTGCGTTGTAAACCGGACGGTACCGCCGAATCAGGTCCGCCTCGAGAACAAGAGCCTCCTGCTCGCTGCTGCTCTGAACAAACTCGATGTCCGTTGTTACCGAAACAAGTCGCAGGACCTTGGTGCTCTGGCCAGTGTTCGATCTGAAGTAGCTGCGCACCCGGTTCCGCAGGTTAGCCGCTTTTCCAACATAGATTACTTCGCCCGACGCATCTTTGAAGAGATACACGCCCGGGCCGGTCGGGGCAAGCGAGAGGCGATCAGAAATGAGATCTGTCATTATCAGCTTCGATTCTAGCAGGGGCCCATGACAGCGGCAAAAGAAGATGTCCTGTGTTACAATTGAAATCCCATGAAGCAGGAGATTGCTGCTTTTCTCGACTATCTGGCCAATACGAGGGGCTCTTCTCGGAACACTATCGCCGCATACCAGAACGATCTGAATCAACTGGCGGATTTCGTGGCATCCGAGCAGGCGAAGGGATTGCTGACTTCGCAGGAAGAGTTGCTTCTCGCATACCTCGTGCATCTGAAGGGAAAGGGTTACTCCCAGGCGACTTCCGCGCGCAAGGTCGCATCCGCGCGGTCGTTCTTCAAGCATCTCGTGGAGACGGGTAAGTTGAAGGAGAACCCGATTCGTAACCTTGTCAGCCCTCAGGTGAACAAGAAGGCACCACGGGTTCTGA
Source organism: Dehalococcoidia bacterium (assembly GCA_003552125.1). Taxonomy (GTDB): domain Bacteria; phylum Chloroflexota; class Dehalococcoidia; order GIF9; family AB-539-J10; genus SKVJ01. The sequence goes on along the minus strand of PUON01000156.1, from coordinate 7,178 downwards.
CACAGGCGGAGTACGCCCAACTATTGGCCATTCCAAGGTCAATGTCAACACCTGAGTCCCGGCGCGACGTCGTGATGCTGGAACTGCTGTACGCTACCGGATTGAGAGCCAGCGAGGTCGTGTCCCTGCAGGTGAGTGATCTTGATCTGGATCACGCGAGTCTCTTCTGCAGGCAGGGGAACTCCCGCAGAAAGCTGCATCTTACCGCGGAGATCGCACAACTGCTTCGGGAATATCTTTCGAACGGAAGACTCGATCTCCTTTATGATGAGAGAGAGGCCGGGTTGTTCCTCAACAGGCGTGGGCACCAGTTAACGCGGCAGGGATTCTGGCAGATTGTGAAGAACTACGCCGAACGTGCAGGTCTTGACGACAGGGTGACTCCTCACACACTCAGGCACAGCTTTGCAGTAAGAAAGGTTCAGAGCGGGACTGACCTGCACGCGTTGCAGCAGGCCCTCGGCCACGCATATATCTCCAGCACGCGTGTATACAAACAACCACTCTCGTCAACGAAGTAGGTATTATGGGAAAGAAGCACCACCGCAAACAGCAGCGTAGAGCAGCTTCGCAGGCTCCCGCACAACCTGTCCGCCAGCCTGCAGTCCAAGCACCCGAAGCTGTTGAAGAACCACGCATCCAGAAAGCGCCGACTGTTCCTCCCCGCACTAGGACCATTAGTCCCAGTTGGAAAGAATTTCGCGAACGCTACCGGTACGTCAACGCAGAGCTGAAGCGCATAGGAGTGCTCGCGGCCTCATTCCTTGTCGTGCTGCTCATCCTGACCGCGATACTTGGATAGGTACCACCGGGGTTGGTTCCAGTGGATCTTGAGACAGCAAGGGATAGACTCTTCAAACATCTCTCGTGGGAGATCCGCGACAAACGTGTCGTCGAAGCCATGCGTAAGGTCCCCCGGGAGCTGTTCACACCTCCCGCACAGCGCCAGTTCGCGTACGATGACCGCCCTCTCAGCATCGGATACGGCCAGACCATCTCACAGCCATACATAGTGGCGATGATGATCGAGGCTCTTGATCTCAAGGAAACCGACAAGGTGCTCGAGCTTGGGACAGGCAGCGGCTACGTCGCCGCGATATTGGGGGAGTTGGCCGACGAGGTCGTCAGCGTAGAGATAGTACCGGAACTGGCGGATTACGCCCAGGGGATTCTTTCCGACCTCGGCTACCGAAACGTAGAGATTCATCTTGTGCCTAAGTCCACACTCGGATGGATGCAGGATGCTCCATATGACGCCATATTGGTATCGGCAGGCGCACCTTCTGTGCCCCAGATGCTTCTCGGTCAATTGAAATGGAACGGACGCCTTGTCATTCCGGTCGGGTCGCGCTGGCAGCAGGAACTTATGAAGATCACCCGACTGCCTGAAGGCGACCGGGTTGAGAATCTCGGCGCGTGTTACTTCGTGCCTCTCATCGGCGAGGACGCGTGGAACAGCTGAGATAGTTCCGAGAGATGAGAGAGTGCCCCCAAGGGGATTCGAACCCCTGATCTCCAGCTTGAAAGGCTGGCGTCCTAGGCCTCTAGACGATGAGGGCACGCGAAGACCATTACGGAAACACGGGCAGCATCTCGAGGCCGCTGGTCTCATCGAATCCCAGCATCAGATTCATGTTCTGAACTGCCTCACCGGCACCACCCTTAACAAGATTATCAGTAGCGCTGATTACGAGCAAACGACCCGTACGCACATCAAACTGCGGAAACACGTGACAGTAGTTGCTGCCCCACACATGCTTGGTGGCCGGGGGCCTATCGACTACGTCAACGAACGGAGAGTCTTGGTAGAATCTCCGGTAGGCCTCGATGATGCGAGGGCCGACATCCCCCCCGACACCCGCCCATTCAGCCGACAACCGCGCATAACACACGCTGAGGATACCGCGACTCATGGGTATCAGGTGCGGAACAAACAGCAAGTCGCTCACACGTTCGCTCAGAGCACGGCACTCCTGAAGCATCTCCGGAAGATGACGATGCCCGCCAACCGAATAGGCCATCACGCTCTCATTACACTCAGCGTAGTGCGTCGCCAGGGTGAGGCTCCGACCCGCACCTGATACACCAGACTTGCTGTCAACTATTATGTCGCCTTCCACAATCCCAGAGGACAGCGCAGGTGCCAGCGCGAGAAGCGCACCGGTAGGATAGCAACCGGGATTTGCCACCAGTCTCGCACCCCTGATCTGTTCCCGGTATAGCTCAGGCAGACCGTAGACCGCAGAATCGAGCAACTCCGGGCACGGATGCGTCACACCGTACCACGATTCATAGGTGTCACGACTCTTAAGTCTGAAGTCCGCACTGACGTCAATCACCTTCAGTCCCTGGGCGACAAGTGGCGCACAGATCTCGGCACTTGCCTTGTGCGGCATGGCGGAGAAGACCACATCAACCGCGGTATTCAACTCCGCCTGTATCACAAGGTCAGAACTTTGCAGGTGTGGGAAGACATCGGAAAGACGTTCTCCCGCGGCACTGCGTCCGGTGACACAGATTACCTCCACCTGGGGGTGTCGCAACAGGATGCGGGCCAGGTCCACACCTATGTACCCGGTGACATTGATGATACCTACTCGCGCCCGCATCATTTCGTAGAGCGCAATTATACACTACTGCGTGCAGGCGCCGTCGTCCATCCTGTGCGGAACGTACGAGGACCATTTGCTTTGACCTCTATCTGCCTTTCTAGTAGAGTTGTTGTTTAGTCCGCGAATGGAGGCGAGGCAACAATGCCCAAGGTTTACTTCATCGATGTTACGAACCGCGACGGGGTTCAGACCGCCCGACTCGGCCTCTCGAAGCTGCAGAAGACCATGCTCAATCGCTACCTCAATCAGATGGGAATCTTCCAGTCGGAGTTCGGGTTCCCCACCACAAAGCATGAGACCAACTACCTCCAGGCGAACCTGCAGCACCAGGAGAACGGGCGCTTGCGCCCGATTCGGCTGAGTGGATGGGTGCGCGCCACAACGGAGGATGTACATACAACCTTCCAGCTGGTCCCAAAGATCAAGCACCTGAACCTGTCCATCTCGACCAGTGAGCAGATGATTTATGGCAAGTGGGCAGGCAAACTCACCGAGGACGACGTCATAAACAGTATGACGCAGGCGCTCGACGCTGCAAAGGAGTACGGAGCAGAGTCTGTTGGCATTAACGCTGAGGATGCTTCGCGCACCAACCTCGACTTCCTCATCAGATTCGCCCGTGCAGCGAAAGAGCACGGAGCCGACCGTGTACGCTACTGTGACACACTGGGGTACGATAACCCATTCTCGATCTACAACACTCTCAAGACGCTGAGTGAAAGCATCGAGATGCCGATCGAGATACACTGCCATGGTGATCTCGGTATGGCAGTCGCAAACTCGCTTGCTGGCGCCAAGGGAGTGATGGATGCGGGTCAGGATGCATATATCAACACGACAGTCAATGGCATTGGCGAGCGTGCGGGCAATGCCGACCTCGTCGCTACGGTTCTGGCCATCACCAAGTCCAAGGGGTTTGCGAGCAAGTACGAGCTTGGCAAACCGATTGATCTTAAGAGGGCGTGGCGCATCGCCCAGTATGCCAGCTACGCGTTCGGCGTCCCTATCCCCGTCAACCAGCCAGGCGTAGGCGCTAATGCGTTCGCGCATGCCTCCGGCATCCATGCAGACGGTGTCCTGAAGGATCCCGAGAACTACGAGCTATATAGCTACCAGGATCTCGGTAGAGGCGAACCGGAGATGGTAGAGACAGGTCGGGAGATCTGCTCGGGCGAGTACGGCGGCGTCTCAGGTTTCAGGCACATCATGGGCAGGATGGCGGTTTCATTCGAGGACTCGGAGGACGCACGCAGGAAGCTGGAGCTTGTGCGCTATGCCAACGTCCTGGCACAGAAGCCGCTCGTGACCGATGAGCTCAAGTTCATCTGCAAGTATCCTGATATCGCGCAGAAGTTGATGACACTCATCCCGGAGTAGAAGCACCACGGCAACCCTTGACATGCAGGCACATGCATGTCGATAATGATGTGGTGCCAGAGCGGGTGTAACTCAGTGGTAGAGTTCCTGCTTCCCAAGCAGGCTGTCGCGGGTTCGAATCCCGTCGCCCGCTCCACATCTCACTTCCAACTGGTGCGATACCTTCCGCCACTCCAAGTGTGGGATGAATCACCAATCGACTGCCGTCCTCACGGTGCAGCCCTGCAGCGGTAAGGCTTCTTCTCTAATCATCTCAGAAACGTGATTTCACACTGCGGGATCGGCAGCTTCTCGAAGATTACACTAGCCTCGGCGAACAGCTCCCGGAACGTCTCGTCGGCGTATGCGCCATACGTGACAAAACGTGCAATCCGTGCGTTGATGAGCATCTTCGCGCAGAGGACGCAAGGCGAGTGTGTGCAGTAGATTGTCGCCCCCAACAGGCTTACCCCGTGCAGTGCCGCCTGTATTACTACGTTCTGTTCGGCATGGATAGCGCGGCAGATTTCATGCCGCGTACCTGAAGGGATGCCAAGTTCATCGCGCAGGCAGCCAAGTTCCAGACAGTCGCGCAACCCGGCTGCGGCACCGTTGTATCCGGTGGTAAGTATGTGCTTGTCTCTGACGGACACAGCGCCTACGTGGTGACGCAGGCACGTTGAGCGCTCGGCCACCACAGAGGCGATCTTCAGGAAGTACTCGTCGATGGACGGCCTGCCGTGTTCAGTCATGACAGCTTCTCCAACGCCCGCTCGATCTCACGACACAGTTCTTCCAGTGAACCTTCGTTCACAAGGGTTATGTCTGCTATTGCAATGGGCCCACCCTTATTTATCTTCTCGATCTCGGCGTGGTCCCGGCTGTCGACTTCTTCTGCGGTGAGAGGGCGTCGCGGGCGCGCAGCAAGTCGGCTCCTCCTGGTCGCGGGAGATGCGACCACCGCTACAACGATGAGTCGCTCACCGAAGTGCTGCTTCAGCACGAGATACTCCTCCCATGAGTACAGCCCGTCGACGACCACATCGGTATGTCGCACTGCCTCATCAATCCGGGGTATGTTCAGCATCGCGTACGCAGCCATTCCGTGCTCTGCGCGAAGCTGCTCGCGGACGAGTCGTTCATTGGCTTCGTTAAGCGGCAGATTTCGCCGCGCCAACTCCTCCTCAGTTGCGTCGCCAAACCGGACCACCGCGTACCCGCGATGCTCAAACATGGCAGCGACTTCAGATTTGCCGGCTCCCGGCATTCCCACAAGAGCAGCAATATGTCTAACCATAAATACAGCAACCTGCCTGCAAATCTACCCACAGTGCACGTGCATTATATCCTCAACGTCGGTGGCACGATACAGCCCACCCGACGCAAGCCTCACCATAGGTTCCTAAGAAGATCGGTGCGATACAATACGACCCTGCCAAGGAGGATACACATGCAGCAACGCACCGTGCTCACCGACCGGGATATCAGGATGAGGTTGCAGCACTCACCGCCTCTGCTCCAGGGACTCATCGATGAAGCCACGCAGGTCCAGTCATGCGGGGTCGACCTCACCCTTAGAAAGGTGTCGCGGTTCCTGTCTGCCGGGTTTCTCGACTTCGACAACGTGCGCCGCACGCTTCCGGACAGGGAGGAGGTTCCGTGGGAAGACGATGCGGCGGAGCTTCCTCCCGGAGCCTACCACATCGTCTACAACGAACAGGTGAATCTGCCAGCCGACGTGATGGCCCTCGCCTACCCCCGCTCATCGCTGCTGCGCTGTGGCGTGACAACGTATACCGCAGTCTGGGACCCGGGCTACAGTGGCCGTGCCGAAGCGCTCATGGTGGTGCACAATCCACACGGCTTCACGCTGGATCGCCGCGCAAGGGTGACGCAACTCGTATTCACACAGTTGGCGAGTGACGTCGAAGAGCAGTACGAAGGGTGCTATAACTACGAAAACCTCGACCCTTAGCGAACTCCAGTCGACTGTGGGTATAGCCGCCCCACATCCGTGGGGAAACCGACAACCCACTCCTCAACGCCTTCACACAATTTTTTACAGGCGTCGACCTCCGCGTGCCTCACTTCGCCTGCGCCGAGGGTCAACCATCGCTACTTTTCCCTACAGGCAATACACGACCGAATTCCTTCCTGATGATCAGCCAGTGGTACGCATAGACGGGAATACCCACGAACAGAAGCGCCAGCGCCGTAGCCGCTTGCCGCTCCCTTCTTGCCGCCACCGGATCCAGTCCTCCTCTTTCGGTCTCCCACCGCTCGTAGTCCTGCAGCCAGCGTTCGACAATGGCCTTCTGCTCAGCCGTGAGGGAATCGTTTCCGGCGAGATCACGAACGGTGTCAAGCATGTACGGCATTGGAGGTTGTCGCCCCCAGATGTATTCCTCCGCGTCCGCCTGCCGAAGCACAGTCGACCTCAACAGCAATTCGAACGATTGGACACCGCCACTGATGATCAGGCCGAGTCCCACGAGCGTCGCTACATACAGGTAGACTGTCCGGACGGCCCAGTTTCGATTCCTCTCCATTCCTCGCGTGTCTCCTTTCTCCGCGGCGCAGCCTTGCGGAAGTGTCGCTGCGCGGCGATCATCATTGTAGCGCTCCAAGAACCTTCCTCGGCACGTGAAGACAGGTTGATTTTGACCACAGTCTTGACCCAGTGCTATTGTCTTATGTTAGTCCCACTGGGTTCAGTAACTACGACGCGCCGGCCGGCGCTGAAAGGTGGCAGTACGTGAGCCAATTACAACGCGATTTCGAGCGGTGGTTCGGCGATGGAAGCGGCGGTAATCAGTCCCGGGGAACCTCCGGCGGTGGCCGCTCTTCCGGCGGCGGTCGCTGGATGTTGGTGGTCGGCGTGGTCATTGCGCTGATCGTCGTTGCATCGGTGGCCCGAGGCATCTACACCGAGTGGCTCTGGTTCAGTTCTCTCGGTTACGCAAGTGTCTACACGACTATACTTCGCACACGTATCTTGATCTTTGTTATTGCGGCGCTCGTGTTCGCCGCCATCTTCGCCGGGAACGTGCTCATCGCGGCCCGCCTCGCGCCGAAGGGCAACGCCGCAGCATCGACTCAATCGATTCTTCCGTACCTGCACCGCTTCTCCAAGGGTGCGCTGGTTGCCGTCACCGCCTTCTTCGCCCTCATCTTCGGCGCGGCTGCACAGGGAAACTGGGAACTGGTGCT
>PUON01000097.1 GCA_003552125.1 Dehalococcoidia bacterium | reverse complement strand
CATAGCGCGCTTCTCTTTCTCGAGATCGTCATCCATCTCCGAGAACGCCTCGACGATATCTTGGATGCGCTGCCGGAACTGCGGGCTCCCCAGGTAGCCGTACAGGAGGTCCATCTTGCTTGACTTCCCCTCACCCGCGAGCTTCGTGCGGTCGAGCTCGACCAGCCCATAGCGCAGTGCCGACGCAAGCTGGATGGCCAGCGGCCAGCTCGTGACCCAGACACCGTCCACCTCTTTGAAGCCCTCCACGCCCTCCGGCAGCACACTGCTGGCGATGACCGCCAGTTCCGCCCCCGACTCGCGCTGGTTCTTCTTCAGCTTCGGAATCCAATCATTGCTCCACGCCTTCGTCTGCTTGGACTCCCAGATAATCGTGCCGCAGCCCCGTCCGGACCTGGCGTTCACCTGCTGCACCACGTCCGCCCCGCGCGTCCCCGTGGGCACGTCCTCGATGAGATCGCCGGGGAAGGCGCGCTCCAGCCGCTCCTTGATGGTTGCCTCCAGCGCCTCTCCCTGCGCCTGCTGACTTCCCAGTGCCGCCTTCTTCTGCAGCTCCTCGATCTGCTTCTTGAGTCCCTCGATGGACTGCTCCTTCTGTTTCATCTCCAGATCATGCTTCGCCCGGGCATCCACACGCGTCTTCTCCAGTTCCTCCTGCATCTTTCTCATGTACTGGAGATCGAGGTCTTCTTTCTCCTGTGTCAGCTTCCGCTGCAGAGTCAGCGCGGCCTTCTCGCTCTCCTTTGCGGCCTTTGCCGCAGCGGCCGCCTCCTCGGCCTGTTGCTTCAGTCCCGCCATCTGCTCCTCGGCGGCCAACCTCGCCTGTTCCCGGGCGAGTGACTTCGCGTCGTCCAGTTCCTTCTTCAGGCGAGTCTCGTACTGCGCCTCTACTGACGTCAGGATCTGCGCGCGAATCGGCTGCAGGATGCCCTCGTCCAGCGCGAACGACTTCCCACAGTTGGGACAGGTGATCGTCAGTGTCTTATCCATAACACCACCTCCTGAAGCACATTCTCCATCATCATACGGGTCAGATGTTACAGGGTGGCTGTGACAACTGTATGTCACAAATCGATCGGTCCCCTGCGAGCCCCCCATCGTTGCACCGTCCAGGCTGCATGCCAACTGCCAGAGCGCTACATGGTGAGAACTGTAGTGCGGTGCAAAGTACTTTGCGCCACAGTATGAGTCGCCAGTGATCCTGCACTCCGCTTCCACCCCTCCCCCCACCACATAGTGTCTGCTGCAATGGTTTATCCAGGCTCGTGAGCACCGAGTCGTTCCAACCAGGAACGCTCAACGGGCGGTATTCCCGGATCGGTGCTTCGAGTGCGACCTGTCCCGTGTCGGCAGAGCCGGGATCTCGGAGCCCATGATGCCCTCGAGCTCGCCGTACACGCACACCGTGCCGTGCTTCACGCGCTCGATCAGCTTCGCGCGCCACGACGACATGGGCCCATGAGCGACCGACCATACCCACAGAAATCCGCTTCTCGGTGCGGTGTAACAATCCCAAACAGCACCAGGCTTCCTCCGAACTCTGGACCCATCCATGTCGAGGACTGTTCTGTGGCGCAAAGTACTTTGCGTCAACGTAATCGGCGAGACACGCTCCCGCACCCAACTCCTCTCACCCGACGAGTCCGCTCGAATCGCGTCTCAAGGCTCATGCGCATTGCACAGTTCGGCGCGAGGACCACTCCATCGGCGACGCGCTCAGATCTGTGCCTCACGTGCGGGATTTCCGGCGGCGGCGTAGGGATCTCGGAGCCCGTGTTGTGCTCGGGCGCACCGTGCATGCAGACCGGACTGTGACTCACGTGCTTGATGAATTTCTCGCGTCCTTACCGCGTCCGACCACAAGAGGCACGATCACCAGGAGGCTTTTTCGCGTGCGGTGCTTGAGCGGTTCACGGCGACCGTATGCGGCAATGAGCGACCGAACCCACGGGGGAGTGGCTTCACCTGCTCACAGCCAATCCACCACGACCCGATCGGCATCGAACACACGTCTTCATTCGTATCCGATACTGTGGCGCAAAGTACTTTGCGCCAACATGGCCGACGTCACCCACTCCCACACCCGAAGAGCAGCCGGCCTGGACGACTCAACTTCTGTACATACGCAATAGTAGTGCGTTAGAATATGTCAACGCTGGCGAAGGAGGGCAGGATCTTGGCAGACTTTCTCGAGACCACAGAAACCTCACATCGTCTGCAGCAGATGCTGAAAAACACGAAGAGACAACTGATTCTGATCAGCCCTTATCTCAAACTGAACGAACGGATCAAGCAGGAACTGGAGGACCTGGACAGAGATAAGATCGACATCCGCCTGGTCTACCGGGAAAACCAACTGAGTCCGTCGGAGCAGAACTGGCTGAGAAGTGTCCCCACGATTCGCACCAGCTTCAGCCAGCACCTGCATGCCAAGTGCTATGTCAACGAGAGCGAAGCGATAATCACGTCGATGAATCTTCACGAGTTCTCCCAGGTGAACAACCTTGAGATGGGCATCCTTGTGACCAAAGAGCAGGAACCAGATCTGTACGCGAAAGTCCACGAAGAGGCGATGACATTGGTCAGAATCAGCAAGGAAGTAAGAATCACGGTCGCCGAAGTGCCCAAGACCACCAAGGCCAAGACGCCGAGGGCGAAGAATGAGAGTGGCTTCTGTATCCATTGCCATGCGACACTGAAGCTCAATCCCATGGTGCCATACTGCAAAGAGTGCTATGCACTTTGGAAGAAGGCGAAGGACAACTCTCAAACAGAACGGCACTGCCACATCTGTGGCAAAGCCAACGATTCAAGCATTAACAGGCCGGCCTGTTACAGCTGCTACAAATCGAGGAAGGACGACCTCGAATTCCCAGCCGTATCGAGCAAGTGAGATCGGCTCAGTACCTCACCTACGCCCGCTGGGACTTCGTATTCGCCCTGGCAGGCCGTAACCAGGTGCGGTCGCGTATTGGGGGGACAGTCTGACCGGAATGACTGACAGCGGGATGGTTTGAGACCATCGTCTACTGTAGGGCAGCAGGTTTCTGCGATGCCGTCGTCGACAACCCCTTTTCGATTCCTGGTCCGGATTCCCCCCCTCCACCGCGTGGGGCATCTCCAGCGGCAGCGGAGTGGGGATCCCGGAGCCCATGTTGTCCTCGGGCGCACCGTGCATCCAGACCGGGCTGTGACTCATGCGCTTGATCGAATTCTCGCGTATTGACCACGTCCGACCACAACGGGCACGATCACCAGGAGGCTTCTTCGCGTGCGGTGCTTGAGCGGTTCACGGCGACCGTATGCGGCAATGAGCGACCGAACCCACGGGGAAGTGGCT
>PUON01000087.1 GCA_003552125.1 Dehalococcoidia bacterium | reverse complement strand
GTCACTTGATGCGGGCCGGACCAGTCGTCTCACAATCAGGTCGGCGATCCCGGTGATATCGGTGAATGCGAATTGCGGCACATCCACAGTCAGGTGTTCGTCGGTCACCACCGCAAGCAGCTTGTCTGGCATCGTAGTGAGCTCCGTGTCGACGTCGCTCCTGTGGACCTCTATTTTGGGCAGGGCGCTCTGCTTGAACCCCTCCACCAGGGCGATGTCCGCAAGGCCGTCGGCAAGCTTGAGCCCAACCTCAACGTCCATCTGCATCCCGCCAGTTTGAACGCACAGCACAGCTTCATCCGAGGCCGTGACCACGACGTCGCTCCCGGCCTGTGCGAACCGCCAGCTGTCCTTCAGCGGGGCATCGACGATGACGTCGTGGCCCGAGTGCTTGATGGCGGCAACTTTGAGTTCGCGCCGCTTCAGTTCCGCTATGACGCCCTCGATCAGGGTTGTCTTTCCAACCTGCGATGGCCCAACGAACGCAACTGCCGGTATCATGGTGCCTCCTGTGGAAGGTTGTGGCTCTCATTCCAGTCGAGCATTTGCACATCGACTGTATCGCCGGGGTCTACACGCGCGACTGCCTCAGGGACGACCGCGAGCCCGTTTGCACGCGACATCGATGTCAGCACTCCTGAGCCTTGCGGCCCGGTGAGCGTGGCCCTGTACGTGTCCCCTGTCCGACGCACGATCACACGACAGTAGATTCGCCGATGATCCCTGTTCATCACGCTGTTCTCCATGACGGCCCTGACCGTCGGCTTTTCCAGGTTCGTGTGACCCAGCATCTTAAGAATCGCCGGGCGGACGAACTGCTCAAAAGTTATCATCGAACTGACCGGGTTGCCAGGCAATCCGAGGTGGGGTAGTCCTGGCTGGTCGCCTCCGCGGCGGATCATGCCGAAGGCAGACGGCTTGCCCGGCTTCATGCGAACCGACCACAGATCCATCTCACCTCTCTCCGCCAGAACGTTCTTGACGACGTCGTAATCTCCTACTGACACACCGCCCGAGGTGACAAGCAGATCCGCATCGAGCGCACGGCCCAGCAGCTCGTTCAGAGACCGGGCGGTATCACGCCCTATGCCCAGCATCATAGGAATGCCCCCATACCGCAACACCTGAGCAGCGGTGGTATAGGAGTTAGTGTCCCGGATCTTGCCTGGGGCCAGTGGTTCGCTGATCTCCAGAAGTTCGTCGCCTGTTGCCAGGATTGCGACAACTGGACGTCTTATCACTGACACTTTGGCCTTGCCGATGGAAGCCAGAAGCCCTATCTCAGGCGGGCGTAGCATAGTTCCTCGGCGCAATACCACCTGCCCGGCGGTGATGTCCTCTCCGCGCCTTCGAATATTCGCTCCCTCAACGGGTTCCACAAGGATGCCGATGTCGGACAGCGTTTCCCCCCGCCCCACTCTTGCTTCTTCGTCGGTGTCTTCGAACGGCACCACTGTGTCGGCTCCAGCCGGGACTGGCGCTCCGGTCATGATCCGAATAGCCGTCCCGGCTTCTACCTTTCGCGAAGACACGTACCCGGCCGCAACCTGATCTATGACGGACAGAACAACGGGCGATAACGAAGCGGCACCCTGTATGTCCCGGGCGCGCACAGCAAAGCCATCCATCGCGGAGTTGTCCATCGGAGGAATACTCTCATTCGCCCGAATATCGGCATCCAGCACCTGCCCCAGACACTCGAGAATTGCCCTGTCCTCGGAATCCAGCACAACGATGTGCCGGAGAATCCTATCCATTGCTTCGTCGACGGAGATCATGTGGTTAACCATACATCACTCCTGTGAGTTCTCAGCGCAGGCTGGAGCTGTTACGTGGCCGATCTGGCGCAGGCTTCTCATTCGGGAGGGAAGATTGTCCGTCGCTCAGTTTACACCATCAGCTGATAGCGCTGTGAATTCCGTCCTTTGCTTGCTCGTCACGTACGCAAGTGACCATTTAGTCGCCTCGAGATCCGGCTACTGCCCCCTCTCCTCAAGCTAACCAGACGGCTGTTGCGCGCGAAGGAACCTCGCGCTGATGCCTTGCCCACCGGGTCATTTGGACGACCCCGCTCATAATTTGCAGTGAGCCGTCTTATGTCACTTCGAATTGCGGCACAAGTCTCGAGGAGCCGACATCATCCACCTGCTAACTATTCGAGTTGGTGCGAATCGGGTCCATAGTATTCAATGAATCCGATTGCGTGGCTATGATGCACTGGGAGATGGAATACAAACGCCGGCGAAAAGAGCACCTGAATCGCAGATTTCGGGCTGATAGCACAATCCTGCACAGCTGCGCACTGCCGCCAGGAGAGTCCCAAGACGGTCGCCTTATAGTCGGGGTGTCCCGGGATTCGAATCCCTGACGGTCCATTCACACCCCTTACCTCTTTCTTCGATCGTCGGTGTCGAAATGATCCGACAGGCGGTCGCGCTTCTGCGTCCCGTCCAAATGGATCCGTTCACGCGTCACTCTATGACTAAGAGGAGTCGACTCCTACGTCGACACTCGTTTGATGGAAACGGTCGTGAGATACCGACGTGATGGCGTTTCTCGACTCATATCAGGCGCTCCGCACTCTGCCGCCGAGTCCGGAGACCATCACGGGAAGAGATGCACCATCTATCGTATCTTCGTTCCACACCCGGCACAGGTCGATACGCACCAGTAATTGGTCCTGCCACACGTTGCGCACTTCGCCCGCTCTCTCTGAGTCGCCAACCAACTCTCTATTCCATGGGTTCTCATGTGTTCGAGGTCGTCGATCACATGTTCGTGGTGCGATATACCGTCGACTACGTGTGCGTCACGGAAGCGCCAATTGCGTTCGCAAGGGAACTCGCCGCACTCAAAGCACCACGTGACCGAGTGCTCCCTCGCGCACTCTCGGAACCCCGGCACACAGCCCCGGCACGGTTTCGCAACACGCTCTGATAAGCAACCATCGCACGTGACCTCCTCCTCGGAAAGACCCCATTCAACGGCGCGCGCACGAATAGGCTCGAGATCATTCTGGCGCGGCGCGAGGTAGGAGGGGCATGTGCCGCAGTACAGGCCGCAGATACCTATGAGGCTGCGATCAGCATCAGAAGTGTGTTTGTTCATGTTTCTAAAGCTCCACCAAGAGAATGGCGAGAAGTCAAGCGACTGGCAGGCCCTTTGCAACGTACATGACACAAGGCATCGAGTCAACTGTCTCAACTCCACTGCCGAAATGGACGAGCACGTCCGGCAATTGACGCTTTCGCATGTCCACGCCGTCATGTCTTCCAGCAGCCGATGGCCGGTCCTGTCGCATCATTGCGTTTGTGGGCAGCCGAAATGACAAGGCAGGTTGCAGGTCATGGAACTGTCATAGGAGCCACCAGGTGAGCAGAATATGCGCCGACCGCAAGACGGTGGGCACGTGCGCACGAGGACGCACCAAGGGGCAGGTCTCAGCGGCGTGAACCGCCTGTCGGCCTCGACAAAGCCGTCGATACGGACTTTGAGCAGCTGATGCCCACGCCTCTGAACAAGTGTGGCCGCTGGGATCATAACGGTGGAATGACTATTCCCTATACCGCGGTTGGCCACTCAGACCACCAAGGCAATGTTAGACCCAGTCTGGTACTATCCAGAGGAGAATGCAAGCAGCAGAGTCTTTCCTGAACCTGCACATGTCCTCCATATTCGGTTTGCTTCGCTGCAGTGAACGATTCTGAGAGATCCGAGTATGATGCGGTCATGACAGACGACCCAATCGCCATCATACGACGACCTGCCAACTTCAATGGGGTTGAACGTCTATGAACACACCGCGAGTAGTGGTCACAGGACTGGGAACAGTTAATCCGATCGGAAAGACAGTGCCCGAATTCTGGAACAACGTAGCAGCCGGTAAGTCAGGCATTGGCCGTATCACTCGTTTCGATGCCTCAGATTTCTATGTGAAGTGCGCAGGTGAAATCAACGACTTCGATCCCTACGCGCATATGGATCCGAAGGTTGCTGACCGCAGTTCGAGGGCGGTGCACTACGGCCTGGCGGCCGCTCGGGAGGCAATGGCGCAGGCCGGAATCGACATGAACCGGGAGAGTCCAGAGCGGGTGGGGGTATGTGTTGCGTACATGACGGACAGCGACTACAACCTGCGGCAAGCTGAGGTTGTGCAGCGTCGAGGAACGCGGCGGATAGACCCCCTGTTCGTGGCGAGGGCGGGCGCCAGTGCTCCGGCGATGCAGATAGGCATGGACTTTCAGGCGCGTGGGCCAAACAGCAGTGCCCATAGCCTGTGCACATCCGGAGCAGACGCCATCGCAACTTCGATGAACTTCATCAGACTTGGTCACGCAGACGTTATGATCACAGGAGGCACGGATTCCTGTCTCTCTCCCGTCCACATGGCCGGACTGGATATTCTTGGCGCGATGAGCCGTGAACCCGATCCCGCAATTGCGTGCCGCCCATTCGACGCCGAGAGAAGCGGACTGGTGTTCGGTGAGGGAGCGGGAATCATCGTACTGGAGTCGCTTGAGCATGCCATGGCTCGCGGTGCAGAGATCCTTGCGGAACTCAGCGGCTCGGGCTGGTCTTTCGACGCTGCGGATTCTACTAAGGAGCCAGCCCATTCAAAGGCATACGCAATGACCTTCGCCATGACACAGGCTGGCGTCTCTCCGAGTGAGGTGGCCTACGTCAACGCTAACGGCATCGGTACGCGACTGCACGACCCCCTGGAGACTCAAGCCCTGAAGCTGGCATTCAGTGATCATGCATACAATCTGGCGGTGAGCTCGACCAAGGCCATGACCGGGCACACGGTCACTGCCTCAGGAGCCATCAAGGCTATTGCATGCATCATGACCCTCGTGTCTGGTGTCGTACATCCGACAATCAACTACCGGACCCCAGACCCGGAGTGTGATCTCGACTACGTTCCGAACACCGCACGCAACAGGAACGTGGATGTCTGCCTCAGCAACTGCTTCAGTCTCGGCGGGCAGAACTGCTGTCTGGTGATCCGGAGATTCGGAGGTTAGTGCCCGAAAGAATTCACTGACCAAGGTGCCCGGCTTCCAATCCCCGAACGTCTGAACCGGACACCGAACGCATCATCGTGCAACTCACCAGACCAGCATTGCGGATCCAGGATGCTTAGACCCCCGCTTTCCCTCGAAGTGACATGACCCAGGCTGGACCATTCAGCCACAAGCCCCAGACTTATGAACTGTCATCTGTGAGGAAACATACCACGATGGCAACAGGTGTCCGGATGGGAGTCCACACGTATTGGCCGCCGGGCCAGATCTCATTCCCGTACGCAGCGGTCCGATCGCGGGGAAGTCACGTGTCACACTCTCGAGTAGGAGCGTTTCCAGTCCTGTATCATGTTGGCGATGAAGCGGGTATCATACTCACCTGACTGAAACGCCGCGCACCCAAGCACATATCTCTTGAACGGGACGGTCGTGTGCACTCCGTGTACTTCGTAACAATCCAGTGCATGCTTCATTCTTTCCATGGCTTCGGCACGCGTACCGCCCCACGTCACGAGCTTGGCAAGCAGTCCATCGTACTCAACTGGTACGACGCTACCATTGGCGATGCCACTGTCAATACGTATTCCAGAGCCGCACGGTTCAGCCACAGTGCTGACCACGCCCGGAGACGGCAGGAAGTTATACGCCGGGTTCTCCGCATAAATGCGCGCCTGCAACGCGGCACCTCGCAACACGACTTCTTCCTGTCTGAATCGGAGCGGTAACTCACCGGCGATCAATATCTGCTCCTTTACGAGATCGATGCCGGTCACCATCTCAGTTACAGGATGCTCCACCTGTAATCGGGCATTTACCTCAATGAAATAGAAGCGATCACCATCGACCAGGAACTCAACAGTCCCTGCGTTACGATAGCCTATGGCCTTCGCGAGAGTAATCGCAGCTGCCGTTATGCGGTTTCGAAGGTCATCATTGACAGCCGGTGATGGCGATTCCTCAATCACCTTTTGAAAGCGGCGCTGAATACTGCAATCCCGTTCCCCGAGATGAACGACGTTATCGAAGTGATCCGCCAGTAGTTGAACTTCGACATGCCGCGCGGGATCCACGAGTTTCTCTACATACAGGCTGGGATTGCCGAATGCATGTTCTGCTTCTCTTGCTGCCGCATCAAGCGCCCGATGTAACTCGGCCTCGCTCCGGGCCGTTCGCATCCCCTTGCCACCACCACCAGCAGCCGCCTTGAGCAGCACGGGATATCCAATTGTCTCGGCTATGGCTGCAGCCTCACTGTGGCCATTCAGGCCCGCGATAGAACCAGGCACAACGGGTACACCGCACTTCTGTGCCATGTGCCGCGCGGATATCTTATTGCCGACCGAACGCAATGCTTCGGCGGAGGGGCCTATAAACACAATGCCCAGATTCTGACAGGCCTCTGCGAACGCAGGGTTTTCGGAGAGGAAGCCGTATCCCGGATGAACCGCCTCAACCCCTCTCTGCACAGCTACCCCGAGAATTCTGTCGATGTCGAGATAACTCTCCCGCGCCGATGCACCCCCAATCAAGTGGGCTTCATCGGCGTATCTGACGTGCAGGGCATCTCTGTCGACATCGCTATACACGGCAATGGTCCGTATCCCCATTTCCCGGCAGGTGCGCATAATCCGTATGGCAATCTCTCCTCGGTTAGCGACGAGTATGCGGCTGAAGGACACATGGTCGGTCATATTCTGTAGCTGACTCCACGCAGCAGTCTCTCGGGCTGGCATTGGCTGACAGGCGTTTCCGTGCCGAAATCCGCGGTGAATCGCCAACATCGGCCAATGTCATAAGGCACTGGATGAAAGGAGGATTGGGCCTTGTGGTTCATGAATCGTCATCGTATCAGACCGGTGCCGAACCGTCCACAGGATCAGCCGGCTATCCCGGTTTTCGAAACCTATGCGGAATCTGTAGGAGAGCCGGAAGGTTTATACCGTTAAGGGTTACCGGAGATTTGCAGACTGTGAACGCGACTACGAGGAAGGCGTCAATCCGGTAAGCCGTCGGACGGGAACAAGGATGAGGACGGCAGGGACCGTGTGGCCGCAGTATTCGCGACGGGGCACAGGGATATCTGTGCCGACTCGCGGTCCAGCACAATCGGTATCATATCTATGTTCCCAGGGCATACCCGCAAGAGGTGGTATAAGCCATACCGACCTGATAATCCCCTTAGACCAGGATGATGCCGGCTCATCGGATCCCCCTTCATATCCTGAAGACATCAATTGAGGAGTCGCGTCGGTTATACTAAGTGTCAGTGGACCATGTCCGGCACATCGCACTCCTGACGCGACTCCCTGCGAGAGGAAGACGAGATGGAGCAGATGACCGCCACAATGGGAGCCATGTTCATCACCGGACTGACGGTGGGCATGAGTTCCTGTGTTTTTGCCTGCGCGCCGGTTATAGCATTGTACGTCGCCGGCACATCTGACGGATGGCGATCAGGCCTCCGAGCCACCGTTGTCTTCTCTCTGGCCCGACTATCAGCCTACACCCTCCTGGGAGCCCTCGCCGGAGGCATTGGCATGACCCTGGTGACCAATCTGCAACAGCAGGCGCTCGCTTCGTGGGTACAATTCGGAGCTGCGGTCTTTGTGATTCTGCTCGGAACTCTGATTGCTATCGGACATCATCCCCACATCCGTCTGTGCCACTACCTGAATCGCCACACTGTACAGAACACCACTCTGTCCATGGCATTACTCGGCTTCCTCGTAGGCATAGTCCCGTATTGCGCTCCGTTTCTGGGCATTCTGACCTACATCGCTTTTTCCCTCGGAAATGTCTCTCTTGGCGCCATGTGCGGACTGGCCTTTGGACTCGGCGCTGCACTGATAACTCCTCTGCTCGTGGTTGGGCCTGCGGCCGGGCTGTTGCCACGCGTCTTCAAGACGCCGGTTCTGCTTCAGGTCTTCCGTCACGCGTCCGGCGGCATACTGCTGCTCTTCGGTATCAGAATGGTGTTGAATGCTGTGCTGTGAAATTTGGAGAAGATCGGCTGATGCAGGTGTTATGAGCCGGGCGACAGACGCCCGGAACTCATCGAAACACGTACCTGGGGGTGATATAGAATGATGTCGGGACGATGGCGACGGCCCGTCGAAATACTGGTCCTCGTATGCTTCATCATCATTGGAGTGGCGGTGGTTTGGAGAGACCTGCCCGTGGCCATCGTGCCTGATGGGGAGGTTGAGATGGTACCAGCGAGGCACTGGTGTGAATTGCCAGACAATAGAGTCCAGTGCGACCTGTGCTTTCGAAGCTGCATCATAGCTGAAGGCCAGCGAGGATACTGCACCGCCAGAATGAATCTCGGTGGTGCTCTCTACAGCCTTGTGTACGGTGTGGCAACTGCCCAGATCGATCCTGTAGAAAAGGAGCCTCTCCTGCACTTCCTCCCAGGAAC
Source organism: Dehalococcoidia bacterium (assembly GCA_003552125.1). Taxonomy (GTDB): domain Bacteria; phylum Chloroflexota; class Dehalococcoidia; order GIF9; family AB-539-J10; genus SKVJ01. Next base: position 6,325 of record PUON01000087.1, on the reverse strand, counting down.
TGACAGCCTGTGTTTCGGAACCGCGGCATGCAATTTCCGCTGCACTTTTTGCCACAACTGGCATCTGGCAGCCAGTTCTCCTGAAGAAGTGAGATTCCTGCAGATTACCCCCGAAGAGGCAGTGTCCAGGGCCATCGAAACCGGCTGCAGTTCCATTTCGTTCACCTACAACGAGCCCACCATATTCTATGAATGGGTCTACGACGTCGCAAAGCTGGCCCAGCAGAACGGCATCAGGACCTACTTCCACACCAATGCCGGCATGCAGCCCGAACCACTGAAAGAGCTCCTGCCCCACATGGATGCGGTGTGTGTCGACCTCAAGGGATTCACTTCAGAGTTCTACGCGGTTACTTCGTTTTCAGACTTGGCCCCTGTACTCAGCACTTTGGAGATCATCCAGGAATCCGGCGTTTGGCTGGAGATTACCTGTCTCATCATTCCCACCATGAACGACGATCCAGCGCAGATACGGGAGATGTCCCAGTGGATACGGGACAATCTCGGGACTGACGTGCCGGTGCATTTCAGCCGCTTCTTCCCCGCCTACAAGCTGACCAGGCTTCCCCCTACCCCCATCGACACGCTGGAGACAGCGAGACAAATAGCCATGGATGAAGGACTCAAATACGTGACCATAGGGAACGTACCCGGCCACAAAGCGAACAGCACTTTCTGTCCGGAATGCAACCACACACTCATCAAGCGGGTCCACTTCACAGTCGAAGAGAACAACATAGAGTATGGCCGATGTAACCGGTGCGGCCACGAGATACCAGGGGTCTGGCAATGAAGCGGACGGCCCTCATCGTGCTTGCTGGTGCGATCATCATGGGGGGGGCCATCGCATCGACAATAGTCTCGTTCGACTGTTCAGAATGCACTACAGGCACCATCGATTGTAGCGAATGCAAGAACATGGTGAGGTGCTCACACTGCGAACCTATGACCACCATAATCGGCCTGCCGCGTGGCAGCCCTGATTGTCCGGAGTGCAAAGGGACAGGAGTCACGATGAGAAGCACCGGCTCCAACGTGCTCCACCAGGAGGTGGAATGTGGATGTCGAGGCGCTGACCCTGAATGTCGCATCTGTCGCGGAAGTGGCGCATACCCCAGTCGCACGATCGGCTTATGTGAGGCTTGCGACGGACAGGGTGGAAGTGCCTGTCCCAATTGCGGAGGCACGGGAAGCCTCAAGGGCAGCGAGTTGCTGGTCCGCGCTGTACGGCTAAGATGAACAACCTGTGGCAGTCCACACATTCAGCGTACCGTCATCGCGGCACTCTGCTGCTGAAGATCAGGACGCCGTAGGAGACGATGCTGACCAACCCGGCCAGAATGCAGGTCTGCGAAACGCCTAGGATGGGAATGAGGAAGACAGATGCGAGCAGTGCGCCAAGGACTGCTCCCCAGAGATCTGCGGCATAGATCAATCCCACCACTGGCGCGACGCCTGCTTCTTCCTTCAGGCAGATCCTGCCGGCGAGAGGGAACAACAGACCCGTCAGGAGGCCAGCTGTTAGGTTGAGAAGCGAGTACGGCAGCTCTCCCGGCACGGATGACAGACCCTCCGACAGCAAGATCAGCCACGGCAGTAACCCCGCATAGACGGCAACGGCCAGGACTATCCGGCGGTATAACTGCAGATCGCCCGACACTCTGTCCATAGAACGATTCATCATCCATCCTCCCAGCGCAGCGCCCAGCATGAACGCAGCCAAGAGGATGCCAATCTTCTGGTATAGATGGCCGTGAGATACCTGGAACGCGAACAGCAATACCATGCTGCAGGTCATCCCTGCAAACCCTGTCGAGAAAAGGCCAAGGCCCACCGGATACAGCGTCGTCTGCCTCCGCGTAGCTGCCCTCACGGCCGGCAGCACCAGCAGGAGCAACGGGGGCAGAAACCACCACATCTGTACCGTCATCATAAGACTGAGTACACCCTTCAGCTGCGGATAGAACATTGCGTTCCACAAGGCGAGACTGTGGAACGTGCTGACCGGTCTGCGATCGCGGTTTATCTCGCCTGGTTCATCGAGATACCCTGCAAGTCGGCTGATTCTTTCCGGCGACAGCTTATACTCGATATAGTGCGTAGTGAGAAGCCTCGTCTCCAACTCCCTCTCCTGGAGCCGCGCTGCGATTTCACTGGAGTCAAGCTGATGCAACGAAGGTTCTGACGAAGCCACGAGAACGGAAAGACCATTGGGAATCACCAGAACCTCGGGAAATACTTCGGTGAGCGTTGAGTACAGGGCACGGTTGAGCGTGAGCATCTCTTCACTCAAATACGCGTCGGATGACAACATGCCAAAGGCGAATATGCCATCGTCCTCCAGGATGCCCCGAACCGCCTCAAAGAACTCGACGGTATAGAAGCGGTTCACCTGCAAGGTAGAGGGCGGGGGCAGGTTCATCAACACTACGTCGAATCGCCTGTCAGTACGCTCTATGAAGAATCGGCCATCGGTATACTCGACACTGATACGGGCGTCCTCGAGCGGATTCCACGGAAGGTGCGCCGTCGCCATTCCAATCATTCTCGGGTCGGGCTCAATGTACACAACACTCTGAACCGGATGACGTACGACCTCTTCCAGCAAGCCGCCCATGCCACCGCCAACGACGAGAACGTTACGAGGGGCAGGATGATGCAGGAGCGGCAGATGGGCCAGTTCTTCAATGGACGTAATGTCCGGCACCGGCGCGGTGAAGACCAGCATCCCGTTGGCAAAGAAATTGAACTGGTCTCCCCTACGAGTCACCGCGATGTTCTGATATACGGAATTCTCCACGGACACCAGGTCATGTCCCTGCCACTGCCATTGCGATGAGAGGAAGTCGAGCCTGCCAAGTGAGCCCGTCGCCATGAGGGAAATGGCAAGAAGACAGAGAATGCCGACAGCCACTTTGCGCAGGAGGAACCGAACGGAGGAAAGCGGCCTGAGGAGGAGAAGTCCTGCAGCCAGGTTGAGGAACACCGTCAGCGCTGCGATCTCCAGGTGATTCAGGTAGTGCACCAGCAGATATGTTATGAGGATGCCACCAACCATCGTGCCGATTGCCTCGGCAACATATACGCGCCCCACTTGGAACGATGCCACGCCCCTCTGAGCCGACAGTATCCGGCATGCATAAGGAAACTGAAGACCATGAAGGAGACACAGGGGGGTCAATACAATGAGAGAGGCGAGCAGGATGGAGCCAAGTCCGGCAATCTCCCCGGCTTCCACCCCGATGAGACTGTTGACGCCACGTGCGAGAAAGACCTGGCATGGCAGCAGGATAGCGTAGATTAGGATGGTAATAACGAAGGTGGACGGCTCCGCAGAGAACCTGCGCGCAATCCTGCCGAGTAGCCAGCTGCCAAGCCCCATCATCAGCAACCAGCAGGCAAGGATGATGCCAAGGGACAACTCATTGCCCTGGAAGTTGACGATCAGTTCTCTGATGAGAACGACCTGCCCGACCGCCTCGCCGAACCCGACCGCCAGAAATGCTATGAGCAACCACACAGAGCACCCTCCAGTTTCGGCATTGTCTCAATTCCCGTAGTATATTCACCGACATTACGAGGAAACCATCCTCGCCCGCAAGCCAATGAATGGGATTCCCGGGAGAGGCTCACGGAAGACCAGCAGACGAGGGTGCAGCGCGGTAATCAACGAAACCCAGGGCGAAGAGTGGCCCGCAATGCAAGTGATCGCGGCCCCCATGAGTCGGCAGGGACTTCTGCGCAAGTCCGGCGGACAGGAAGTGAGTTCTCGGGTACAGTCACCCGGTTCTGGCACCACATGTACCAACGTGGAGATCACGCATCTCGGCACCTTGGTTCACTTGCTGTAACGCGAAGGTGATTCCGTTGATGCATATCATGTCACGCCACGACGTACCCTCGAGCCAATCAACCCGGATTGCGAACTGGCATCCTGAGTTACCTAAGGCTTGAACCGGGTGTCACCATTTGGGTCCGTGCTTCCCAGTATGCTCGCGCAGTGGGACGTTCAACCCCTCCGAACTACTCCAGGGTCGTGAACATGCGCTAACTCGAACAAAACATGAACGACCGGGCAGAGAACTTCGCATACCCTGCTTCAGGATCGCGATGCCACCTCATGCAGGCCCCGCCCGGATCTTTATGTCATCTAGTCAACGAACGCATTCCGCATTGTCTGCTCCGACTGCTTCGCACTCTCTTCAGCTCCCCGTGCCGCCGCCAGCCGCAGGTGCTTCTTAATGTCTATGAATTTGCCCACACCATCTATCACAGTGTGAGGAACCTTCGAATCCTTCAACAGGTGCTTATATAGCTCATCGCCCAGATTCTCACCGATCTCCGTGTGAGGTATCGTCACCCCCAGCGTAGTTGCCGTCATCTTCAGCCTGTCGTAGGCTTCGTTTAAGCGTGCAAGTTCTGCCGTCAGACTCGCCTTCTCTGATTCCAGGCCGTCAATCCTTGAATTCGACTCAGCCATCTTCGATTCGTGGTGTTCTGTCAGTTGTTCCTTTTCCTGGGTCAGAGTGCTGACCTGTGCTCTCAAACCATCGATGTCGGCAAGCTTTTCGGCAAGCGCTGCCTGATCAATCCGTGACTGCCTGGCGTCTTCCCCAAGTACCGTCGTGAGCTTCTCCATGAAGGCATTGGAATCGGTCCTCAGCTCCTTGTATTCTTCACCCAGTATACCCACAACTCTTCCCATGAGCTCGTCATATCTCGTGTTTGCCCGATTCCGTTCTTCTTCAAGGGCCATGATGTACGACCTCAGGTCCCCCATCTGCCCACCGTACTGCTTATTCAGAAGGGCATACACGGCAAGGGCGACGCGCTTGGCAACAGCTGATCCATAGCCTTCAATGTCGCTCCTTCGAGGGCCGAGCAACTTCGTGATCATCTTGTCTTCCTGCTGAAGCCGCTTGTCGTAGTCTTTCAGCCCCGCATCAACCACCGGCGCAAGCCCTGCACTGTTGTAGAGTTGTTCTGCCAATTGCGTGTCTTCCAGATTCATACCCTCGGACTTTGCAAGCTGCCGGTCTTGTGGTCTCTGTTCCCCATTTTGCATTCTGCACCCCCAGTAGTTCTTATGACCAAAGAAGCCCCGTCAATCAGCACTGTGCGTCAGGTGGTCAGCCTCTCTTCCCAAATATTGTACATCCTTGTCATGACGTCGCAGAGGGTGACCGCATTCAAATCCACCACGAAAGCGTTGAACAGGCTCCGGATTGTTGGATATCGGTGCCGCGGGGAAAGATCCCATGTTATCGACTTCTTGACACCTCCAGCCTGACACGCCATGATGAACATACTGTCCGATGCGATCCGCAGCATCGAGCAGTGACCTCACCACGGCGGGAGAGGACAGGGGAGCGTCCTCTCTCGCGCATCTAAGTAAGTCAACCACATTAAGATGCATATGCAGCAGAGGGCACACTCATCTTCGCCCTAACCAGTTCCTTGCCCGACTGTTCAGCACCATCGGGTCGGGAAATCAGGTCTGCTTCGACGAATGTGCCCCGTCGCTATGGTCGCACAGGATGATAGGCGTGTCAACGCATGCAGGAGCTGGAACCCCAGGCCCACGATGGCGACCTTGTGCACTTAGCGGTTATCGCTGTTAAGACTGCTACCGGATTGCCTGGGCTTTCAGCATCTTGAACACCTTGGTACCACACGTGGGACAGGTGCCTCGAAATGCCGGCAGGTCATTTCTGAGAATGACTCGTTTCAGATCCTGAATGAGCACGGTTTTTCGACATTTCATACAGTACGCTTCAGTCATCACCACTTCCCCCCCACTGCATGCCCTCAAGACATTGCGGAATCGCGGCACGGTCAACGGCCTGATAATTCCTTGAGTTCTTCTGCGATTCTGTCTCCCCCGCCTCACACAGGCCCCAACAAACCTATACTGCTCTCCCCCGGGACATTCACCATCGGCACCACGTCATGCACTGCGACCAACCATTTCTGCGTATATTACTATAGTAGTCGTATCCGACTATGGCGTCAAATGGCCTCACACTGACTTCGTAAAGAAAGAGTGGAGCCAGAATTACGTGTTTCATGCCCATAAGGCGATCAGCGCAACCGCCACAAGGCAAGTCAAGTCTTCCATCTTTTGCAGGACTAGGGCAATCCCCCACTCGTGATCTGAGAGCAGCCGGACCAGGTGTCAGATCATTTGAAGTTCCCACAGAAACTAGTACGTGGCTTCTCTGGGGTAGCCAATTCCTCTACACAGCCATCGCCACACTGTCATACAGTGCTCGGAACTCAAGAATGCATGCGTTTGACAGGGGACTGACTAATGCACGAGCATTGG
>PUON01000101.1 GCA_003552125.1 Dehalococcoidia bacterium | reverse complement strand
TTTGCTGCAGAAACTTCTCGCGCTCCGATGGGTCAGCGTAGATCTGGTATGCAGTGATGTAGGGCAGATCCTCTGGTGTGTATCCAAAGAGAGCGAGCCACGCATCGTTGGCTTCCAGGCTGGCACCGTCCGGTGCGACCAGGGTGATCGCATCTGTCGACTGCTCGAAGAGGTTGCGGTACTTCTCCTCGCTCCTGCGGAGCTGGTCCTCAGCGCGGATGCGGTCCGTGATGTCGCGATTCACACCCTGAAAGGCGACGATGCGGCCCGAGGTATCCCTTCGCGCCACTACCGCCCGCTGGCAAACGATGATGCTCCCATCCTTCCGTTTGAACCGCACCTCATCGCGCACCTGTCCCGTCGCCTCGATCCGGCGCAGGAAGTCCTCGCGATCGGCAGGGTTTGCATACAGGTCGGCTGCGTTGAGTGTCGCCAGATCCTCGTGGTTGTAGCCGAACATATCCAGCCACGCCTGATTCACTTCGTGACCGGTTCCATCTGGGTTGAGGCTCCAGATGGCGTCCAGGGACTGTTCGAACAACAGCCTGTAGCGCTCTTCTCTCTCCCTCAGGGCCTCGTACTGGGCGCGCTCACGTTCGAGGTTATTGAGCCAGTGCTGGACTTCCCGCTCGGCCTGTGTATCGCTCAAGTACTCCTCCGGAGGAACGTAGTAGAAGTTGTGGTAGAGTCGTGAGCCGCGGATCAGAAGGGGGTGGGTAAGTACGACGCCCTTGATGATCTCGGGCGAGAACTCCCACCGGTTGTACTGGCAGATGGCGACACATGGATAGCGTGGAAAGAAGTCGCGGTTCAGCTTGGCCTCGTATTCCAGAACCCTGTCTGAGCCGGGGTGACCGCGCAGCACCCACGTCATTTCTCCGGTGACGCGAAGTGCAGGGTATCCATCGGCAAGCGCCTTCTTCGTCTCATCGGCCAGCATGGAGATCATGCGGTCGGGGTCGAACGCGCCGTCTTTCGTGTATGCCTCGGTATGGTGCAGAATGGCAAGCTGGCCGGAGCGTTCCACTGCTGTGGTGTTTACTCCCTCCTCGACGAGGTGGCGGCGGATCTGCCGCGCGGTGTTCGCATCGACGACGTAGATGCACTTCTCACCGCGCTCGAGGCCTATCGCGATGAATGGTATGGCAGCCTGGCGCCACTCGTCCCTGGACTCGTAGATGAGGCAGAGATGGTCGTGGGGCTGCAGCGACTCAAGGACGGCCCTTAGGCCGAGTGGCGACGGTTCGATTCCCTGTCCGGTGTGTGGCGAAGCCGACTTCGCCGTATCCGAGGCGCGAGTCTCGCTCCGCGACGATCGAGGCGACCGTCGCCGTGCATTGTCCGGTGTCTTCTCGGGTTTCATGTCTCACCCCAAGCCATGCGGCAATCGAGTGGTTTTCCCTATCCCGCGTCGTGTGAACGGGTCCTGAATTCTGCCCTCACCTGGTGGCACTCTAGCACAATGGAAGCGTGTGCTGCATATCACGATTGGCTCATACCTGCCACGGGCACATGCTCGCATCTCATCCGAAGAACCCGCGCTGGTTCACCGCCGTTACCTTTGTGGTGCCACAAGTGCTTACGTCAACCATTATGTACTCTTGTGTGGTGTCTTACGTTATTGGTAACGATAATGCCTTATCTGCCCTCATTCGGGGAACGGACATAAGTACTGACCTGAAGGAACGTTAGTCCTAGGTCCTCTTGCGAGTGCCTCAAGGCACGTGCGAGGAGGTACGGGTAAGGTTTTGGGGGTGGTGCGTGGGAGATCCCGATCAACAGGAAAAGGAGAAACCCTTGTCCCCGAACAGTGCGAGGCAGGCATCCACCACGTCGGGGTAGTAGCGCGTGCCGCGGCCTGACGATATCTCTTCGAGCGCTGCCTCGATGCCCGGTGCCGGTCGATATGGTCGGTGAGAGAGCATCGCCTCGACTACATCGGCCTCCGCCAGTATCTGAGCTTCCGGCAGTATGTCGTCGCCCGCAAGCTGCTGCGGGTAGCCGCTGCCATCGAGTCGCTCGTGATGCTGCAGTACGACCTCGGCAACCGGGTCAGGGAGGTGGGCCTTTCTCAGGATGTTGTAGCCTGCCGTGGGATGAACCTTGATGAGCTCGAACTCGGTGGGCGAAATCTGTCCCGGCTTGCTCAGTATCTCGGCGGGGACGGTGATCTTGCCGATATCGTGTATGAACGCTGCAGTGCGTATGACTGCTACGCACGACTCCTCGGGCAGGTGCATCTCCCGTGCAATGGCCTCGGCAAGTTCAGCCACCCGGCGCTGATGGCCGGAGGTATAGGGGTCGCGTGCCTCGGTCATCTGCTGAATGACGTCGAGCGTTCCCTGCAGCACCTGTTCAAGCAGATTGTGGGTAGCCGCCTGCTGCTTCTGTGCCTTCGTGCGATCGGTGACGTCGCGGCCAATCCCGACAATCTCCTGCACGCTGCCTTCCTCATTGCGTATTGGAGAAAGCGATGTCTGGTAGTGCCGCTCACTGTTGCCGATAGGGGCCGACCACTCGTAGACTACGAATTCGCCACGCAACGCCCTGTCGTTTGCCTTTTCGTGGATGATAGCCGACTCTGCACCGAGAATCTCCCGGCTGGTTCTGCCGAGGAAGTGCTCAGGCGTCAGTCCTGATGCCTCAACCCATGGGCCATACACGCCTGTATGGCGTTGTTCTCTGTCAAGTGTGAACACGATGTCCTGCATGGAGGACATGATGACCTTGAAGCGTTGTTCTCTCGCGCGAAGCGCCGCTTCAGCTTCCTTTTGTGTGGTGATGTCGATCCCGATTGCGAGGACCCGTTGCACACTGTCGAAGAAGACGACAGTCAGCTGGACTTTCTCCCAAAAAAATTCGCCAGTGACTCTGCGGCTGAGCCACTCGAACTCCTGAGGCCCTTCGACGGCTGTCTTGCGAATCCAGGCCAGTGCATCCTCGAAGGAGTATGGGGGCTCCATCCAGCGGTGACTTTCGCGTAGGTCCTCGACCGAGGAGAGGCCGTATGCGGCGCAGGCGGCCGCATTCGCGGCAACTATGTCCCCGGTCTCTATGTCGTGAAGAATCATGGACACGGGCGAATCCTCGAACAGGGCTCTAAACTTCTGCTCGCTTCCTTGCAGAACCTGTTCAGCGTCAGTGGCTACCGGTGTGAAATGGCTGACGCGGGACGTGGATTCACCGATCGAGTTGTCCCAGCTATGCATTGCATTGCGCTGTGGCTTGTGCCCCGGGGACGGCGGTCCACTTTGCCTGCCATGATGCTTCATGTAGAGCACTCCTCAATGTGCCTATGGTTGCCAGGACGTTCGGTGCAGTCGCAGTAGCGAACGCCACAGTGGCCGCACTCACCATAGCACAAGACCGCATTTCAGTGCGA
>PUON01000151.1 GCA_003552125.1 Dehalococcoidia bacterium | reverse complement strand
GCTTCCTTCAGCCGGAGCATGAGCACGTCCCTGGAGCCGACAATCGCATCCACCTCCTGGTCCTGCAGCGCTTGCAGGATTTCCTCGAGCTCTTTCAGCCGCGAGGCAAGCTCCTCATGATTGGATTCACGTTTCATGATCACTTCGCACACGCAGGGCCGAGATAACCTTTTCCCTGTCATTCAGATTGCCGACTACCGAGGTGCGAGGTTCCGGCGAGACGATAACCAGTGTGGGTGTGACGAAAATCTTCTCTTTCATGGCTGCAGTGTAGTTCTTGAGGATGTCTATCTCCTCAACTTCGCACCGTCCCTTCAGGTATTCGGTGCAGATCTGCTTCAGGTTATCCCGGGCAATCTGCGAGTTTCGCTCATCGTTGGCAACGTAGAGCTTCAGAACGTACACCTTGTCCTCTCGTTTGACCTCTTGAGCGTCGTTCATCCGCCGGACCCCCCTCTGCCTGCGGGCTGTCCGGAGGGAGCCCCCCGGGCCAACTCGATTCCACGGTCGGTTATGCTGAAATCGCGATAATTATGGGAATGCCTGGAGCCGCGGGACTTGATCACGAGCAGCTGTCTCCTCATGGTGTCACCAGCCTCCACAAAACGCAGCAGCAGGATGGTGTCTACGATGGAGGAGATGCCGAGGCCGCTTATCACCTGCCGGTCTTCAACGCCTCCGCTGCTTTGATTCACCAGCAGTGTGGTTATCCCCCGGTCTTTGCATCGGTTGACCAACCGCATGGCAAACTCAAAAGCAGCCCGAGATGATCCCATCCGCTGGAAAGCCGAAATGGCATCTACTACAACATGTTCGGGTCGGAACCCGTCAACAGCGTCGAAAGTGAGGATCAGGTGTTTCTCCGTAGCGAAGGCTTCAGGCATGGCGGTAACGAATTTCAGTTTCTCGGACTCGATCGCCGGCCGCAAATCGATCCCCGGACCAAGCATATTCTCAATCATTGACTCTTGCGACTCTTCTAACCCTATGAGGAGCACTTTCTCTCCGCGTTGGCAGGCAGCCTTGACAAAGGTGCTGGCAAAGGTCGTCTTCCCCGTCCCCGCCGAGCCCGCTATCAGGATGCTCGAGGCCTTTCGGTATCCACCCCCGAAAAGGCGGTCGAGATCGGTATTTCCGGTCGACAGGTGCGGTCCCAACGGCGCATGCTGCAGACTGAACTCAGAGATCGGAATGACGTTCACTCCGCCGGGCCGAATGACAAAGGGGTAGGCATTCCTGCCGAAATCAGAGCCCCGGTACTTGAGGACCTGGAGTTCCCGGGTCGACACCCAATCGCCCGGACGCTGGATAAGCCTGATTACGCAGTCGGCCATGTATTCCAGGAACTCGTACCGCCTCTCCGCGCCATTGCCCTGGGCGGCCTTCACCGTCAGTATGGCCGTCATCTCGTGAGAGAGCAGCCACTCATGGAGAGCGTACATCTCCGCACGTTCGCGTCCAGGGTCGCTATAGAGACGCAAGAGCACGTCTATAGCATCAAACACTATGCGTTTCGCCTTAAGGCTTCCTGCCTGGCCCTCGAGGATGGCCAGAAGCCCCTTGATATTGAAGTCTCCAGAAACCACGCTCTCCGGATCCAGATGGGCCTCGATAATGCTCATCCTGCCGTCTTCTTCCAGTGCTTCGATGTCCCAGCCCAGTGTCAGAGCGTTGCGACGCACTGCTTTGGCCCGCTCTTCACAGCTTATGAAGACACCCGCCTGACCTGCCAGCACTCCCCGGTACAGGAATTCAAGCCCCAGTATGCTCTTCCCTGTCCCCGGCCCGCCCTCGATGAGAGTGGTCCGCCCTTCCGGCAACCCTCCACACAGTATCTCATCGAGACCAGAGATATGCGTGGCTGCCTTTTCCAGTTCCTGGATGTACCCGGCTGTACCTGGTTCTCCGCTCAAGATCAGACCTCCCCGGCATCCCTCCACATGCTTCGCGCAGGGGATGCCGATCACCTCATTCTGTGCTGCGCTCAGTGACGTCTTCCATGGCGAGCAGTATCTTCTGGGCGTTGTCCTGCTGCAGGCGCCGGGCATTGAGCACAATTATGCGCTTACCCACCCCCGGGAAGTCATGCTCCACCCGGAAGCCTTCGAAACTGGAGTTCTGCAGCAGTATCTCGCCGAGAAGCTTCCTGAGTTCCGGAATATCCCACTGACCGTTCCCGAGTTGATACAGAACCCTGCCCACGGTCTGTGTTTCGTCAACTCCGAAAGTACGATAGAACGCCTGGTTGACTGACTGGATCCTGAGGTCGCCGTCCAGCACGATCATCGGCTCTTGCATCGTGTCCAGGATGCTGTTGGAGTATTCCAGGGCATTCTCGAGTTCACCCTGGAGCTTCTTCTGCAGATCTATGTCGATGAAACTGATCACCACTCCTTCGATGGTGTTTTCCGAGGTACGGTAGGGCAGGATGCGCACGGAGTACCATCCGCCGTCATCCGCCTGCACCTCGGTCTCCACCGGAATGAGCGTATCCAGCACCTCCCTGGCATTCCTGGCAAGATCGGCAGGGCGTACCCGGGACGTGATGTCGGTGATCGGCCTGCCCGTGTCTGTGTCACGAAGATTCAGCACCTTTGAAACGGCCGGCGTAAACCTTTGGATGGCAAGGTCTTCAGCAAGGAAGATAGTGGCGATGCGGGTGCTCCTGAGCAGGTTCTTCATATCGTCATTGACCCGGGACAACTCTTCTATCTTCTTGCCGTGCTCGGCATTCACCGTACTGAGTTCCTCGTTCATGGACTGGAGTTGTTCCCGCGAAGACTCCAGCTCCTCGTTGGTGCTGTTCAGCTCTTCGTTGTTTGACTGGTATTCCTCGACGGTCGACCGCAACTCTTCATTGGCTGTCTCCAGTTCCTCGACCGTGCTCTTCAGACTCTCCCTGGTATACTGCAGCTCCTGCTCCAGCGCTTTATAGCCCTCATCGGCATCTACCCCCGCATCTTTCTTCCGTCTTCGCTTCGGCTCAGGAACGTCCTCGAACAAGACGGCAAGCGCTACATCCTCGTCACGAACAGGCTTAACCGTGATCTTCACCCGGATGGTTTCGCCATTTATCCTGACGCGGACTCCTTCCCGGACTACCTCTCTGCCTTCAGTCAGCGCCAGGTGCGTGGCAGTGGCCAGCGGCATCTTGAGACTCTCCCTGGCAGTATCGAATAGCCGGCTCGAAGGCTTTCCCTGGCTGAGCTGGAGATACTTGCCCGTTTCCCCGTGCACAAAGAGAATGGTGAAGTCCTTGTCTACCAGCACTGCCGGAGGCAAGGCCTGGGCAAGGATTCTCTCTGCGTCCAAGTCACGACCTCTCCGCGCGGGTTGCCTGTCCTGCCTGGGGCCGATTCCGTGGTAGGCGAAATCCCCGAACGCCAATAATGACGCTCGTCCATGCTCTTCCTTGAGGGCCTGGTAAACTCTCCACTTGCGGTCAAGCGTCCTGAACAGCCCCTCGTACACCTCACCCACTGTCTCGGCCGTACCCATGAAGAGGATGCCGCCGGGATTCAGAGCGTAGTGCAGCACAGGCACGACTCTCCTCTGCGTCTGGGAGTCCAGGTATATCAGCAGGTTTCGGGCGGATACCAGGTCGGTATGGGAAAACGGGGGGTCGGAGATAAGATCGTGGACGGCAAAGACAACCCGCTCGCGTAGTTCGCGGATCACCCGGTAGCGAGCATCCTCTTTGACGAAGTACGTCTTCAGGCGTTGCGGGCTCACATCCGCGGCAATGCTTTCGGGGTAAACCCCGGCCCGGGCGGTATCGATCCCATCAGCGTCCAGGTCCGTGCCAAACACATAGAAACCGGTGTCCCGGTGAAGCTCTCGCAGGCATTCGTCAATCAGTATGGCTATGGAATAGGCTTCTTCACCGGTAGAGCAGCCGACCGTCCAGACCCGTATCGCTTCGTTCGATGGCTTCTTCCTGATATGTGTCTTCAGGTGCTTTTTCAAGGCGTGAAACGCCTCGGGATCACGGAAGAAACTGGTTACCTGGATCAGGAAGTCTTTAATGAGCTCGTGGACTTCGTCAGGGTTTTCCTTGAGAAGACCGACGTAGTCATCCAGCTTCTGAACCCGGTTGATGGTCATTCGTCGCTCGATGCGACGGTTGACGGTCGATAACTTGTATCCGGAGAAGTCACGCCTGGTCCTCGACTTGATGATGCTGAATACCTGCTGCAGGGATTCCGATGATTCCTCGAGGGCCTTCCTCCGTCTCTCCGCCGGTCTCCCGTAAGCACCTCTCACATACTCGATCAGCCTTTCAGCTATCTCCCCGGCCGGCAGGACCACATCCGCCACGCCGGCATCGATTGCGGACCGCGGCATTCCGTCGTAGCCTGCCTCTGCCGGGTCCTGCACTACCACCAGGCCCGTTTCGGCCTTGACCGCCCTGGCACCGGCGGTGCCGTCTGTGCCGGTGCCGGAGAGAATAACGCAGATGGCCCGATCCCGCAGGTCGTCAGCCAGGGAGCGGAAGAACAGGTCGATGCTGTGTCTCATTCGGCTATCCACTTCCGTGCCGAGCCTGAGCGTGCCGTCCACCATGGATATCTCTCGGTTCTGGGGGATCATGTAGAGGTGGTTTGGCTTGACTTGAACGCCGGCGTCTTTGACCTCGATAACGGGCATCCTGGTCTGCTTCTGGATAAGCCCTACGACATTCCCCACATGGCTGGGCTCGATGTGCTGAATAAGGATGAATGCCATGCCGGTGTCTACCGGCATCCTGCTGAACAGCGTGCCGAAGGCTTCAAGTCCCCCGGCCGATGCTCCGATACCTATGACCGGGAACTGCTTCGAGGAATTGCTCTGTCGACGGCCACTTGACGCCCGCCCGGGCGTGGTACCTTTGATCTCAGCCCCGTTCTTCTCTTCCTTCTCGGGCCGCCCTCGGGCTGCCATACGCTTCTTCCTCCCCGTAATGTGCCGACCGCCTCGGGTCTATTATAGACCCTCGGCAACAATGAAGAATAGTGACAAGTGACGTCCGTAGCATCCGCGCCACGCCGCACTGCACCAGACCTCGTGCCGGCACATACGATTCTGCTAGAATAGCGGCGACACGCCTACGGAGCGTGCCCGCGCCTGTAGCTCAGCGGACAAGAGCACCGGTCTTCGGAACCGGGTGTCGGGGGTTCGAATCCCTCCAGGCGCGCCAGGCCATATTGCGGCCACGACAGAGGAACGGGAAAGTATGCTTCCGAAGTCTCAAGTTCACACCGCAATTCGACCACTCTTCGCCGCATGTCTCGGAGTGGCGCTTGCGGTGCTGATTGCGGCGACTTCCGGTTGCGCCACGCCCGACCCCGTACCGGAACCTCGTAATGACATGACCCCACCGGCACCAGCCCCGGCGGCAAATCCGTACGCCGACCAGGAGTACATAGAGCGGACGTTCCAGTGGACCTACTGGCGATTCGATGATATTACCTGGGAGTGGTCGGTACGCATCCCCACCGCGCTGTACGAAGACTACAGTTCGCGGCCAAGACCGCCAACTGCCGACTACACGCTCTACGCAACAGACGATGGGGATATTGAGATCATCGAGGACCTCGCCGCTACGCTGGCGTCCTACGCCGACAGCCTCGAACTTGATGAGTACGAGAGAATACACTTCATCGCCGCATTCGCACAGCAAATTGAGTATGCGTACGATATCGATACAAAAGGAGTCGACGACTACGGACGCTATCCGATAGAGACACTCGTCGACCAGCATGGCGACTGCGAGGACTCGTCGATACTGCTGGGAAAGATTCTGCATACGCTCGGCTACGACGTTGTTATGGTCCTCCTGCCGGACCACATGGCTCTCGGCGTCCGCGAGGGCTCCAAATTCTCAGGCACCTACTATGAGCATAACGGCATCCGATACTACTACCTCGAGACGACGAGCCTGGCAGGACGGATAGGCATGGTTCCGGAGGAGTATCAGGGGCAGGGGGCGTATATCTACGACTTCTCCCCACGCCCCATCATCACCCATGAGTGGACGGGACAACGCACCAACGATACGTACGAGATCCACGTCACAGTAGAGAACCACGGACAGGTCGAAGTCGAGGAATGTTCCGTGCTGGCCGGTTTCTACGCCGGAGAGGACCACTTCTGGCACAGAGTTGAGAGCGAGTCGTTCACCCTCGCGCCGGGGGATGCCGTCCACGTGACGCTTACCCTGCCCGTGCCTCACACGGCGGACACCCGTCTGCTCATGTATATCGTCCAGGGCGACAAGGCAATAGCCAGCAGCACGTCACAGTGGTTCAATGAATGAGCGGTACGAGCCGCTTCGGCGCGCAGGTTCATTCCCCATCTGCCAGCGTGTGAAGATGCCCCGTATCGTTGTGTCTCACCAGCACCCGGCGCCTACCCGAGCAGCGAAACTCGGTAAGTCCGGCGACGTCCACTGCGATGTCCCAGAAGTGTGAGTTATCCAACCCCAGCAACAGGCACACTGCCGACTTGATAATCACGCGATGTGACACCAGCACGATTGTGCCTTTTCCATTACATGCGCGCTCGAGTACCCGGCCCACCCTCGCGGACACGTCGTCAAGAGACTCCCCGCCCGGAAGGCGCACCAGGTGCGGCGAGGAGAGCCACGCATGCCTCACTTCCGGATACTGCGCCCTGACCTCGTCATCACTAAGGCCTTCCCACTCACCGCAATCGAGATCATTGAGTTCTTCGTCGATTACCGGATCAAGACCCGACAGTCTCCCAATAGCATCCGCAGTATCGCGTGCGCGCACCAGCGGGCTCGAATAGATGGCGGTCAGGTCCTCGTTTGAGAGTCGCCGGCCCAGACGCTCTACCTGTCGCCAGCCAAGCGGGCTGAGCGGCACATCGGAACGACCACGGTAGACGTTGTCGGCACTCATCACCGTCTCACCGTGTCTTACCAGCAGCAGCCTTACCATGCCTACCTTGACCCTTCAGCGTTGAGACAGCTTACCGGAACATGGACAGCGCCCGGGCGTCATTTGCACGACGACGCAACGGCAGCGCCTCACGGCGCAAGTTCAGCCTTCCATGCCTTCGCGCGTGCGAGGAGTTCGCGCGCACCTACGACGGACGGTTCTCCGAGAGCGCCCAGCATATCGGAAAGCTCATGCTCACGAGCCTCTCCCGCCAAGGCCGAGAGCTCGACGAAGGTACGCTCACCAGCCACGAGTTTGCGCACACTGAAGTGGCTGTCGCCGTATGCCGCCACCTGCGGCAGATGCGTAATGCAGATAACCTGGTGTTGTTGTGCGAGCAGCGCGAGTTTCCTGCCGATGACCTCGCCGCTGCGCCCCCCGACGCCGATGTCGAGCTCGTCGAACACCAGTGTGGGTATCGCACCACCACGCGACAGCGCACACTGCAGCGCCAGCATCAGCCGGGATGTCTCACCGGTGGACGCCGTCCTCGCCAGTGGAACGAACGGCTCGCCCGGATTGGGGCGGATCAGGAACTCGATATCGTCGATGCCCTCGGAAGTGAATCCGCATATGTCCCCGTTGGAGAGCAGCAGATCAGAGTCGCCCTCAAAGAGGGCAAACGAGACCATGAACCCCGTCCCGGCCATATTCACGTCAGACAGCTCTGTTTCAACAGCCCGTGCCAGCGCGGAGGCGGCTTCGCGCCGCACCGCTGAAAGGCGCTCGCCAAGCGCGGCCATGTTCTCACGCAGCCCGGCCTCCTCGCGTTCCAGCTGTTCCTTATGAAGATCGCCGGACTGGAGCGTCTCGAGCTCGCGTTCCGCCTGTTCCTGATACGCAATGATCTCTTCGATGGTGGTGCCGTACTTCTTCTTCAGCGTACGAATGAGGTCGAGACGCGTCCGTACCTGTTCGTGACGCGCCGGGTCGTATTCCAGCGAATCACGATATGAAGCAAGGTCCCGCCCGGCATCCTCGACCTGAGACAGCGCAGCTTCAACGGCCTGTGCGATATCGCCAAGCCGCCTGTCCAGGTGAGCCACCTCCCGCAACAGGCGCAACCCCTCGCCGATTCTGTCCGAGGCGGACGCTGCCACCTGCTCCCCACCGTAGACCAGGTCCGCGGCCACGGCAGCCGCGTTGCGGAGCCGCTCCATATTGGAGAGAAGCGTGTTCTCTTCCTCGAGCGCCTCATCCTCGCCGGGGATGAGTTCGGAGGCCCGTATTTCCCCTGCCTCGAATGCCAGCAGATCACGTCGCCGCGCTACCTGACGCTCGTCGGTCACCACGCTCCCCAGTCGCTTCTTCACCTCACGGAGCCTCGCCGCCATTGTGGCGAAGTCCTCGCGGAGCTCCGCCGTTCCCGCGAACCCATCGAGCATTGCAAGCTGCACCCGGGTATCGAGGAGAGAGAACTGCTGATTCGGTCCGTGGAGATCGAAGCCGCGCGACGCAACGTCTCTCAGAGTCCGCACCGGAACGGTGCGTCCGTTGACGGCTGCGCCTCCCCTGCCGGAACGTTCCACCTCGCGGCGCAGAATGAGGACATCGCTGCATTCGATGGCTGCGCGCGCGGGGTCGCCAGCGTGCTCAGCAGCCGATGACTCCAACTCCGCCTCTACGACTGCCTTATCCGCACCCGACCGCACCACCTCGTGCCCAACTCGCCGTCCGAGCAACACATCAAGTGCATCGAGCACCAGGGACTTGCCTGCGCCGGTCTCCCCGGTGAGCACATTCAAGCCGGGCGAGGGACACCACTCGAGATCTTCGATGATGCCGAAATCGCGGATCTTGACTCTTCTCAGCAATCCGGGAACGCTCCTGTAATCGGACCGGGGTGTCCGGATAAGATAGCCGCCCAATCAGGAGGAGTCAACCATTTCGGCACCTGAAAGACCTGCGCTACACTACCCTGAACAGTCATGCCGTCATCCGATCTGGGCAGGATACTTGTTGCAATAGGCGTCGTGATACTCGTCGCGGGCCTGATCCTCATGTTGTGGCCGAGACTACCCCTGCCTGGCCGCCTGCCGGGAGATCTGTCCTTTCACAGGAACGGACTACAGGTGTTCATTCCTATCGGCACTGCCGTCGTTCTGAGCATCATCCTCACTGTTGTCATCAACGTAATCATACGGATCTTCAGGTAGCTGAGTGCCGGATCCCGCCACGAAGGTAAAAAGAGAGGACGCCGGCTATCGCCGGCGTCCTCGTCAACTGCCTATTCGCCCCTACTCTTCCCGTTCAGTTTCGCTGAACACCCATTGCTCAATCTCTGTGAGCGCACTTATTCAACGAAGAGCTCGGGGTTTCGATGTGCTCTCCGCCAATCTCTCATCCACCCTTCTGATCAGGTGCCCTCCATCAGCGGAGAGCGCCTTTGAGGGAAGAACCATTGGCATAACACAGATTGCTCTCTGACCATGCCTCCCTCCTGCGTAAAGGGGCTTTCCCCTTCTCGTGGGCCCTTTCCCTTCCGCACTTTCATGCTAGCACGGGTCCTTCAGGGCGTCAACTGCATCCGGGCGCAATGCAGCCGCTTTGTCACACTGCGTTCTTCACCGCACGAGCCTTCCGCGAGCCGTCACGGTCGTTCTCGACAGTATCCTCCTGCCGCACCCATTGGAACCGCCTGTGGTACCGCTCCAGTATGCGGATGGTCCTTACGCCCAGCAATCCAAGGAACAACGCATTCCCGAGCGAATGCATCACGTCGAACGGAAGACTCGCAAGCCAGGTCACCATGAACGTTCGTGCGGTCAGCGGATAGACGAACCCGATCCAGGTCCACAGGTTCATGATGATTCCAAACAACAGGCCCCAGGTAACGCCCGCAATAATCAACCAACGCCGCTTCATGGGCAACCGGCGCAACGTGAACGCCGATGCGCCGGCAAGACCCCATGCGAGCATCTGGAACAGCGTCCATGGCCCGTGGCCCAGGAAGAAGTTAGAGACAACAGCAGTCAGCGCACCCACGGCGAATCCCGCAACCGGTCCGAGGACGTAACCAGAACAGATGATCAGGTACGTGCTGGGCTGTAAATTGGGGGCCGCTGCGAAGGGAACCCGGAACAGCGCGGAAAGGGTGCCCAGGAGCGCCACGATGGCAAGCACCCGGGCGTGCATGCCGGTCGTCTCAAACAGGGTCGCAAACACGAGCACGATACCCGCGGCAACCCCTACTACGACAAACACCCACGTGCCGGCCCCGGACGCCGCATCACGTGCCTGCGCAAACACCATGACTCCCAGCAGGATCAGAAGTATCGCCGGAAGAAAGAGTCTCCGACTCAAATGAAGGCCTCTATCGCATCATCTATCGTCATGAACGCCTCCGACTTCTTTCCACGCAAGTGCCCCTGCACAATGGCGTTGATCTCAGGACGAAATACCTCTGAGCGGGAAAGCACGGTCCTCCTGGGGCCGTCATCAACCACTCGTCCCTCATCGAGCAGCAGCACGCGGTCTGCGTGACGCGCCACCGTCTCCACGTCGTGGGTGATGAGTACGACCGCGCGTCCCGCGTCGCAGTATCCGATGAGAAACCGCAGCAGTTCCTCTTTCAGTTCATGTCCCAGTCCACGCGTCGGTTCATCCAGCACCAGCACATCAGGTCGCGCCGCGACCACCGAGGCCAGGGCAATCCTCTGTCGCTCGCCGCCACTCAATCCCCTGGGGTAGTGATGCCGATACTGTTCGAGACCGAGTAGAGCCAGCACGTCGTCGACGCGCCTTCCCGCCTCGTCCTCGGGAATCTGCAGGTGTTTCAGGGTGAACCGTATCTCCTCCTCAACGGTGTCCGCGAACAGGTGATCGTTCGGATTCTGAAATACCAGCCCCACGGTGCCCGCGATTGACGACACGCTGGCGTGGCGCGTGTCCGCGCCCTTTACCGTGACCCTGCCGTGCGCGGGTTTCAGCAGTCCGTTCAGATGCCTGGCGAGCGTCGTCTTACCTGAGCCGTTGCGCCCCATTACGGCCAGCAACTCGTTTGCGCGCACTGACGCAGTTACTCCCTGCAAGGCAGGACGGCCATTCTCGTATTGGAAGTGCAGGTCCTGAACCTCAATCAGGGTTGGTCCAGGCGTGGGCTTTCTCTCGTAGCGACGCTCAGTCGACCCACTCGCGATGATGTCCCCGAACCGCTCGCGAGCCTCATCGATCTCTGTCGGCGTCGTCCCCGACCACAACCCGGCCATGCGGAGGTCTCTGGCCACCTCTACCATGGGCGGAACGCCGACCCCATGCGGCTCGTCGAGAAGCAATTGCAGGGCTGCTCTGCGGCTCTCATCAACCACCACGCTTCCACCGTCCAGTACGACGATACGGGTGGAGTAGTCCGCCACTCTCTCAATCCGGTGTTCCACGAGTACCACCGTCAGGCCTCCCTCAGAATGGAGCAAGGCCACGGTCTCCATGAACTCACGAGCGCTCTGTGGGTCCAGCTCAGACGTGGGCTCATCCAGCACCAGGACGGAGGGACGTACGGCAAGAGCCGCAGCGAGCGCTACCTTCTGCTTCTCGCCCCCTGAGAGGCTGTCAATCGGCGCTCGCCGCAGCAGCGGAATGCCCAGCATATCGAGCGATTCCTGCACGCGCTGCGCGATTATGTCAGCAGGCATGCCGAGGTTCTCGAGGCCGAAAGCGATGTCCCTCTCCACATCCGATGCTATTATCTGGTTTTCCGGGTCCTGGAACACCATACCAACTCTCGCGGCAAACTCACGAGGCTGATGCGCGGTGATGTCCAGGCCATCCACGACCACCCTCCCGCTGAGGGCACCGCCGTGAAAATGCGGCACAAGGCCGTTGAGGCAGCGGCACAGCGTGGACTTGCCGCCACCGGAGGGGCCGGTGACAAGCACGTACTCGCCCTCGCCTATGTCCAGGGAGACCCTCCGCAGCGCGGGATCATGCTGTCCTGTATAGGTGAACGAGAAGTCTTCAAATTGAATCATGCGTACGCCTCCGTCTCACGATTCCCGCCGCCACTACGAAGAGCAGCGATGCACTCAGCAGTGCCAGCATGAGCCACTCAGCCGGCGACATGAAGAGATCGCCAAGCGCGGGGTAGTACTCATACACGCCGAACCCAAAGGTACGAACGATAATCACCAGCGCCATTCCACCGAACAGAACCAGCAACGCGGCGACGTCTTCCCGCACAAGTGGAACGTCCCGGTAAAACGTCCGCCGGACGGTCACGCCGTACGCCCGGGATTCCATAGCCTCCGCCACCTGGACGGCACGGTCAAGCGAGTTCGACAGCAGCGGAAAGACCAGCGCGCCCCGGTTCCGAACGCGTTGCACCAGGCTGCCACTGCCGAATGACAGGCCGCGCGACTGCTGGACCTCGGAGATCGTCCTGGCATCGGCGACCAGCACCGGTATGAAGCGTGTCGACAGAGACGTCACCAGCACCGACCGGTACGGCAGCCGAAGCTTGATGGCCGCACGCATCAGGTCGTCAGGATGCACGCACAGGTTGAGCAGCGTGAACGCAGAGATAATCGCCGCCAGTCGCAGCGCCATCGCACCGCCGAACGCGAGGGCCTCGGCCGTCATCATCGGCACTCCGAGGAGAGGTACCCGAAATCCGGCCTGCAGCAACACATTGCTGCCCTGCTGGTTGACGAGCACGTTGATGACGACGATGGCGACGCACATCCACAGTACGAACTTCATCAGCCCCCTCCACTGGCGGCCAACGCCCGCCGCATATGCCACCGGTACCGTGGAGAGAAAAACCACAAGCAGCCATACCGGATGCGACACGGTCATCGCGGCCACAAGGATGACGGCCACCCACGCGGGCATCACAAACGGGTTGAGGTGATGGATGCCGCTGCCATTGCGTCTGTACGAAAACTGCAGGTTCATGATCAGTCATCCGAGCCGGTGATACGGCATAGGGAACTGCGGCCGTTCAAGAGCACAGGCCGTTGCTGTTCAGCCCACCGGAACAGGAAGTCTCTCCACACCTCCATCGAGCACCACGGCGCCACACCACGTCATCATGCGGTCGGCCTGCTCGAGCAGTACCACCGCTGCAGCCGTCACGCCTTCCGCATCGGTTCCCGATACCAGCAGCACTACGTTCTGGCACGCTCCCACACCGGAGGGATTCCACGGGTTCTGAATCGTCTGGAGCACTCCCGCACTGTGCTGATACAACTCATGCTCATCAGCCGACGCGAGATAAGTGCGCAGTCCCGAATCCTGAATCGAAGCGAAGAGTCCCAGCCGCGCACGGTTGTCGTAGATTTCGCGCACCGGATCGGTTTCCGGACGACTGATAATGACGAGATGCCGGGACTGCTTCTGCTCATCGGCCAGCAGCGACAGCTCAACGAGGGAAACCCCGGGGGCACCGGCGGATTCGAGTTGCGACGCCACGGCGTTCGCCAGTTCCGCAAATTCATTCTCATAGGCAACCACAGTCTCCCGGCGCTGGCCGGCATAACCGTTCACGTATGCGAGGGGGAAACTGCCCAGGGTCGCCGACACACCGCGATACGCAGCCGGATCGTGAAAATCCCAGTGCACGGTATCGCCGTCATGAAGACGGTAGTCCCCCGCACCGGTCCGCGCCAGGAAGCCATTCACATAGTAAAACCAGTCGCCCCCTTGCTCCGAGCCCGTGCCGTTGATACCGCGCACGAACCCGCCGCCGTAGGCGGTATCGACTTCTGCCACTTCCCGAAGCGCATCCATAGCCGTCGTGCCGTCATCGAAAGGTATGGCGACATCGAACATCGTGCTGGCGCCGAAGTCGAGCGTGGCAACGATCCGCACCTGTGCAGGAGCTGCGGAGAGGTTTGCGGCCGTGTCCTCGGGCGTTGCGGCGTCACCAGACCGGTCTGGAGAACAGCCCGGTAGCAACAGCAAAGGCAACAGGCTCAGGGACACGAAACGGATAAGACGCGATATAACCCTCGAACGGGCGCAGAGCACGGCAGCATCCTGTATTGACATCAGTACCTGTATCGCCTGCCGATCACAAATATGAGCACGAGGGTGAGTGCAACGAGTACGACAGCGATCGCGATCACGATGATCGTCGTCGTATCCGGAGAGCCGATGCTACCTGACATGCGCTCCCACAGTCCGGGAGATGAACCGCCGGGATGCGCAAGCACAAGCACCGTCTCCTGTGAGTCAAGGGTTACCTGCAGAGAGGAATCACTGGTAACGATACGTGGTACTTGGGCCCACTCCCCGTCTGCCACGCGGAAGATGGCGACGTTATCGGCATCACCAAGTCCTTCGAAGGTCAACGCGAACTGCCCGCTTCCCTCCGGCTGTACTATGTAGGCACTCAGCATCCGGAATCCGGAAGGACCCGTTGGTATGCCCTCGACGGGATACGGAACCACAATGACGGCTTCCATTTCGTCGTCCGCGTGCGCGATACCCACGTTACCCAGCCCCGATGCGTCGAACCGGATGAACTCCGCCGTGACGCTCCGATTATCATCCATGGTTACCGTGGCCGAAGGCTCCGTACCTTCAGCATGTCCGGACCAGCCGATGAACGCAAATCCGGGTATCGGTTGCGCGGTGAGCGTCACACTGGTACCTTCGGCGTAGCCGTCCTCACCTGCGGTCACGTCTGTGCTGATTGTTCCGGTGCCCGGCGGATTCACCGAGGTGACGAGCAGGTACTTCACGGTCGATTCCGTCACCTCGTCGTTCTCATCGTCGCCGTTCTCATCCTCATCGTTTGCTTCGTCATCGTCGTCCGCTTCGATGTCCAGATAGACCGTGACAGTCCAATGCTGGTTTCGATCAGTGTCGTCCTCGATGGTGATGTAGCCCCTGTACCGACCTGCATCGAGACCATCAATATCCACCGATACCGTCACCCGGTTCCTCTCTCCTCTCGACTCGCCCCGCGACGGGCTCATTGAGATCCAATCGACATCACTGCTGATGCTCCACG
>PUON01000167.1 GCA_003552125.1 Dehalococcoidia bacterium | reverse complement strand
GTCTCAGCCGCACGTCTTGAGGCATTACGAACGGCTGTCTCAACAGAATCTCGGCATGGAGCAGAACATCGACCTTGGTGAAGGCACCTGCACCATGAAGTACAGCCCGAAAGTGAACGAATCCATCGTTCGGACTCCGCAGGTGACCGCGATACACCCCTGCCAGGACGAGGAAACGATCCAGGGCATCCTGGAGATAATGTACAAACTCGATCTCTTCCTCAGAGAGATTTCAGGTATGGACCAATTCAGTCTGCAGCCCAGGGGAGGCTCTTACGCCACTTATGCCAATGCGTGCCTTGTTCGTGCCTATCATGCCAGTCGGGGAGAGCTCAAGCAGCGAAACGAAATGATCACCTCCATATTCTCGCACCCCTGTAACGCTGCTACAGCTGCCGCCGCCGGCTACAAGGTAATCACTTTGATGCCGGATGAAAACGGGTATCCTGACATTGAGGCGTTGAGAGCAGTGTGCTCGCCGCATACTGCCGGATTGATGATAACGAATCCCGAAGATACGGGCATCTACAACCCTCGCATCAAGGAGTTTGTTGACACCGTTCACAAGGCAGGCGGGCTATGCTTCTATGATCAGGCTAACGCCAACGGCATACTGGGTATCACCAGAGCCAGAGAGGCCGGATTTGATGCCTGCCACTTCAATCTGCACAAGACTTTCTCGTCACCTCACGGCAGTTCCGGGCCTGGCGGCGGCGCCTTTGGCGTCAGAGAGGAGCTTGCCAAATTCCTTCCGGTTCCGGTGGTAGCCTTCGATGGCAAGAAGTACTACCTGGACTACGACAGGCCGTCGAGCATCGGCAAGATCAGCGAGTTCTACGGGAATGTCGGAGTGGACGTGCGGAGTTATGCCTGGATCATGTGCATGGGCGCTGAAGGATTGCTGGAGGCTGCCAGGGTTTCGGTCATCAACAACAACTATCTGTCCCAACTCCTCATGGCAATCCCCGGCGTGGTGAGATGGTATGCCGAAGGGAAGCACCGGCTTGAGCAGACCAGATTCAGTTGGGAAAAGCTGAAGGAGGATACCGGCTGCGGTACCGACGACGTCAGAAGAAGAATGATGGATTATGGTTTGCAGGCCTACTTCGCCAGCCATCACCCCTGGGTTGTTCCCGAGCCTTTCACTCCCGAGCCATGTGAGACTTATTCCAAAGAGGATTGCGAGTACTGGGCGGCGGTACTGAGGCGAATATCTCATGAGGCATACACCAACCCTGAGGTGGTGAAGTCCGCACCTCATAACTCGGTCATTCACCAGATAGACACTGAACCGCTTGATGACCCGCGGAAATGGGCGATGACCTGGAGGGCGTATCTTAGAAAGGCGCAGACCAACGCAGAATCCGATGGCGAAGTATGAAGAAGAAGTTAGGGCTTGTTGTCAACCCGATCGCCGGCATGGGTGGCAGAGTCGGGCTTAAGGGGACCGACGGGCAGGAGATACTTGATAAGGCGAAGGAACTGGGGGCCAGACCGGAATCGCCGGGGCGAGCCGTCGCGGCGTTGAGGATGCTCACTGAGGTCAAAGATGATCTTGAGTTAATAACGTATCCGTGCGAGATGGGAGAGGATGAAGCCAGAGAATGTGGTCTGGACCCGGTGGTGATTGGCGTCACAGAAAGGGGAAAGACTACTTCACTGGATACCAGGGCTGCGGCAGCGGAGATGTTGAAAGCGAAGGTTGACCTTCTTCTATTTGCTGGTGGCGATGGGACTGCCCGGGACATCTGCAGCATAATCGGCGAAGAGATACCCGCTCTCGGCATTCCTGCCGGTGTCAAGATTCATTCCAGCGTATTTGGCAGCAACCCCCAAAATGCCGGACGGTTAGCTGCCAGATACCTGGCAGGACCTGCCTCGCGGCTTCGCTTGCGTCCAGCTGAAGTGCTGGATATCGATGAACAAGCCTTTCGTCAGAATAGACTATCGGTTCGGCTATTCGGTCACCTGAGAGTCCCTTATGAGAGGAGTCTGGTACAGGACGCCAAAGGCGCCAGTGCTACCGGGGAGGATGAGGCCATTGGCGCCATCGCGGATGATGTCATTGCGGATATGGAAGCTGAGTGCGTGTACATAATCGGACCGGGAACCACGACTAAGGCCATCATGAGCAGACTGGGCTTGCGCAGCACCCTGTTGGGTGTGGACGCGATACGAAATCGGGAACTGGTCGGTCTGGACCTGAACGAATCGGCTCTCTTGAGAATACTAAAGCAGGAAAGAGCGAAGATAGTCGTCGGTGTCATCGGGAGGCAGGGCTATGTCTTTGGTCGCGGCAATCAGCAGATCAGCCCGGAAGTGATCAGGGCAATCGGAAAGGAGAACATCATAGTTGTCGCGACCAGGAACAAGCTATTGTCCCTGTCGAGCCACACTCTTCTGGCAGATACGGGTGATGACCAGCTTAACAAGACGCTGGCTGGATACACTCAGGTAGTCACGGGTCTCAGGGAAAGACTGGTGCTCGAGATGGTCTCCTAGCCCCATGAATCAAGGGTAACCTCCCCATCACCGGTTGGGCACGGTCCGCTACATTAGCAGCTGGCCTATTCGAAGGATAATTCCTCCGACCAGGAAGGCTCCGACTGTGGTAACGATCAGAATCATGACGGCCAACCGGATGTTGAATTCGCGAGCAAGCGTGGCTATCACAGCGATGCATGGTACGTAGAAGAGGGCGACCGCGGCTCCTACGAACAGCTGGAGTGTGGTGAGATCCATTTCCATCAGAGGAAGGACGGCCAATTCGCGACGCAGAATGCCAAGAACCAACGGGACAGCGGCATCAGTGGGTAGACCCAGCCAGGACACCACCAGCGGGCGTGCAAGCTCGCCGAGCGCAGACATCAGTCCCGTTTCGTATAGAGATGCGGCAATAGCCACGCCGATGATCATGGGTAGCGCACCATCAGTCACGAACAGCCTGATCCTGACCCAGACCTTCTTTAGCAGCACATCGGGCTGTGGAATCAGCAGGTCCGGAATCTCCATCAATGTGGCCGGAGGGTTTCCAGGCATGAAACGGTTGAGCACTATTGCTACGGCAATCATCGCCACCGCACCAAGCAGAAAGACTGCGAGCATTACGACAATGGAACGGGCTGAGAGGAGGGCGATGAAGGCCCCCGTCTGTGAAATGCAGGGGACGGCCACGCACACCATAGTGGTTACAATAAGACGCTCCTTCTTGGATTGCAGAGCGCGTGTGGCGAGGATCGCGGGTATCGCGCAGCCGTATCCCAGCATGAGAGGGATAATTCCGGAGCCCTTGAGACCTACACGGTTGAACAGACCATCCAGCAGGACCGCGAGTCGCGGCATGTAACCGCTGTCTTCCAGCACACTCATTGCTATATAGAACGAGATGATGTATGGCAGGACCAGCGCGAACGGCCATTCGATTCCCTTGATGAGAAATCCGTACTCCCCAATCAATATGTTCTGCAGCAGACCAGCTGGAATTGTCTGATTCACCAGGTTCTCCAGTGGTGGGAACAGAAAGGTGCGAAACACGGGGAGTAGCACGAATTGGCGCAATCCCATTCCGACGCCAACGACCACGAGCAGAACCAGGCCTATTATCGCGCCGCAGAGGGGGAGGCCGGGCCAGGGTCGAGTGAGCATCATT
Source organism: Dehalococcoidia bacterium (assembly GCA_003552125.1). Taxonomy (GTDB): domain Bacteria; phylum Chloroflexota; class Dehalococcoidia; order GIF9; family AB-539-J10; genus SKVJ01. The sequence goes on along the minus strand of PUON01000167.1, from coordinate 11,255 downwards.
CCCCATCGCGCGCGCCGGCTCTCTGAATGATGAGGCACTCTGGTGCATACCCTGAGGCATACCTCCTCTACTCTGTCCCAGGTTACGGGGGAATCAGCCTGTATTGAACTTCCACTCGATGCGGCGGCCTGTTGGAGCAGCACTGTTTTCAGGTCACCCATGCCTTCCCCGGTGACCGCAACGGTAGGCACCACGGGTACGCCCAGTTCCCTGCTGAGGCGTCCGGCGTCGATCTGATAACCTTTTTCACGGGAGAGATCACTTCTATTCAGAGACACCACCACCGGGATGTTGTACTGCAACACCTGGAACAGGAGGTAGAGGCTGCTTTCCAGGTTTGTTGCGTCGACAACGAAGAGAATGGCCGCTGGCCGGTCAGACGAGGCCTCGTCGTGACCCCTTCCGTCTCCGCGGCCTGTGGTCTTGCTGCGGGCCCTGCTGGTACCGCACCTGAGGATATCGACCGCAACTTCCTCCGCTTCACATGAGGCATTGAGTGAATAGGTACCCGGGACGTCCACCAGAGCGAAGTCACGTGAATCCAACCGGAGTCGGCCGGAAGACAGTTGCACCGTAGTACCCACGTAGTTTGCTACGTGTACATTCAAGCCGGTCAGCCGGTTGAAAATGACGCTCTTGCCCACATTGGGCAATCCCATCAACAGTACGGTGTCGGCCATTTGTGCTTGTTGCATGGTGTTACATGGTGCCAGTAACGCTGATTGTTCTCGCGATGGAACGTCCAAGTGCCACACAACGTCCGTCGAGTTCCACTACCACGGGCCCGCCGAAGCGCTGGCGGGCAATCATTCGCAATGACCTGCCCTGCCTGAGCCCCAGGCAGTGAAGCAGGGAATCCTGCGGCATTTGCTGCACCCGCGCCCTCTGACCTGCGCACAAGGTGTCAAGAGAAACCTCACCCGAAACCTGGCCGATGCGTGCGCAGTTACCCGTGAACTCTGCCGGCGCTGCGGCCGGGATGAGTGCGTCGTTTACCTGGGCCATCGGGCACCTCCTCCAGCTGTGGCGTGCTGTTCAAGACTCACTGGTGTCGAACAGGGTTCTTCATACCGATCATCAGCAGGGACCGCGTCCGGCCTGTAAAGCACCGAGCTGTCGAATGTGAGTTGCTTCTGTGATACGCGGCTGCTGGGCACTGGAGCCGCAGGAAGCACATCATATTGCTTGAATAGATAATGGCGCGGATTCCTGAAGACCACACGTGTATTCAACGTGCTGTGGAGAAGGAGATTCTCCAGTACCGCCTCCTTCGGTTCCACCTGAAGGGCAACTATCGCAACATCAAACTGAAACGGCAGTGCAGATGTGCCATCCAGGGCCATGACGGTGATCTGCCGCTCCAGACCGGCAGAGTGTATGCACCGGCGTGCAGCTTGTGCTGCTCTCTCATCGCGGTCAATTGCCCACACGTGGGCGCCGGTGATCCTTGCCAACTGCATTGCAGTGAAGGGGACACCTCCACAGCCCACATTCAGGACCCGGTCTCTGTGCGTGATGCCTGCCAGTGCTATTTCGTTACGAATCACTCTGTCGTACAGCCGAGAATACAGGCGCGCCAGCCACGGAATGTGTCCGGCGTCCTTCTCCATTTGTGCTATGAGAAGAGGAATGGAACCCATAGGAGACCCCCTGAGATGATTGATTCATGAGCAGTATGCTTCTTGCCTCGATTGGCGAGCCGTGTGCGTCCGTGATGTAGCCATCACAGCACTCCGTCCTGACCTGCGGAGGGAAGAAGCCTGACATCCACAAAGGCAGTTCCCTGACTATTAGCCTGCCGTCATCATTGAGCGAGTTGAGTGCACGCTGCAGCACTTCATGCTTCGGATGCACGTTCAGGGATATCCAGACGGCGTCGAAGCGACGTTGCATGTTGCCGTCCTGGCTTGCATCGCGATGAGTTATCCGGATTGCATGATCGAATCCCCGCTGCTTAAGAAGTGACCGAGCTGCGGTTACCGCCTCGGCATCACAGTCGACCGCCTCCACCTGAAATCCCTGTTCTGCGAGGAACAGAGCAGTGTAAGGAAACGGTCCGCAGCCGATATTGAGGATGGATGCCCCCGGCCTGAGGTCTGCGAGTCGCAACTCGCGTGCAAGCGTTCGGCGGTAGAACAGCCTCTCGTAGACCCCGGAGAAGGAAGCATGGCTCACCGCGAGCCGTTCGAGTCTCCGCGCAACGTCAAAGAACGGCAGGACGCCGCGTAGCGAACACTTGACCTGATCACCGGGCGATCCGTGTTGCACATGCGTCGCGAAGAGATACGCAGCCGCGATGGTCGAGATTAGCAGTGGAAACCAGAAGGTGGCTGTGCGGGTCAACAGCGCCACAGCCAGTCCCTCCGCAAAAGTAGCGCCGTGTGCGGCGAACAGAAGTGCCATGCTGCCTTCAAAGGAGCCCAGTCCTCCCGGCAGCAGCGGCAGCATGCTGATCAGGTAGGGAATGAACGTAGCACTGATGATGAATAACGCGTCTACATCGATGCCGAGCATGCGCGTTACGACATAGACCTTCGCGGGATAGAGTGCCCAGACCAGAGCTGAAACGAGTATCATAAGATGCCTCTCCCGTCTGGTCATCAGATTCCGCGACTGGAGTGCCGCTTCGCGCAGAAACGGAACAACACCCTTCGTCTTCGATAGCAGCGGACCGGCAAATGATTCCAATCGATTCACTGTTCGCGTGTGTCTGTATTGGTGTGCCGGATGCTTGCCGCCGTGGCTGGCACTCTGGTTCCCTGGGTGTGTGCCACTGGGTTTCTTCCGGTTGCACATGTGATGGAACCAAGCGAGGCCAGCGACCAGTAACGCAACAATTGCCAATGCAGCCAGTGCAGCGAAAGGCGGCCTGTAGTAGAGGTATCCCAGGGCGACGGCCCCGGTTGCCAGGGCCAGGAAAGGCACCAGGGACATATAGGTGAGCGCAATCTGAATGCCGGCCAGTTGTGTGTAGGGAAAAGATGTGTAGCGACGAAGCAGATACATCCTGGCAGTCTCGCCACCGAACTTGGCTGATGGGGTAACACTTTCGATGTAGCTGCCTGCGAGATTAATAGCCAGCACTCGACCCAGTGTCAGGCTGGAATTGGCCTTGCGCAGCAGGAACCACTTGGGGCAGGCGAGTAGAATGAGTGTCGCGACCTGCAGCAGTAAGAGGAACCCCATGGTGACGGGATTGGCCAGACGGAGATATGTGGCAAGCTCATTCCACCCCACCTGGAACGCGGCGAGAGCTATCAGCACTATGCCGATTGCCAGTAGAACCACAAACCTGTTCTTCATTGGTCTACCCTGGCATCCTGCCTCATGGATGTTGTGGGTGTCGTCTTGTAGTCACTGCTACCGACGTATCCTGATGACTGCCCCGTGAAGAGGAAGCCCGATCTTGTATGCTTGCAATGGCGTTCATGAGATTTAGGAATGCCTAATTTCTTGACATGATAGTGACGCTTTGCAAGAATGTCAAGGGAGTTCCAACCTGACACTTCGGTTGCCCTAATAAGGTCCGGTTGTGGACGGGACGTTTGAATGACAACGGAGACCAGCCACCCAAGCGTTGCTGCTGTTCGATCCACGGAAGAACAGTATGTCGAGGTTATTGGCCTGCTCGAAGAGCAGAACTCTCCCGTAGGCACAGCCCCCATAGCCGAGAACATGCAGCTTGCAATGCCCTCAGTCAGTGAAATGCTGAAGCGCCTGGCTGACAAAGGACTCGTGACGCATGCGCCGTACGAGGGAGCCAGCCTCTCTGAGAAGGGGCGGATGCTCTTTGCCAATGTCATTCGGCGTCACCGCCTGTGGGAAGTGTTCCTCACGCAACATCTTGGTATGTCGTGGCATAACGTGTATGAGCACGCGTGTCGACTTGAGCATGGGACTCTTGAGCCGGTTACTGCCCGGCTTGGCTCCTTCCTTGGAAACCCTGAGTATTGTCCGCATGGAAGTCCGATTCCCGGAGCGGATGGCACATGGCCTCCATCGCAAGGCCAACCTTTGCTTGAGATGCCCATCGGTTCTGAGTATCAGATTGTCCGGATTCTGCAGGAAAACGACGCTGATTGCCTTACGTTTCTGTTCGAGCGGGATGTGATGATCGGCACTGTAGTGCGGCTGATGGACATTGCTTCCTACGATGGGACGGTGTCTCTGGATGTTTCGGGCAAGCCGGTGGCAATGGGAACCAGGGTGGCATCCCGACTGCGGGTGACGCCGATAGTTGAGATGCGTGGCAATGCATCCGGTGAGAGCACGTAGCGACGGGCCAGAATCCCGTCATCTGCAGCCTTGTGAATCTTTCCACTGCACTTCCTGTTTCTTGTGCTTCTTCAATTGTGAGTGCACGTTGCGCTCGTGGAGCGCACCCTCCAATCTCTGCGAAGAGCACCTAATAATATCCGACAGCTTCGTGTCGCACGATGCGAATGAGTCAGACGTTTGATATGCAGGCGACGCAACTGTCGCGCCTGACGACTTCTTCTGCAATACGCCGCGTGAGAGCTGTATGCACCGTGGTTCATCTGTCCAACTCCGATCGCTGGCTTCATTGGTTCCAGTCCTGGAGTGCATGCTGTCTGGGAGAAGATGTGTCTCGGAGCGCAGTACGTCACCTGAGTAGCGTCGTGCCCCACGTGCACATCCGTATCGGGCGACGCAGTAGTCGGCATCACGTGTGCAGCTTCTCTTCGTCTGGCTCTTGTTATTCAGGTGTGCGCGTATCGTGCTTGAAATAGATGGCTCATAACGCCGGCCCCTCAGGTGCTACACTGGATTCCGGAGGTGGGAGTAAATGGAACAGAAGAGCTGGAAGCCTGTCGCCGGAGGGATATGCAGCATAGTGGGCGGTTCGGTGAGCCTGATGGCCGGAGCGATGACGGGTCTGATAGCCATGCTTGGCTTTGCAGGCATGTCGGGCATGTGGGGGATGTGGCGAATGTGGGGTACGGGAATGCACATGGTCCCGTGGGGTGCAGGCTTGATCGCCTTGTGGTGGGTGCCTGCTCTTGTTCTCGGCATAATCGCCATTCTTGGGGGTGTGTCTGCTCTGAAGCGAGGACGCTGGGGATTTGCTCTTGCAGGTGCAATCTGCGCCACGCTGACGCCGATGTCGTTTGTTCTTGGGGTGTTGGCAATAGTGTTCATTGCGATCTCCCGGGACGAGTTCCAGTCGTGAGACGAAGCGGGTGACGCAGTGATTGCGCGCCGAAATGAGGCATTCTTAACAGGTAAGACGGCTGCTGGCGCTGCCATCGGCGTACAGGTTAGAGCTGTGGTGCTCTGCGTGCTGTTGTGTGAATCCTGATAATGGCCCACTTTGTGTGATCAGCGCGGCTGGAGCCTGGAGAATAGGGTAGTGGCGTCCAGTGTCTGGAACGTGATAAGTCACAGATAGACCGTTGGACTCCGATCGAGGGCTCCAATTCTTTGCTTCCTGGGTGCGGTACTTTGTCACTATGATTCCGCCACGTTAGTCCCGACTTCAGCGCAAGCCAGGAAGGACAGTGTGATTCGCCACCTGGCGTATCCCATAGTGATGAAGTCGACCTGCAACTGTACAGAATCTGCGAAGAGCGCGGGTAGAGCCTGGTCATCATGCGTCTACTCTCCTTGAAGGTGCGGAGAACCAAAGTACCGCGGCCCTGCACACCGACGAGCGTTACAGCTGGTTCAGGTGTCCATTGCGGAGCACCTCGATAACTCGCGCTCATCGGCAGGTCATTCCAGCAGCATCTGGAGATCTCGTTCGTAGTCGCATCCGCCTTCTTGCAGCACCACATGCATATTGAGGCGCCACGTGTAAGTATCGTCGTGGCAGGCCGTTTCGTTCCCTCTGGGACATACCGTTCTTGATGAGATACTGGCTTCATGCGACACCTGAGTCATCATCTTTCGGTACATGTCGGTGGAACTCCATCACGCGAATGGGGCTGTCGCGCCGCTCAGGTACCGCGTCGAGATTGACGCGCGGGGAATTCCCGGTGTCTTTGGCGCCTGGAATGGCGCACTCTGAAGCTTTCGGCAGGCTGACAAAAAGATGAACAGCTCGTTTCTCATACAGGGTTGACAAAGTGATGTGAGAAGAAGAGGAGGTCATCTATCATGATAGGAATTGTCGCTGCAATCGTGCTGATTATCTCCGCTGTGGGCGGAGGTACTGCATACGCCGCGCAGGGTAGCCTACCCGGTGATGCCCTGCATCCGATGAAGCTCGGAACAGAGCAGATGGCACTGGCGTTTCCGGGGAACGCAGTGTCCAAAACCGAACAAGCGCTGGGTCACGCGGAGAAGCGCGTGCAGGAATTCGTCGACTTGAGCGACAGAGGCCGTGCGCAGCATCTGGATCTTGCAGCCGAGAAGTATGATGAAGCCATGGACAGGGTTGTTGCCAGGATGAACGCGACAGGCGAAAACGGCCAGGCTGCGGCAGATGTTTCTGAACTGGTGGCTGAAGCAACCTCGGGACATCTGGATGTCCTGGATGCGGTGTACGATCGCGTTCCGGACGAGGCCAAAGAGGCTATAGAGAGGGCGAGGAGGGCGTCCCTGCAGGGACACACAAGTGCCCTGGCTGCTCTGGCAGGACTTGAACCTGCGACTGCTACTGAGATGTATCTGGCCACTGCTGAAGCACGCTTGAACAGAGCCATATCGGCAGCGGCAGCGAACGACGCTTCGGAAGTGGGAAGCGCTTTGGGGCATGTGGAGCAACTGCACAGCCTTGGCAAGACGATCTCAGAGATGGCTCAAGGCCTGGGTGACACAGCGACCGTGGCGGAGTTGGTGGCCATGGCCGCCTCCCATCATCTGGCTGTGCTGGACCAGGTGCGTGATAGTGCTCCTGAGCAGGCGAGGCCCGCGATTGAGCAAGCTCGAGAAGCATCGATGCATGGACTTGGTAACGGCCTTACCGCACTGGCGGGAGAGAACCCGCGCCGAGCGATGGAGCTCAACCTGGCCGCAATGGAGGGCAGATTGAACAGGCTGGAGGTCGCCTCGGCAGATCAGGATGTGGAAGGGGTCGAGCATGCTGTGGATGAGTTTGAGGATCTGGCCGGATTCGGCGAGGAGATTTCTCAACTTGCTCGTCAGATCGGAGAAGATCACACTCAATTTGAAGAGCTTGTAGGCAGGGCGACTTCTCTGCATCTTGAAGTGCTTGAGAGGGTCCTGGCGACGGTCCCCGATGAGGCAAAACCTGCTATTGAACGAGCCATGGAACGCTCACGTGCGGGACACGAGCGGGCGGTTGAAGCGATGGAGCAGGCGGGTCCACCCGGTGAAACTCCTAGGCCACATGGTCCTCCCGCGACCGCTGGGCAGAACAGCCAGCAAGTGGGGCCGCCGGGATCCATCGCGAACGGTGCGGCCGATGCGAGTCCCGGAAGCGGAGCACCGGTGTCGCCTGGTGCTCCCTCTCGCGAGTGACACGGAATACAGGTTCAGGATGGCATGACTTCGTGTGACGATGCCGATGTGTTGGTGTCGTGTGCCCATGGCGACCGCGTGTAGTGGGAAGCAGCGGCAGTCGCCAGCGCATACAAGTGCACAACCTGCAGCTTCCATTGAAAGGAGCAGTCTCTCGAACGGGCGCTTGAATACATGTCCACTATCTCCGCCGAAGTAGTGGCGTATGTAGTGTGGCCTTTGCTCTGGTGTTCTGAGAAACTTGTGGTGCCTGCACTTCATGGACCGATAGAAATCCTGCTCAGGCGTTCCGCCCTCCGTTTATTCCACTGCATCATGGCACGTGTTTCCTGGTATAACCAGGAGAGACCGGCATTAGACTAATCCGAGAGTCTCTGCATGCGGTTACTCTGGTGATGAAGATTCTGGCTTAGAGCCCGGCGACGCCATCTGTTGCGTTGGGTCCAGCGGAATGAGCAGTCGGGAATTGATGCTGTCGGCTGATATAACGCGAAAGCTCTTCAGGAGGAGGATGAACGATGATGCCGGAAGGGCACCTGCTGCGAGCAGCTATGTGGAGCGCGTGGTGGCTACGTACGGACCGAACACCTCTCTTCACATGTTGCTATGTGGTGTTGTTGCACGTGATTTCTTTGTATTCAGAAGCGAACGACGCAACTCCCGCCCGACATCAATGCTGGTCTGGAGTGGGACGCCAGTGAGGACCTGACTGAGAGTGACCTGTATTCGGGATTACCGGCATGTCCGGCTGTCCCGGAGTTGGTTCGAGGTCCGGCCGCTTCGGGGATCGTTCGCGATCAGGGTCTTCCGGTTTCTGTGATCCGGGCTCGTCCGGACGACCATGCAGGTCGACCCTCTCGATGTCCCGTCCGATGCCGCTCTCGGAGGCCTGGGGTAACAGCAGGTAGGTTATTGGATTCTCCGGAGGGCCGATGCGCCGGACCGTGATATCGAAGACGAACTCCGTCAATTCATCGGCTTGAAGCTCGAACTCCATGTTGAGATGGAGGCGGTTCGAGGGCAATTTCAGATCGATAGACTCACCGGTTGCGACCAGGATGCCTTCGACGTCTTCTATGTGCAGGAAGACCATGGTGTAGGTTCCCTCAGGCACGTCACCTCTCCACAACTCCAGTGATCGGTTGCCCTGCAATTGCACGAGATCGGCCTGCTTCTGCATGGGGAGGAGTTTTACCCAGGGCTCCTCGCCGCGCGTTTTGAGCATGATCGAGGAGACGGTAACCGTCAGGCTCTCAAAGTCGTTTATAGCGTTCGGCTCATCGCTGAGGTAAAAGGCGAAATTGCCGTCAGGATGTGCTGAAGGCATTACGAAGGCGGGTTCGAAGTCGTCCGGTGTCACAGGGACTGCCACTTCCTCACCTGGTGCAGGATAATCGTTCTCGCCAGGCTGTTCGGTCACTGGTGGGGCGGTGACAGTGGGCCGTACAAGCAGCAGGATGGTAAGCATGATCACGACGGCGGACGCAATGGCGGCCGCCGGCAACGGCCGGAGCCAGGAGAACCCTCCGAATACACGTGAGCGTGGCCGCGACCGCGCTGCAGCAGCCCTTTCTGCTCGCGCAGCATTGAGCTTCGCTCGCGCGTCCTGTGTGACAGATGGCGAAGGTTCGAAGACATATGCTAACTGAGCCTGTTGCGCGGTCCTGAGCAGCGGTTCAAGTCGTGAGGCGTGCCATGGGTAGTTCGCGAGACACTGTTCGATGCCCTCCCCTCGGCGTATGCGATCGAGGCAATCGTCCAGCGCACGGTCGAAATCCTTCATATTGTACTGATTCATGTCATCTCAGCAGGCTTCTGAGTCTCTCCAAGGCGGCACGCTGCATCTCTCTCACCGCCCCATCGCTCTTCTGGAGGGTCGCCGCGGTCTCCTTGGAACTCAGTCCGCCGAAGAATCGTAGCGTCAGGACGTTCTTCTGGTCCTTCGTCAGCTGCTCCATCGCCGCCTGTGTGTCGGCCATCAGGATGCGTTCCTCGGCAACGTGAGCCGGATTATCGGAAGACTGAAGCTCTTCATCCTCTTGTGCACGCTCGAAGCGGTTGGCTCGGCGAAGGTGATCGACAACCAGGTTATGTGCGATGCGAAACAGCCAGGCCTCCATGGGCAGTCCGCGTTCCTGATAGCGGTCCAGTGAATCGAGAGCTCGGAGGAATGTCTCAGCGGCAATGTCTTCGGCATCGGTCCTGTCGCCAATACGTGCGTATGCATACCGCGCGACCCTTGGATAGCATGAATCGAAAAGGGCTGCGAGGCGTTCCTCCTTGTCGGAGCCGGCTTCTTTGCGGACTTTCGGTGGATTCTGGCCCATGCCGCAACATCCCGAGGCATTGGTGGTCCTCCCAGTATACATCGGTTGCTAACAGCGCCACGGATTGTCTAGCTCTCGAGTTACTCTTGCTTGTGAAAACGTGGCCGGGACGATTCTGTCAGGGCGAATAACTGCGGGGGACGTATGCGTTCGTTGCACTTGTCACCGGAAGTTCCAAACTGATTCCGTGTGATTCCGGTTGCCTCCGCATGCTGCGCCTGATCCCGCACGTAACGACAATTGACTGACATCTCTCTGGAATTCTGCGTTCACTCGTAAGTCGCGAAGGCACGTGAGCTACCGCTGCACCTTGTGCACTCGTGTTCCGTACTCGATATCCTCACTCCTTTCCCGTCAGCATCCCGTCCACGGTTTGGTACTCGTCTATGAGTTCCACGAGGACTCCGTGTGCCGAGCGTGGCAGTATCCAGAAGTGCCTGACATCCGTCGCCTCATCTCCTTCCGGATGCTCCGGGTAGAGACGCTCGCTGACTGCGATTCCCTCGCTCCTGAGGTGCTGATAGGTGTCCTCGAGGTGCGACGAGGCGAAGGCGATGTGGTGGATGCCCTCGCCGACTCTCTGCAGTCTCCTGTGCAGTGGCGACTCTGTGTCCGGAGGCTGCAGCAGCTGGATGTCGCAACCGTCGCCCAGCGACCCGAAGAAGGCGGTGATGTATTTCTCGTCCTCGGTCCAGCGTTCCTGCTTGACCACCTTTCGTTCCACCAGTTCAGGAGAAATCGAGCGAAGTATCCTTCTGTAGTTCTCAATCGCGCTGTCGATGTCCGCAACCAGAATGCAGATATGCGCTACCGTCTTCGACATGTGGCACCTCCAACGTTGTGTGAACCTAAGCTGGAAGGTTATATCACACTGAATCACCTCGAAGACTCTGCGGCGTCTATAGAGAGCTGACATAACGCTCCGCGCCTCTCTTGCGTCATTGTGGAAAGGGCGGAGTTGAAGAGGCTGTTGGTGCGTGTCGGTGCCACATCAGTGGGGCGGTTGTGCCATTCGTGGCGCTGCTGTACAGTTGGCGCTTGAACCCGGTACTGCCTGTGAGTTCGTTGCATCCGTCACTCCGGCGTGATACGTGAGTTGAGGACGTCTGTATGAAGGCAATATCCGATCAGATCGACCTGCATGGCCTCACGGTAGAGGAGGCGATACCCCTCGTCGACCGGTTCCTGGAGAGAGCGTACCGGGCACGTGTGCCAAGGGTCTGGGTAATACATGGCAGGGGAACGGGCACCCTGCGTACCGAGATTCTGAGCTACCTCGGGAGACACCGCCTCGTAGCGCGTTGCTCGGCAGCCGACAGGGCTCGTGGCGGCGCCGGCGCCACTCAGGTGGAGATCATCGACTGAACAGTGTCCCAATTCTTCTCCAGGCTTCGGTCTGTACCGGCACCTGTTAATCATACAGCGCGGAGCCTGTCTCGGTTTCGGGATTTGACAGTGCTCGAGTCCTTTGTCACGCTGACGGCC
>PUON01000135.1 GCA_003552125.1 Dehalococcoidia bacterium | reverse complement strand
CGAGGGCAACTACTCCTCCTGGCTCGAGCAGAAATCGAAGCGCATGGCGCAGGAGGCCCGCGAGGACAAGGCGCGCCAGAAATCGCTCGAGCGCGAACTCGAGTGGATCCGCGCGGGCGCCAAGGCCCGTCAGGCCAAATCCAAGGCCCGGATTCAGGCCTATGAGAAAATGGCCGGGCAGTCCGAGCGCGAAAAGGTCGGCCGCGCGCAGATCATCATCCCCAACGGCCCGCGACTGGGCGCCAGGGTGATCGAGGTCGAGAACCTCAAGAAAGGCTATGGCGACCGTCTGCTGATCGAGGATCTGAGCTTCGCGCTGCCGCCGGGCGGGATCGTCGGCGTGATCGGCCCCAACGGCGCGGGCAAGTCCACGCTGTTCCGGATGCTGACCGGGCAGGAAACCCCCGACGGCGGCTCGATCGAGTTCGGCGACACCGTGCAGCTGGCCTATGTCGACCAGTCGCGCGACGCGCTCGACGCCGCCAGGACCGTGTGGGAGGAAATCAGCGACGGGCTGGACGTGATCCAGCTTGGCGACGCCGAGGTGAACAGCCGCGCCTATGTCGGCGCGTTCAACTTCAAGGGCGGCGACCAGCAGAAGAAGGTCGGCCAGCTGTCAGGCGGCGAACGCAACCGGGTGCACATGGCGAAACTGCTGCGCTCGGGCGGGAACGTGCTGCTGCTGGACGAACCGACCAACGACCTGGACGTGGAAACCCTGCAGGCGCTCGAAGCCGCGCTCGAGGATTTCGCCGGCTGCGCGGTCATCATCAGCCACGACCGGTTTTTCCTCGACCGCCTCTGCACCCACATCCTGGCCTTCGAGGGCGAGGCGCATGTCGAATGGTTCGAAGGCAACTTCGAGGCCTACGAGGAAGACAAGAAACGCCGCCTGGGCCCCGACGCGCTGGAGCCGAAGCGGGTGAAGTACAAGAAGTTTGCGAGGTGAGGGGGGCTAGTCCAGCGCTTCTGATAATAGCTTAACAAAATCCTCCGGGTTAGTCAGGTAGTTTCTGTATGAGCTCCTGATGGAAGCCTCCGATGTGGAGCTTACGTAAACGACGTTAACGCAATTTTTGTCCAATGTGAGCTCAAGCTCCTTCGCCCCCAAGTTCAACAGTAAATCAGCTAAGTGATTGATATTGTTGCAGCGGGATTCGCCGCTGTGTGACTACCGAGAGGGGATCAGGCGGGTTTTGGCAGGTCGAGGGTGTCGAAGAGCTCCAACTGTTCCGGTGTGATCGTCGAAAGGCCGTTGAGGGTCCGTTCGCCAATATTTGTCGTATGGCGCTGAATGCGTTCCAAAAGATCGAGGGCGGTGCGCGGGCTCGCGCTGTGCCCTTTCGCTTTCAGCCGCATGCGCATGACACGGTAGAGGACGAGGGCCAGGAAGCAGATCAGCGCGTGGGCGCGGATGCGGTCGGGCAGACGGTGGTGAACCGGCGCGATCTCGATGTCGGATTTCAGGACACGGAAGCCGCGCTCGATGTCTGCGAGGCCCTTGTATCGGGCGACAGCCTCGGCAGGGGTCAAGTCCGGAGCATTGGTGATCAGCGTGAGCTTGCCGTCGAAGAGCTCGGCCTCGGCTATGGCGTCGTCATCGACGCTCCAGCTGAACCGATCCGCATTGAGATCGGCCTTGAGGAACCGGGTGAGTTCGGCTTCCGCGACGGCGCGGGTGAAGCGGCTGTACGCCCCGCGGTCAGACGCACGACGGCCCTTGGCGGTCTGTCCGGCATCCTGGGCGTCGAGCTTGCCAACCATCTTCTCGGCCATGTCTTCCAGCTTGGAGATGGCAAGGCGACGCCGCTCGCCCTGTTCAGCGGCACGGGAGGGGTCATAGGCGACGATCAGGCGATGGCCGGCAAAGCGACCCTCAGCCACGTGGTCCTCGTCGAAAGCCATGTCCCGGAAGATCTCGACCAGATCACCATAACGGCGCGCGGGGACGGCCAGGATGAACTCCAGAGTGCGCCCACCCTGTTCGGCTAGCGATGTCAGGGCGTCGATGTTGTCAAGGCTTAGCAGGCCACGGTCAGCGACCAGGATGACGCGCTCGATGGGGAAGCGCTCAAGGACCGTAGCGAGCATGGCTTGTAGGGTCTTGGTCTCGGCCACGTTGCCCGGATGCACGGTGTGCATGAGCGGCAGGCCCTCGGCTGTCTGCACGACGCCGAGGACGAACTGGCGCGCGATGCCACCGGTTTCCTTGTTCATGCCGTAGGCGCGGATGTCGTCGTCGACCTCGCCTTCGCCGTGGATACGTACGGTGGTCAGGTCGTAGAAGACCACGGTCAGCTCGCGGTCCACGAGGGGGCGGATCTGACGAGCCAGTTCGTCCTCCACGCGATCGACATTGTCCATAAGGGCGTCCATGGCGCGTAGAAGGTGGTGATGCTCCACCTCGGTTGGCATCTCTGGCATGGCCACGGTGTCCAGCCAGCGCAGGCAGCCGAGCTTGCTCGTGGGGTCGCACAAGCGGTTGAAGACCATGGCGCGCACCAGCGCTTCAACATCCAGCTTGCGCTTTCCGGATCGAAGCGCACGCCCCAACGCGTGATCAAAACCGAGATCCTTCCACAGCTCGTGAAGTGCGAAGACATCTCCAAAGGCCTTCGCCGGTGCATGTGTGATTTCCAAGGCCGCAGGGTCATCGCGACCAGCGACGCGGCACAGGCCACGGATCAAAGTGTCGAGGTGGCCGTCTTCCATGCCATCGATGCGCCCCAGGTTCGCCACCACCCGGTGGCGCGGCTGGCCCGCCTCGTTGCGGTAGGACTCGACGACCTGCAGGTAGCGCCGCTTGCCGCTCTTATTGATCCGTATGAACATGCCTACAGAATATAACCGATGGCCTATTCATACAAGACAATCACCCCCTAAAGCGTGTGACTACATGGCTTTGCCCGAAGAGCCCCCATAACTCTTTGAAATGACTCAGGCCGCCACGTCAAAACGCGAAAATACCGCCAGATTTTGTCGAACTTGGGTGACCCGTATTGAAAGGCGGATCTATATAGATACATTTCACCCGGCCGGCATAGAAGGGCAGCAGCGCCTTCAGCGCTTCCAGGTTGTCGCCCTGGATCAGCATGTTGCCCGTGCCACCGTCGCCCGCCGACAAATCTGGGACTTCCTCCAGCAGGCGATAGGGCACGCGCTGCGCCGTGCGGATGTCCTCGTCCCGTGTCAGCCAGTTCAATATCGGCATGCGCTACCGCTCGTCCTCTCGTTTCTTGCCGGAGGGTTCCACGGTCCGGCCGGTCAGCCGCTGGTACTCCTCGACCGCGAGGACGACGACCACCGGACGCCCATGCTTCTCGACCACCACAGGCTCGGCCCGCGCCTCGTCGATCAACTGGCCGAAGTGATGCTTGGCCTCACGGGCAGATACGGCCTTCATTGGCCCCTCCCTGATT
>PUON01000111.1 GCA_003552125.1 Dehalococcoidia bacterium | reverse complement strand
CTCGGTTCGCGATACTGTGCAGTTCAAGCGCAAGGACGGTACGGTGTTCGAATGTCAGCGCTCTGTGGTAGCACTGAGGAGTGATAGTGGAGTCGCCATCGGGTTTCTCAGTGTGATGCGGGACATCTCCCACGACCTTGAGCGTGAGCGTAGACTCGGTGAAAGTGAAGCGAAGTACCGTACGTTGTTCGATCAGTCTCTCGATGCCATCTACATCGGTACGCCAGACGGCAGCCACATCGATGTCAATCAGTCGTGGCTGGACCTCTTCGGTTACGCGCGCGAGGAGCTTGCGGGAATCGATCTGGATAATCTGTATGCGGAACCGGCTGACCGCCAAGACTTTCTGCGACGCCTGAAAGAACACGGGATCGTCCGTGACGAGGTGCGCTACAAACGCAAGGATGGCGCTGTGTTCGTGTGCGAACGAACTGTAGTTGCCCTCCGGGACGATTCCGGCCGCATCATCGCCCACCAGGGTGTGAATCGTGACGTCACAAGGCGCAAACAGGCTGAGGAGAAGCTTCGTGAAAGTCAAGAGCGGCTGCAGTCGATCATCTCCCTCAGCCCACTGTTGATCAGCGAGTTCGATGCACAGGGGCGCTACTTGCTCGTCAATCCTGCGATTGCCGAATTCTTCAGCACGTCGTCCCCAGCACTGGTTGGCAAGACGTTTAACGAGCTTCTGCCTCCCGAGGTATGTGTGGTATTCAGTGAGCGTATAGCTCAAGTTCAGGCAACTCTCGCTCCTGTACATGTCGAGGATGTCTTTCAGATAGGCGAGAGTGTGCGTTACTTCATCACCACCCTGTTCCCGCTGTTTGACGATGTCGGGAAGCTCCGTTCCATCGGCTCTATTGCCTACGAGATCACTGACCGCAAACAGGCAGAACTGCAGCTTGAGCAGAGCCGCAACGAGTATCAATCGCTGGTTTCCCACATCCCCGGAGTTGTCTTCAGCTGCGCACCTGATGCGCAGTGGACCATGAGGTATCTTAGTGAGGATGCCGAGATGCTCACCGGATACCCGGTGAGCGACTTCATTGACAACCGTACGCGCTCGTGGGCGAGCATTATCCATCACGAGGATAGCGAGTACGTGGCCCGAAGGATCGATGAGGCGATCGACACCGGCGACCCCTGGGATATCGAGTACCGCATCCGGCATCGGGACGGGCGCATTCGCTGGGTACACGAGCGTGGTGTCGGGGTTGTCGATGTCGCAGAGCAGGAGGCCCTTCTCGAGGGTCTAATAATTGACATCACGGACCGGAAGCGCATTCAAGCCGATCTGGAGCGCTCACATGCAGAGCTTCAGAGGCTGGCGGCATACTTGCAGTCCGTGCGGGAAGAGGAACGCGCGGCTGTTGCATGGGAGCTCCACGACGAGGTGGGACAGGCGCTCGCGGTGATCAGGATGGATATCACCGAGTGCAGCAACAAGCTGCCTGCCGAGATCCAAGCCCAGGTGCAGACACAACTCGACAAGACGCATTCACTACTGGACGAGACGATCGACCGCCTCCGGAGGCTGTATACGCAACTGCGCCCCGGCATGCTCGAGGACCTTGGCCTCTCCGCCACCATCGACTGGCAGACCGGGGAATTCGCGCGCGATTCCGGCATTGAGTGCCACATCGACCAACTTGACGAGATCGTGCTGCCGGATATGGACAGAAGCCTTGCGGTATACCGCGCATTTCAGGAGGTACTAAACAGCGGTGTACGACACTCTGGTGCCACCACTGTGAGGGTGAAGGTCGTCAGACACGCCGAGCACATCACGATAAGTGTCAGCGAAAACGGATTTGGCGTGACCGAGGAAGAGTTGCTTGCAAACGAATCGCTCGACTTTGCGGCGATACGCGAACGACTTCGTGTCCACGGCGGAGGTATAACCATCCGCAGGAACGACATGGGGGGCACTCTTGCTGAGATAAGTGTTCCGCACACACCTTCGCAGGAGCAGGCAGAGGGGGAGCGTCACGGCGACAGGCGTGATTTGAGGTATGAGAGTCAGGGGTCCGGCGCATAACGCCGGAGATATGGAGGCTCTGATGACTACAGCATACGAGCGATACAGAGACGTGGTTTACAGCGTGTCGGATGGGTACGCCCATCACCGCGTGGTCCTCAGTGACCGGGGCGAGCCGATCGATTACATCTTTCTGGATGTAAACCCTGCATTTGAAAGACAGACCGGCCTCGATCGCGAGTGTATCATCGGCCACAGAGTCACCGAGGTGTTGCCTGACATCGTTCACTCTGAGTTCGACTGGATCGGCACGTACGGACGGGTAGCGGCCACCGGGCGTACGGAATCATTCGAGGCCTACTCTGAGCCCCTGGCTCGCTGGTATGAGGTGACGGTATACGGGGATGAACCTGGACACTTCATCACGGTATTCCACGATGTTACCGCCCGCAAACTGGTCGAGCAGGCGCTGCGCGAAAGGGAAAGAGAATTCCAGGCACTGGTTGAGCATTCCCTCGATGCGATTGCACTGGTCAGTCCTGATGGCACGATTCGAATGGTGAACGATGCATGGCTTACGCTCTTCGGGTATACCTTAGAGGAAGCGACCATGGTCAACGCGAAAGACCTCTACGTCGACCCCTTGGATCGAAATGAGTTCGTTCGCAAGATCTCCGAACTTGGATGCATCCGGGACGATGTGCGACATAAACGAAAGGATGGCTCAGAGTTTTATGCCCAGCGTTCGGCGGTGGCGCAGAAGGACAGCTCCGGCGCGGTGGTAGGGTTCCAGACCATCCTCAGGGACATCACGGAGCTCAGGGCGGAAGAGCAGGCACTCCACGAGAGCGAAGAGAAGTACCGCATTCTATTCGAGCAATCCATGGACCCCATCTCGCTCGTCGGTCCTGACGATATGTTTCTCGCGGTGAATCAGGCATGGCTGGATCTCTTCGGATATGCACGGGAGGATCTTCAGCACATCGACGTCTACGCCATCTATGCAGATCCCTCCGATCGTGCTGATTTCATCCGACGCGTATCTGAAGCAGGGTTCGTCCGTGACGAAGTGCGCTTCAAACGCAAGGACGGCACCATATTCGACTGCCAGCGCAGCACTGTGCAACTAGTCGATGCACAAAGCCGATTCATCGGCTACCAGGGTATCTATCGCGACGTCACCGAGCAGAAGCGCATAGAAGAGTCACTACGTGTAAGCGAGGAGCAGTACCGCACACTCTTCGAGGACTCGGCCGCACCAATGAGCCTTGTGTCGCCCGAGGGCCGCTTGATTGAAGCCAATCAGGCCTGGCTGAATCTGTTCGGCTTCTCTAGAGGAGAGCTGGCGACCATCGATGTGGCGGAACTGTATCCACAACGTGAGCAACGCTCTCGCTTCATCGCGGAAGTCGCCAGCAGAGGACAAGTCGCGGACCGAGAGATGAG
>PUON01000059.1 GCA_003552125.1 Dehalococcoidia bacterium | reverse complement strand
GGATGTATCCGGCCCCTGCACATAGATTGTGGTTGGGTTCGCGCGGGTTCTATGGGACACGCGCGGGTGTGTGATCAGGACGATGGCGGGCCGGTGTGGGAACAGGGACACCCTGCGGGGCAAGTGGAGCGCTGCGCGCGGTGGGACACCCTGCGGGGCAAGCTGAGCGCTGCGCGCAGTGGGACGCGCCTGCAGCGGGCGGAAGCGCCCAATTCCACCCGACACGGGCACGCGGCAGCGTGCCCCTACAGCCGAACACTGCCGCACCACTCCATCCGGGTCGTTCGCGAACGACCCCTACAAATACGAGGACAGGCGCGGCGGCGCGGTGTTCGTAGGGACGCCACATGTGGCGATCCGTTGTCCAGACGTCAATCACAGTGAACGACACAACCCTGGGCGAGTGATCAGGACACTGGCGGGCCGGATATAGCCGGCCCCTGCATATAGATTGTGGTTGTGTTCACGTGGGTGTGATGGCACACACGCGTGTGAACCGGACAATGGCGGGCCACCGAGGCAACCCACGGATGCACATTCTTGCTGCGCATTCAGGAGAGGACAAACCCGTATACGGTTCCCACCGCCAGTTCCCTGTGCCTTGACTCAAGGTAACGAATACGTTACGTTATGTGTATTGAGTTGCTGGAGAATGTAACACCCAGGGAGATGAGAAATGGATACGGCAACGATTGCGAATCGGCTGAAAGAAGTGAGGATAACAGCGGGCTTCACTCAGGAACAGGTGGCCCGGTTCCTGGACGTGAAACGCGAGGCGATCTCATACATCGAGAATGGTCGGAGACCCGTGAGCACCGTGATGCTGCGGAAGCTGGCTGACCTGTACGGCTATCGAATGTCCTACTTCCTGGACGACGTGGCGAAGGATACCGGACCGCAGGTAGCAATCGCGTTCAGAGTGTCGGATCTGGGACCAGACGACTTGCCTGTCATTGCCGAGACCCGCAGGATTGCTTCAAATCTGGACAGCCTGTACCGACTACTGGAGGAGTAACTGATGCGAAGCGCGATGCGTGCCCGCCAGCTTGCCATTGATACTCGGATGAGGCTCGGTCTCCAGTCCATTGAGTATTGCGACGTTGATCGTGCATTGGTGTCGCTGGGAGTGACATGCGTGAAGCGTCCACTCCAGAGCAGCATGTCCGGCGCCACGCTCAAGACCGAGCGGGTGCGACTGATACTGGTGAACACCGCCAAGTCTCTCGGTCACCAGCACTTCACGGTGGCGCATGAGTTGTACCACGTCCTGCACGACGAGAATCTGACCACTACCGCGTGCAAGGTCGAGGTGTTTGAGGGTGTTGCCGACGGTGAGAAGACCGCAGATATGTTTGCGGCACATCTGCTCCTGCCCGAAGATGCCGTGTTCCACCAGCTCAGACTACGCAAGCGTGAAGGTAGAGAGTTGACGGTCGCCGATGTGGTCCACCTTGAGCAGTACTTCGGTGTGAGCCGTAAGGCGATGTGCTGGAGGCTGGAAGATCTTGGACTCATAACCCGCAAGCAGGAGGAGACGCTGTGTCGGGACGTGATCCGCAGCGCACAGACATATGGCAAGAGCATTGCGCTGTATCAGGCGACAAATGATTACGTTCTGATTTCTGACTATGCGGAGAGGGCCGCGGATGCCCTGGAGAAGGGTCTGATTACGGAGTCGCGCTATGAGGAATTGCTGGCTGACGCGAGGCTGCTCGAAGACGTGATGGGAGATACTGGGGGAGCTGTGGCTGATGACTGACCCGCCGATCGTACTGGACACAGACTTCGTATCCAGCTTCGCATGTGTGGATCGGTTGGACATCATCGAGGGCTTGTATTCCAGGCGGATGATCGTACTTGAGGAAGTCACGGAAGAACTGAAGAGGGTGCGGTATCTGGAGGACCGTGTGTGCTTCTCGATAATGTATGGGCATATCAGGAGGGTCCAGATGATGGCCGGCTCGGCTGAAGCTCTGGAGTACGCCAGACTGTGCGAGAGTGATCGGTACGGATCGGGGGAAGCAGCATGCATGGCCTATGCCCGTTGTTGCGGCGGCATCGTCGCCAGCAATAACCTGAGAGACGTCAGACGGTACTGTGAAGAGCGGAAGATTCAACTACTGACTACTGCGGACGTGCTCCTTCGGGTTTACCATGAAGAACGGCTTGACCTGCCCCAAACAGAGTCGATATGGCGGCGGATGGTTGAAAAGCGTAGAAGACTCCCGGCGTCGTCGTTTATGGAATACCTGGAGAAGCAGGGAAGGTAGGGTGTGCAGAGTGAGGAGGAAGATGATTCGCAAGTTCCACAAGGCGGCAGCAGGAGGACTGGTTGTCCATGGCTACACATGGAGCACCAATAGCAGGTTCTTCATGCTCACCCTGGCATCGGCTGGTCTGTTCGTCTTGGTCGATGGTTTCTGGCCAAGACTATTCGTGGCCATCGTACTGTCTATCTCGTGTGGCTTTGTCGGGGTGCCATTGCTGCAGGCCATTCTTGGATTGCCCAAGCTTGTGAAACAGTATCTGACCGTAAGTCGAGCACTACCGGCGTCGTCATCCGTTCTGTTGCAGGAATGCCATGACCTTGCAATCGCTATGAAAGCACCACTCAGGGGCCGCCCTCCTGTAAAGGTGGCAGCAGGTTGGAGGAACGCTTGTGCTAGGAACGCGAGTATCGTTGTAGGTCAACCAATCGCTGAGGAGTTCGACACCCACGCGCGCTCTGGTGTGCTCGCACACGAAGTGGCACACATAGGGGCGCAGCGCAGCTCAAAGCAGCTGCTTGTGTGTGTACCTGCCTGTCTTCTGCTTGCGCAGTTCGTGTCCTCTGCAGGATTGCCGTGGGTTGTCAATGTGCTGGTAGTGTTCTCTGGCATGGCTCTGACTATGTCTGCTGCGAGTTGGGCGTGCGAGTTCGATGCGGATGCGAAGGCAGCAAGATGCGTAGGCACTGATGCGGTGAGCTTGGCACTCAAGGCCCTTTGCGGTGATGGTGGCAAAGCGTATCGGCTTGACACTTGGTCGCATCCGTCGTGTGCGAGGCGAATCGCTCGACTTCGTGAACTGGAGTCCTGATAGTGGCTATTCGAAGCCCTCTGGCATAGCTCCCAGCCAAATACGCGTGCTCAACTCAGCGGGCTGTTCACGGCATTCTGGCGGCGTCGCGGACCTTGAAGGCACGGATGGAACAGCTGCGCGAGTTGGCAGACGCACTCATGAGCCTGAATACTGCGGACGATACGATCTCTCCGCATTAACTGGACCACGCTGACGGCGGTCGCACCGAGGAATTCATCGCGTGCTGCGTCTCCCGACGATAGCTTGAATGATTGCAATTCGGGAGAAGACGTGGTTTACGCTCGGCGGATGTCGCAGGTTGAGGGACGACTGCGGGCGAAACAGGTGTCGCGCCCTACAGATACACCGCCACACCACCACAAGCGGCGGGCACGCG
>PUON01000035.1 GCA_003552125.1 Dehalococcoidia bacterium | reverse complement strand
TCGCGTGTGTACTGGTTGTCCTCTCCAGTTGCAGCCCGAATTCTCCAGATCCTGCGGCACCACCTGTGTCGCCGAATACTGAGGTTGAACCTGAAACCGAAGTTCGTGCTGAGGGCGGAGAAGAGCTGCCTTCTATGGTCGAGGTCGTAGCCCGTGCGAAACCATCGGTAGTCGCGATCGTCACGGAAGTGGCGGTAGAGGGCATCTTTGACA
Organism: Dehalococcoidia bacterium; assembly: GCA_003552125.1. GTDB lineage: Bacteria > Chloroflexota > Dehalococcoidia > GIF9 > AB-539-J10 > SKVJ01. Next base: position 3,258 of record PUON01000035.1, on the reverse strand, counting down.
GATCATGGACCCAGGAGCACGCAGGGTCCGGCTTCGTGATCAGGGAGGATGGCTACATCGTCACTAACAGTCACGTGCTGGAGGACGCCACCAGGGTACTTGTATTACTCGATGATGGCAGGGAGTTTGAAGCGGATACGATGTACCTGGATGATTGGACGGACGTCGCGGTGGTGAGGATACCTGCCGACGACCTGCCTGTGGCGGCAGTAGGAAGCTCTGCTGCGCTGCGCATCGGCGAACCCCTTGTAGCGATCGGCAACCCGCTGGGTCTTGGACTGAGCGCGACAGCCGGCATTGCCAGTGCGGTTGGCGTAACCCTGGTAGCGGCTCCTGACCACACATTTCTGGACCTCATTCAGACGGATGCAGCCATCAATCCGGGCAACAGTGGCGGCCCCCTGGTAAATGCAGCTGGCGAGGTCATCGGTATCAACAGCATCAAAATTGCGCAGGTTGGAGTTGAGGGGATGGGGTACGCCATAGGCATTGATCAGGCGATGCCAATCATCGATGAGCTCATTGCGCACGGCGAGATAGTTCGGCCGTGGCTCGGCGTTGTGGTGTTTGCACTCACACCAGTCACGCGGACACAGTTCGATCTCGCAGTCGACACGGGTGTGCTGGTCGCCGAAGTGGTAGACGGCAGTCCGGCAGATGACGCTGGTCTTGAAGCAGGGGACGTCATTGTCCGGCTTGCAGGCGAGGACATCGAGAACCTGCACGACTTCACCCGGACGATCGATGCGCTTGAAATCGGAAATGAAGTAGAGCTCATTTTCTGGCGTGGAGATGAGAGGTTGGCGACCGCCGCAGTTCTCGGGACCCGACCGACTGAGGTGGGATGAGTTCGCAGCTTCATCGGCGGCACGATGCCGGTAGGTCGCTGATGCCGTTTCTGCGCCGACTCCCAGTATACGAGTTGTCGCGACGGGAAGTGGTGACTTCCGGAGCGCACCAGGGGCTGAAGGAGATTATCGCGCTTTCCTTCCCTGACGCGTCCTGGCAGTGTGGCCAGACATCCTTCAGGATGAATCGGGCGGGCTCACCAGGCTTTCAGTGCTGTGGGGCGCATTCGTATGACGCATGATTACCCCGGACTGAGCGACGTGGCCGCTGCTCCTGCTGGAGAGTTTGACAGTGCGACACATAGATACTAGCCTGAAATCTGCGAATCCGGGTACGACCCGAACGGAAAGGAGATGGACAATGCGAGAGAGGATAGTTGTGCCGTTGGACGGGTCTGAGGTAGGCGAATCGGCTCTGCCTTATGTCGAGGATATACTGACGAAGCTGTTACCCGAGGTGGAGAGAGAGGTCATTACCTTACAGGTGTTGACTCCGGTCAGTGCCACCAAGATTGTGAGTGGGCGGGAGATTCCGGACGCACCTGCCAGCCAGGAGGAGAAGGAGCAGAGAGAGAAGGAGGCACTCGATTATCTGAACAGGGCAGGGCGCTTTCTGGAGAGCAAAGGAATCAAAGTGACGGCCCGAGTAGCTGTCGGCGATGCTGTTGAGCAGATTATCCATGTTGCTGAGGAAGTCGACGCAGACCTGATAGCCCTCTCAACACACGGTCGGTCAGGGTTAAGCCGCTGGGCCTTTGGCAGTGTTACGGAAAGGGTGTTGCGGTCGGGTGGTCGGACTCCGATTGTTGTGATCAAGGCGCAAGCACCAGGATAAGCCGAGTCCGCCTGTGGGACAGAGCGAAGGGCCGGGCACTACTGCCCTGATTGAGGAAGGCAGGCATGAGGTCGGGTTCGCCATGCTTCCTTCGTAAGACACATCACGCAACGTGATACGTTTCCCGGTCTGATGAGGTGCGCATCCTTTCTTTGCTCCTGATCGGACCTGCCTGCATGTGCAAGTGCCGTTCGTTCGGGCTTGACTCCCTGTCCTCGCTCCCGGTGTACGGGCTGTCAGGAATTCAACCGGTGGCCTCCGCTGCAGGCCGAAGGCGGAAGATGGCCGTCTGGCTGTACCTCCTGGGCGTGTCGTGTTGGCAGTGACGGATCCATCTCACGGCCAATCCGGCGATGGGATTCCGGTACTCATTGGCAATGGACCCGTGGTGATGAGCGTTGGCGCATCGCTTGACCGGGAAGGGATCCCATCAGCCTGAGGGCAAGAGTACGCTTGTGGCTGTACCCGGATGGTGGATTACAGCGGCTTCGAGTCTTGGTCATCAAGAATTGCCTGCCTGGCATGCTGGAGATGGCGCACGGTTTAAGGCTCGTGAGGGATTACCTGGCCTTCTGTGGGCTGGTATCGGAAACCCGGGGGTGTATGATCGAACTCGCAGGTCTGGCCTGCTCATCGTCAGCCTAAACGCTTGCCGGAACGCCTACGCATCTTTGGATCTTCAGCGTGTCGGTTCTGCTCCTGCCCGAAGTGAGAGTCTGAGACCGGCCGCTTTGCTGAATCATGCCGGGGTTTTCGTAAGCGCTCTGTGATATCCTGCCGCGGGCGCCGTATAAGAGGACAAGAGGTGCGGAAGTGCCTCATCAACAGAGTGTCCAAATTGGCTGATTGCCAACAGTCGGCTGCACCCTTGCGCATACCGGCAAAGCCTACGTAGTCAGTTTACTTCACATCGTGAAAGCTCTACGGTGCAGCTACAGTTTGGTTTGCACAGCGGCTCAGGCCACAGCAGCTACATCAAGAGAGACAGGAGAAACTGAATGAAACGGCGACTCATCACTGTGGGTATCGTGCTGGCCGGATACCTGGCCATCTATTTGATTTCGCGCCAGGTGTTCGCGCTGCACTCTCCTCACTATCTGTACACGCCGGAATGGACGGCCCGGAACGTGCTGTGGATTGCAGCCATCGTGTCCACGGTCCCTGCCCTGTTGGGCGCACGGCTGTTCCCATTCGTCACCCTGGGCGGCTACGTACTGGGGGTGGTGGCAGGAGAGCTGTTCGGAGGGTTTGAGGCCGATGTCCCCCCGCAGTACCTGCATTGGGGCTGGTTGATCTGGCTCGGCGTCTTCCTCGCCTCCGTCGGCGCCGGAGTAGTCGTTGAGAAGGTGCACAAGCGCAGGCGACTGAGTTGATCGGAGTCTCGTTCCTACGCCGGTTATCTTCCTGCATATGCCTGGATCAAGTGTTGGTACTCTCCTAGCGATCTCCTGTCTCGTGATGCCAGCTTTGCTGACTCATAAGCACAGTAGTGCGTCAATGAAAACAGCGTAAATGTATTGTTTGATATACCATCAAAGGAATTACTCTCTTTGAGTTGCTTGTTTTCACGTTTGA
>PUON01000044.1 GCA_003552125.1 Dehalococcoidia bacterium | reverse complement strand
TCGTCTGTGGCGCGGAAACGATGGTGGAGTATACGCTGTCACTATTCGATATCAACCTGATCCCATCCTATTGCCCATCGCCTACATCACTGTGTTGCATGCTTGGCTTCCCTGGAGCAATTCCGGCATCCAGCTCGCATGCCCTGACACTCTGGGACCCCCGCCGACAACCGTGCCCTGGTCCAACACATCCTGATGGGTCAGACTGATTATGTTGACAATCATGGATTGGCGCCGGACGCCGTCAGCCGGAATGCAGAAAACCCATCTGTCCGACCCAAAACATCATGTGAGATCGTTTTCGCCCGGTTTTCGTGATTCTGCGCGATTCTCTTGTCAGTCAGTATCCTCTGCTCGCACTTCCATCGGCGGTGGCGCCTCTTTCCGACCCGCGCAGGCGCCTTCGGCGCTCCCGGGTTACGACTCTGCCAGTCGGTTCGGCGTCGCCGCCCTGGCGTCACCGGGTGAGGTCCGGAGGCCGCTCGCAGGTCTCACTTATTCCTCATAGGGTAGTCGCTGCCCGGGTGGTTGTGGATCGAAGACTATCGGTCATCATTCGTCGCTGTGTGCTCGGAAGCTCTTCCCTAAGCTGGTTACGAATTTCGGTGAGGCCGATCATTTCTGCACACCTGCTAGTCGACTTCGGCTTCATGTGACACACTCAGTCCACACGGATGCCGATCGTTCAGGAATGATCGATAATGTAATGAACAAGAGGTTATGTAAACTCGTGTTCATCAGTGAAGACGGTTTCGCATTACCACAGATTCCGATGGCTGCACGTTGCCCATATGCGATGATACAGGTACAATCGTCAATGACCAAGACAGGAGGACGAAATGGATACCCGTAGACTCACTGTACACGAAGTAGTCAGCCCCGGCACTATTCGGGGAGACGACGGGCGGATGTACGTTCTAAGGGGTATTCCGGACACCGAGGAAGGTACTGGCAATCTTGTCGCAGCCACTCAATTGGTTGAGAAGGCGCTTCTGAATCACCAGATCCTGATCAACGATAATACGGCACACGAACTGCCAGACCTGCCGGGATTCGAGGTTGAAGCATTTGATACGAACAATGATCCGATTGCACCGTGGCTCGCGGCGCGTGTGGCGGGAGCCCTTGTGAACCACCCTGTGAAGTAGCCGCCATGCCCTGGAGCTCGGAACTCTGATCAGTCCCGTAGTCGTTAGAACTATCCGCCCTAGATTCCACCTCGCATGCGGCTGCTGCTCGTTACGTTGATCTCGATCTGCTGTGAACACTTCGGGCAGGTCAGTTCAATGGTGAGAGGTTTGTCCATGACACGCTGCACCAGAGTTGTAACAATCGAGTCGAGATTGTCCAGTCGATCATCAAGCATCTTGACTCGACGTGCGATCTGCTCAAGCTCTGCATGACCCTGAGAAACACCACTCGAGCCCTTCTCGCGGCCTCGTTTATCTGCCAAGGCTACAAACTCCTCTCAACCACGCCAAGTGACTCAAGCTCTGGCTTGTCCTGCTGAATGAGCGTATCGACCTTCTCCGATACCGTCTTCTCCAGATACTTTCGAAAGGATTCACGCGCCGCGGGAGACGATCTGACCGCACGCTTCACATCCTCCCACTCGTCCTTAATCACCTTGTTGATTTCATCCGGCGTAACCGGTTCATTACCTTCACACATGGCTTCGACGTTTTCGAGTACGCGCGATACCATGGTCCGCTTCAGCCTATCAAAAGAGAAGACTTCTTCCCACGTGTAAGGTGTCTGGCGCTTCTTCTCAACCATCATACCTGTGACCTCCAATACATTGGGTATCCGATGCAAAGCTAATGATAGGTAGCACCATATCCCCTGTCAAGGTACCATTGCGGGACTGCACGCTCGTGACAGTTCGTGCAACATTAGGAATCGGATACTCATTGCGCCTCCCGACTGACAGTGCTACATTACATGTCCCAAGGAGGGCACAGCAAGGAGGTGTGTGATGCAGGAGATTGAGGTAGGTCGAATATCGGATTTCTTCGCCAAACCGGTGGTGGCGGGAGTGGAACTGCACGGCAGCTTGAAGAAGGGGGACCTTGTCCGCATCAAGGGTGCAACGACAGATCTGGAGTTCGTACTGTCATCGATCCAGATCGAGCATAATGCGGTGGCGGAAGCTAATGACGGAGACCTCATCGGCATCAAGGTACCCGATCGCGTACGCAAAGGAGATCACGTTTACAAGGTCATCGAATAGCGCGCATCAGGTTCGCCATCTCGATGGCGCTGACGGCAGCCACAAAACCACGGTTGCCGTCTTTGGCACCCGCTCGCTGGATTGCCTGCTCCAACGTATCGGCGGTTATCACTCCTTGGACAATGGGAAGCCCACTGTCAAGTGACACTTTCGCGATGCCCTTGTTCACCTCCGCAGCCACGTAATCGAAGTGAGGCGTGCCGCCGCGAATCACGGCTCCGAGGCAGATGACCGCGTCGTAGTTGGCTGAAGCAGCAAGGACCTTCGCTACGAGCGGAATCTCGAGGCAGCCGGGACACCAGGCGAGGTCCACTGCCTCGTCTGCTACGCCGTGGCGCTTCAGCCCGTCCTTTGCGCCCTCAACAAGTCTAAGCGTAATCAGCTCGTTAAATCGGGCGGTGACTATTGCAAATCGCAGTCCATCACCTGTGAGCATACCTTCAAACGACTTGGCCATTCTTCTCCTCCTCGCAGATGCCAAGCTGGTGCCCCAGTTTCTCCTGCTTGGTTCTAAGGTAACGTTCGTTGTATGAGTTGCATTCGACGATTACAGGCAGAGTCTGGATGATTTCGAGTCCGTAGCTCTCCAAACCCACAACCTTCCGAGGATTGTTCGTCAGAAGTCGTATCTTACGCAACCCAAGGTTCACCATTATCTGAGCACCAACCCCGTAGTCACGTAGATCAGCAGCAAATCCGAGAGCCAGATTCGCCTCTACAGTGTCCATCCCCTGATCTTGCAACTGATAGGCCTTCAGTTTGTTGTGAAACCCGATGCCTCTGCCTTCCTGGCGCATATACAGGAGGACACCTGCTCCCTCCTCACCAATTCTCTTGAGGGCGAAATCGATTTGATCGCCACAATCACAGCGACAGCTTCCGAAAACGTCGCCTGTGAGACACTCACTGTGGACCCTAACGAGAACTGGTTCGCTGCCGGTTACGTCCCCGAGAACCAGCGCGACATGCTCATTCGAGTCAACACTGCTCTTAAACGCGATCGCAAGGAACTCCCCATAGCGGGTTGGGAGTCGTGCCTCGGCCACACGCCTGACCAGGGACTCATGGCGGTAACGATACGCGATGAGGTCGCGTATAGCGATGATCTTCAGCCCGTGTGTTTCGGCGACCCGCTGCAATTGAGGCAACCGTGCCATGGTGCCATCATCGTTCATAATCTCACAAATAACGCCCGCGGGATAGAATCCGGCCATCCGCGCGAGATCTACGATCGCCTCCGTGTGTCCCGCACGAGCGAGAACGCCGCCCTCACGAGCGCGAATGGGAAATACGTGACCGGGCCGGGCAATATCAGCCGCCGTGGTATGAGGTGCGAGAATGGTTTTGATGGTCGTTGCCCTGTCTCTGGCTGAGATACCGGTCGACACCCCCGTCATCGCCTCCACGGAAACAGTAAACGCAGTGCAATTCTTGGACGTGTTGTCCTGCACCATCAGCGGGATGCCCAGCTCGTCCAATCGTTCGCCGATAATGGGCAGGCAGATCAGTCCTCGCCCCTCGCGAGCCATGAAATTCACTATCTCGGGGGTCACAGCCTCGGCAGCGATGGCGAGATCCCCTTCGTTCTCCCGATTCTCGTCATCGACGATGATGACGCAGCGTCCATCCCTGATGTCTTGCAAAGCGTCTTCAATACATGCAAGCATTGATTAACCGTCCTCTCTTCAGTAGCCTAGCCCGCGCAACAACTCCCAGGTTACACCGGTGTCGCCCTCCACCGACTGCTGCAGACGTTCGATGTATCGCGCGAGTACGTCGACTTCAAGGTTAACAACCTGTCCCAGGCGCGCAGTACCCAGTGTCGTCTGTTTGGAAGTATAGGCCACCAGCGATACAGAAAACGAATCCTGTTCCAGCCCGGCGACCGTCAGGCTCACCCCGTCAATGGCAATGGAACCTTTCAGCGCGATATAGCGCATTACAGCCACGGGAGCCTGAATACTAACGACTATGGCGCGATCCTCTGGCACAAGCGCGGCAATTCTGCCAACACCGTCAACGTGCCCGAGCACGAAGTGCCCGCCAAGCCGAGTGGTGGGAGTCACCGCTCGCTCCAGATTCACTCGATCACCCGGACTCAGTCTTCCGAGGTTGCTCCGCCGCAGCGTTTCGGGCATCACATCAGCGCGGAACCAGTTCTCTCCTATGTCGGACACGGTGAGGCACACACCACTGACGGAGATGCTGTCACTAATCCTGGTATCCGAGAGAATAGTGCGAGAGTCGATCGTCAGGTGGGACGAGCCAAGCTCTCGGAGTGTGCCGATCTCCTCGACTATGCCGCTGAACATAGGCCGGCCGCCGACTTCTTTACATATCCACTGACAAGCACGTTGTCAGCGAAACGCTTCACATCTACGCGCTCAAGCGGCAGTGCCTCTCCTATAGTCTGCGCGCCCACACCACCTACCGCGGTGCGTCCCTCGGCCCCACCAATGATCATAGGGGCGATGAATGCCAGGACCTTGTCCACCAGGTCATGATCAAACGCATAGCCAAGCAGTTCACTGCCACCCTCGAGCAATACTGTTGAAATCTGTCGTTCTGCGATAGTCCGAAGCACATCGTCAAGCTTCACAAGCCCCGACCCACCTGGCAGCACTACCACTTCGACCCCCATATCCTCGAACTGTCGCTTCTTCTCCTCATTTACGGGCTCCGTCCACGCCACAAGTGTGCGACCCGGCTGCGAAAACACTTTTGCCTCAGGAGGAGTGCGACCAGTTCCATCAACAATGACACGAAGAGGCTGTCGCGCCATGGATCCACTCTTACCGCCACATCCGCGTGCGGTGAGCTTTGGATCGTCAGTGATGAGTGTGTTCACGCCAATCATTATTGCGTCAACCGTGTGTCGTATTCCGTGCACGTAGCATCGGGCCTGTTCATTACTGATCCAGTGTGAGTCTCCCGTCTTCGTTGCAATCTTTCCGTCCAGACTCATTGCGAACTTGGCAATCACAAATGGAAGACCCGTAGCCATGTACTTAAGATACGCCTCGTTGATCTCACGGGCATCCGCCTCGTGCGCACCAACATACGTCTTGATGCCTGCGGCGTTAAGCTCAGCCACGCCGGCACCACATACTATCGGATTGGGGTCTACAAGGGCGACATGCGTCTCGGTGATGCCAGCATCAATGATCAGGCGTGTGCACGGGGGCGTCCTACCGAAGTGACAGCAGGGCTCGAGAGTCACATACAGCGCAGCGCCGCGGGCTCGTTCGCCGGCCTGTGCCAGAGCAACCACTTCGGCGTGAGCCCCACCGACGGGTTGCGTGTAGCCCATCCCGACTACTTGGCCGTCCTTGACTACCACCGCCCCGACCGCAGGATTGGGACTCGAGTACCCGTTCGCGAGTCTCGCGAGCGATAATGCGCACTCCATGTGGTCCGCAGAAGGCATTGCTGTTCTCCTGACTTCCATACCTCAGTCTCTACCGGATAGTTGGACTTACTCGTGTAGACACAACCATATACCTGCCGTCACACACAAGTCAAACCAGCGCGACTGAAGCCTTCACCCGGCAAACCAGTTAGAGTCTCGCTCCTAAATGGAGAGCTTGGACTCAACCGAGTCAAGTTTACCTTGCATCGTCAATTCCTTGTCGCGCCTCTCATCAATCTTCACAAGGGTCAAAACGCGCTTCACTTGGTCATCGAACGTGCTATTGTGGATTTCACGAATGACGGCCAGAAGATCATCCAACTCGCCCTCGAGAATGGTGCTCATGGGTGTAAGCTGACACTTGATCTTACTGTGTTTCTTAATGACCCGATGTGCGCGGGCTACGTATGAACTGACGGATGGGCCAACTCCGGAAGGTACTACGGTAATCTCTGCTATCGCCATGTCTTCTCCTCCTGCGGATACGCAGTTGCAATCTAAACGGCCTCACAGTCCCCGATATCTGTTCAGGTTCTCCATCATCGTGAGATAGTCCTTGTCAGCTGACGCCGATTGCGAATGCTCACTGGAGGTCCTGTCACCTGTCTTCTCCCCTGCCGCAATTTGACTTGTGCCACTGGTTCCATTCTGGACAGATGCCTTCGCAGAGAGCCATAAGTTCAGCGCCTCAACGACGATATCCCGGACGGTACGGCCTTGTTCCACGGCGGCGAAGCGCAGTGCTTTCACCAGACTATCGCTGCCGAGATCAACTGTTATACGGGTACTCTTGCCAGCCACACAACACTCCATTCAAATGCGTTTCCGCAACCTAGCGGAAACAATGCCAGTAGTCCTTCAAGTAGCCACGCACCTGTTGCACGGCCTTGGCTGTGTCATCGGCGACGAGATCCTGGACAAATCTCGACGGTACGGGAACTGGCTCTTGAACCTCGACGCCAAAATCACCAAGCCCGGAGACAAGTGCAAGCCAGGCCGAAGGGAGTACCTCAATGTTATAGCCCGAACCGATTATGTCAATTACCCGAGTTCCACACTCGTGCGTCAGGTTCCGCATCCTCTCACCAATCATCTTGAAACCTGCAACTGGCAACCCCAGATTCGTGAGACCATCAGCGAAATGCGGATCAGAACCACCGTTTCTAATGATGACCTGCGGCTTAAACTCGCGAGTCACAGGTTCAACGACCTGTTCGAAAGCAACACGATAGGAATCGAGTCCGGCATACACCGGCATGGGCACGTTTATGGTAAAACCCTTACCCTTCCTGTGTCCGATGTCATTGGCAAAGCCCACTCCCGGGTACAACGTAGCCGGATCCTGGTGAAGGTCTACGAATAGTACCCGGGGATCCTCGTAGAAGTACTCACAAGTGCCATTCCCTTGATGCGCATCAGTGTCCAGTATCATGATACGTTCCAGTCCGTATCTCTCGAGTAGATACATGGCAACGAAAGCGTTATCATTGTAGATGCAGAATCCCTCACCGTAATCTGGCTTTGCGTGATGAAGGTTCCCGCCGATACAGATGACGATTTCCTCATTGCCGTCTATCACCAGTTCGGCGGCCCGCTTGACCTGCCCGATCATCATGCGAGATGCTTCCTCGAGCTTCCCGGGTCTTCCCCGCGGCAGATTATCAAGCGAGTGGAACTTTGGGAAGTCCATACTGCCGGAGAACGTCTCCCCAAGATTTGCCGCCTTGAAATACTCCCTGCTGAAATCTATATACGCCTGGCTGCAGATGAGACGCAGGTCTTGCTCGGTGCAGGTATCCGCGGTCACAATGTGATAGTTGCCGTCCTCGGCCACCTGTTCCTTCAATACAAGTGGGAAGATCTCATACCGATCTCCTCGAAACGGATGTCCAAGCCCGAAGTCATATTCGCGAAGCTCTTCTCGATACAGGATACTGACAGTCATGCTGCCTCCTTTAGGCCACTGGCAAGAAATCGTGCCAGTCCTTCGACCAGTCGGTCAAGGTCGTCCTTGTATGTAGACTCCGCACCCTATTAACACACACCCTGGCTGGATAGAGCCGGTCGGAAAGGTGCTATTTCCCAATGAATTACAGCAGCAGCCTGAAGCCTCCCTGTAGACAGAGTATCAATGTACAGTCCGGACGACCACATAACCTGTTCACTCATCAAAGCGATCACCCGCGAAGTGGAGGTTCCAGGTAAGCGAGAGCATCGCGGCACCCCTCTCCATTTGCGCCGCCGGTGTCGAATCCAATAAGGCGAAACAGAACACCCCGGTAGTTCTCAGGTAGGCAACTATTGTAGCCCATAACACGCAGTCAGACACCGGAACGTTCGAATGCGTCGTTCCCGGTAGGTAAACGACACTGTCTCCCTATGAATCATCAGTGAGATCAAGCGACTTAAGCATGGACTGTATCTGCTCGAGAAGCTCCCTTATGTGCCACCCACTGAGCGCCGAAACGGCAACGAAGTCAGGACGACTCAAATCGAGCCTGTCACTAAGCCCACTCATAGACTCCTCCCCCTCTTCAAGTAGATCAACTTTGTTGAGTGCTGTGATGACAGGTTTGGTACCAAGGCCGATATCCTCAAGAATGTGCTCAACAGTCGAATGCTGCCGCGCCGCATCGGAATGCGTGATATCGACAACGTGAAGAAGCACATCAGCCTCATCCAGCTCCGCAAGAGTGGTACGAAATGCAGCGACAATCGAAGGTGGCAGCTTGTTAATGAACCCTACCGTATCAGTCATTAGAATCATCCTGCCGCCGGGAATACGTATTCGCCGGGTTACCGGGTCAAGTGTAGAAAATAGCCGATCCTCGGCACTGACACCTGCCTGGCTGAGTGTATTAAACAGCGTGCTCTTACCGGCATTGGTGTAGCCCACCAGGGCAACGAGCGGGATGCCCTCTCGACGTCGCCTGTCGCGGTGTACCTGACGATGTCTCCCCACAGCTGCCAAATCCTTCTCCAGTCTGGCAATGTGCGCTCGAATCAGTCGGCGATCTGTCTCGAGCTGTGATTCTCCAGGCCCTCGCGTTCCGATGCCACCACCAAGTCGCTCCAAATGTTCCCAACGTCCGATCAGTCGCGGCAACATGTACTGGTGCTGCGCTAGTTCCACCTGAAGCTTGCCTTCCCGTGTGCGGGCCTGGCGCGCGAAAATATCGAGAATGAGTGCGGTGCGATCCAGTACACGCACCTGCAATTCCTGCTCAAGTGTGCGCTGCTGTCTTGGGCTCAGCTCATCGTCAGCCACCAGCAGGTTGTAGTCGAGGCTCGACTTGAGTGCGATCAACTCCTTGAGCTTACCGCGCCCAACGTAGTACGTGCCGGAGGGGGACGGAAGCCGCTGAATCTGCTGCCCCACAACATCCGCTCCCGCGCTTTCGGCAAGGTGCCGTAATTCAGTCAGCGATTCGGAGGCCGGCCAGTGTTGCTCTCCACTTCTACTCTCAACAGCAACAAGCAGCGCTCGCTCGCGCTCTACCATCGTCTCATGCAGCTGGCCTTTTATCGGGAACCTCCACGCCACCTGGCAAGACGCTGCACACCCTCCTCAAGTCGGTCATCCGGAAGAGTGATTGAGAATCGAATATAGTCGGCGCCACTGGCACCGTAACCTATGCCGGGAGTTACCGCCACATGAACCTGCTCCAGTAATTCTCGTGCCAGATCAACGCATGAGTAGCCGTCGGGCACCCGTGCCCAGACGTAGAATGTCCCGTCGGGAATTCGCGCGTGCAGTCCGATTTCGTCCAGGACAGCAACCAGCCTGTCTCGGCGGTGCTCAAGTATCTCGTTATGCAAGTCGATAACCTCCTGCGACCCTCGCAGTGCCTCAATCGCCATTAACTGAATCGCCTGAGGTATGCCCGAATCGAGATTCGATTTTACCGTGAACAGTGCGCGGATCATATCTCTATTGCCCACTACCATTCCTATCCGCCAACCCGTCATGTGATACGTCTTCGAAAGAGAGTGGAATTCTACACCGATGTCCTTGGAACCACGTGCCTCCATGAAACTTGGAGGCTTCCGTCCCTCGAAATAGACCTCCGTATAGGGTGCATCGTGGCAGATCGCAATGTCGTGCCTGCGCGCGAAATCGACAGCTTCCTCGAAAAACTCAAGCGACGCTCCAGCACCGGTCGGATTGTTTGGATAATTCAACCACATCAACGCCGACCCCGCGGCAACACTACTTGGAATGGCTTCGAAACGCGGGAGAAATCCGTTGTCCTCCAGTAGCGGCATGTAGTGAGGTTCACCGCCGGAAATCATCGTGGCCATGGAATACACAGGGTACCCAGGATCCGGAACGAGCACGGTGCTCCCGGATTCTACGAAGCAGAAGGCGATGTGTCCGATGCCTTCTTTGGAGCCGATAAGTGGAAGGACTTCGGCATCAGGATCAAGGGCCACATTGAAGCGTTCGCTGTACCAATCGGCGATCGACTGTCGCAGTTCAGGCAATCCATCGGTCTCAGGATATCTGTGATTAGCCGGCACCAGTGCCTCCTGGCACAGCCGGTCTATAATGTGCGTAGGGGTCGGCAGATCCGGATCTCCGATCGCGAATGTGACTATGTCGATACCCTTGGATCGCATCTCCGCTATACGGCGGTTAATGTCGACGAAGAGGTAAGGCGGTAGCCGATCCAGTCGTTTCGCAAACTTCATACCTAACAACTCCTCTCCAGCAATTAGTCCGGCCAGTCGCCGTCAAACACGTGCACAGCGGGCCCACGAAGTCTCACTTCCTCCCCTATGCCGCTCCAGGTGATGGTCAATGAACCACCCGGAATATGTATGCGTACCTGTTGGTCGCACTGATCCAGTATCTGCGCAACCACAGCTATGGCACATGCTCCTGAGCCGCACGCCAGCGTTTCGCCTGCACCACGCTCCCACACACGCGCCTCAATCTCGTTCCTACTGAGTACCCGTGCAACCTCGAAATTCACACGATGTGGAAATGCTGGATGATGCTCCATCAAAGGACCTCTCTGCTCAAGGGGATAGAGGTCAACGCTCTCGCTTACAAACGTCACCGCGTGCGGGTTCCCCATCGATACCAGAGAGACAGGGACGATGTCCCCATGAATCGCGACGGGCCAATGAAGCACAGGCCCTTCAACATCCTGCACCGCAGCCGGGATGTCGCGAGGTTCGAAACGGGGAATTCCCATCGACACATCAATCTCTTCAACCCCTCCGTCTGCCCCTCTACAGATATCCACTTGGCGAACGCCACCCAATGTCTCAACTTCAAACGCGTCATCGCTTACGATACGGTGGTCGACCGTGTATCTGGCAAAACAACGCAGACCGTTTCCACAAGCCTCCGCTTCAGAGCCGTCAGGATTGAACATACGCATTTTCAGTCGTGACTCTCCTGTACTAAGGAGAATCAGGCCGTCAGATCCGATTCCAAATCGCCTTGTGCAGACCTTCGATGCGAGATCGTCCCATACACGATCCATCGCACGCGCGTCCACGATCACAAAATCGTTGCCTGCCCCCTGATACTTGGCGAATCTCATATCATCCTACCGTCAATCAGTCTCAGGACTTCCTCAATGGCTCTGTTGGGGTTCTGCCCATCAAACCAGCGGATACGCTCGTCCGCCGGATGGAACCATGCATGCTGCCTGCGAATAAGCCGTCTCGTCTCACGCCTGATTCGTGTAACCGCAGCATCACAATCACATAGGCCGCGGACATACTCCGCCAATTCGCGATAGCCGATGCTCGACATCGCGGGCAGCGAGGGGTCGTATCCCTGCTCGAGCAGCCACCCCACCTCGTCTATGAAGCCCTGCTGTATCATTCTATCAATTCGTGCATCGGCTCTTGCAACCAGCTCAGGACGCTCGAGAAACAGCCCGAGAACTGTAAACGGTGCCGGAGATGGTTCACGACGCTGGAGTAGGCTGGAGGGTGGCTGTCCGGTTGCCCGATATAACTCGAGCGCACGTATGACGCGCCGCAAGTTTCCCGGTTGAATGCGGGCACCCGCTTCAGGATCGATGCGTATAAGCTCCGCATGGAGCGCTGTCTTGCCGAGGTTTGCCGCCTTGTTCCCCATTTCACGCCTGAACTCAGGGTCCGGTGGAACCTCCGGGACAAGCCACCCTTCAACCAGGGACCAGACATACTGCCCAGTACCCCCTACCAGCAGTGGTATGCGGCCGCGACGCGCTGCATCACTGCATGCACTGCGAGCATTGCGCAGATACATGGCGAGGGAGAAATCCTCGTCCGGGTCCACCACATCGAGCACGTGATGAGGGACGCGCCGACGATCATCGGCTGATGGCTTGCTGGTCCCGATGTCCATGTACCGGTAGACCTGCCGGCTATCGGCGTTGACGATCTCAAGTGACACGCGCTCGCCGAGAGCCAGCGCGAACTTGCTCTTGCCGACCGCGGTGGGTCCGACCAGCGCGATCACTGGAAGATTGGGATTTTCTTCGTACTGAACGATCAACCTCCCGGCGAACGCATCACGTCAGACACAGTCCCTAACCCCGCACAGCAGCCGAGCGTGCCACTATGTCACAGAATTCGGCGCACTTCAGGCTCGCGCCTCCAACCAGTGTCCCATCAATCTCGCTCTGGCTGACGAATGAGGTGACGTTATCAGCGGTAACGCTGCCACCATAGAGAATCCGGATCTCGTCTGCGTACGCATTCCCCCACTCAGAACTAACGATACTGCGAATGCCGTGAACGGTGTGGTTAACGCTCGCCGGATCAGCAGACCTTCCGGTGCCGATAGCCCACACCGGCTCATACGCAACAACAAGCTGCTTGCAGGGGATAACGCTGCGCAGCACTGCCAGCATCTGCCGCTCGATAACACTGGCCGTCATATTTGCGTCACGTTCCTCAAGCGTCTCACCTACGCACAGGATCGGAACAATCCCATGACGCCTCAGTGCGGCAACCTTCCTGCCAACCCAGTCGTCGCTTTCGCCGAACCACTGTCTGCGTTCAGAGTGACCCACGATGCAGTAGTCGCAAAGATCTGCGAGCATAGGTGCCGACACTGCCCCCGTGTAGGCTCCATTGTCTTCGTAAAACACATCCTGCGCGCCCACTCGTATACAGGAGCCGCGCAGCACATCCTGCACTGGTTTAAGGGAGACGAACCCGGGGCATACCGCCACCTCCGCGCCATCTAAGGGCTGCAGCGCGTCTCGAAGAGATGTTGCCAGTTCTACGGCCTCCTCGAGCGTTCCATTCATCTTCCAGTTTCCCGCGGTAAGTATCGTTCTCATTTCCTGCGCTTCTCCCCAGAAGTCGGTGCGAACCGCCTACGAATCGTTAAGTGCTTCGACACCAGGCAGTGTCCCCTTCTCCAACAATTCCAGGGTGGCTCCTCCACCCGTAGACACATGTGTCACGATATCGGCAAGTCCCATCTCCTGCACAGCATCGACGCTGGAACCGCCGCCGATCACCGATTTCGCATCGGTAGCCGCCACATAGTTGATAAGGCAGCGTGTCCCCAGTGAGAACTGAGGTACTTCGTACACACCCATTGGACCATTCCACATGATCGTCTTACAGGATTCCAGCTTGCCGAAGAAGTGCTCGATTGTTCTTGGTCCGATGTCAGCTATACCCCAGCCTGCAGGAACACTTGTCGCCTGAACAACTCTCATGCGTGCGCCGCGCTTTACCTCCCTGGCGACCAGCACATCCAGAGGCAGGATTACCGGAACGGAGCTTCTCTCAGACTCGGCCATAATGGTACGTGCCTCCTCAAGCATGTCGTCCTCCACCAACGACTCTCCCACCTCAAGCCCGCGTGCCTTGAGAAATGTCGCCGCCAATCCACCGCCCACGAGGACAACATCTACACGCTGTAGCATGTTCAGTATCATTCCCACCTTGTCACTGACCTTCGCTCCGCCAAACACGCAGGCGAATGGTCGGCTCGGTGCCGTCAACAGTTCTCCCAGAGACTGCAGTTCTTTCTCCATAAGCAGACCGGCTACGGACGGCAGATGATGAGTTATACCCTCCGTAGATGCGTGCGCCCTGTGCGCTGTGCCGAACGCATCGTTAACGAAAATGTCCGCCAGGGACGCAAGCTGTTCGGCGAACGAGGGGTCGTTCTTTTCCTCCTCTGCGTGGAAACGCAGGTTCTCAAGCAGCAGCACGTCTCCATCTCTTAGCGCTGCGACTGCTTCTTCCGCCTTCGGACCAACACAATCGTCCGCGCTGATAACTGTCGAACCAAGCAATTCCGCGAGACGGTCGGCGACGGGCTTCAACCGCAACTCATCAACTGGCTTTCCCTTTGGCCTGCCGAGATGAGATGCAACGATCACACGAGCTCCTCCCTCGATCAGCTTCTGTATTGTTGGCAGCGCAGACCGTATTCTCGTATCGTCAGTGATCTGGCCTGCCTCGTCGAATGGAACATTGAAATCGACACGGACAAACACCCTCTTCCCATTGACCTCAACATCGCCGATAGTCTTCTTCCGCATATGACTCCTCCTCCTCGATGTATGTGCACCCTCGAACGTATATCCTTCATCAGGCCAACAACACCGCATGGTAGGCATCATGCGGGCGGGTGTCAATTCCTTGTCAATTGGGGCCATATTTGCCTCGCACTGCCGCGTAGCATATAATTAGCAGTTCGATACTGCGAGTGCTAATCACCGGAGGTGATTGATGAACTGTTCCGCATGCGGAAGCCCTCTCCAATTCGACCGCGTTGTGTTTCGTTGTTCGTGTGACGCTTTTGTCCATGCCTATTGCGTAGATAAGCACATTGTGAAAGCGCACCGACCTGAGATGGAAGAGGGCTACGCAGATCTCAATGGCGAGTTTCATCCAAAGCACAAGCCTGAGCCCGCTCTCAAGGTTGCCGCTGCAGCGACTACGTCGGCTCACAATGAGACTGAGAGCATCACCGGCCAGATGGAGACAGAGGGGCATCCGGAGGAACTGCTTCCGGGTGAGGAAGTCATTGATGCGTCTGAGAGTGAGGCGGATGAAGGGGACGAACCTGAGGAAGACAGATAGGCCATTAGCGCTGATCTGCAGCGCTCATCATCGCAGGAGGACTACAGGTGCCGACTTACACGTACAGATGTGATAGCTGTAAGTACGAGTTCGACGTCAGACAGAGCTTCAAAGATAGACCCGCCGCACCATGCCCCGGGTGCGGAACTGAGGCGCGTCGCGTGTTCTGCCCGGTACCGATTGTGTTCAAGGGGCCAGGATTCTACACGACCGATTCACGTGGAGCATCTGCTGCTGCCTCCAGCGACGGAGAGTAGCGCGGCGGTTGCTTATCGCTCACCAGCCAGTACGGTGGTACACTGTGCATACGTCCCTGTAGCTCAGCAGGATAGAGCGGCTGCCTTCTAAGCAGCGGGTCGTGGGTTCGAATCCCTCCAGGGACGCCAATAGATCTGAAGGCCGCGTCTTCTGCCCGTTAATGCACTGGGTGGCAGGTCGGGTGACGGGCACGTGCCGCAGTGCCGTGAGACAAACGGACGCGGCGGCTGCGGTCCGGCGCTCATGTTGCATGCCACGTACGGACTATGATAGATTATCCCAGTTTGGCCCTATTCCCGAATCGCTTTACAGGATAAGAGACAACCTATGGAGAATCCATCAGTTAAGGGTTTACTTGAAGCTGGTGCACACTTCGGGCACCACACAAGCTACTGGCACCCCAAGATGCGGCGCTACATATTCGCACAGCGCAATGGCATCCATATCATCGACCTGGAACAGACTGTTCAGATGCTGATGACGGCATGCGAATTCGTGCGTGATGTCGCTTCGCATGGCAAGTCGATCCTCTTCGTCGGTACCAAGCGGCAGGCGCAACAGGTGATCGAAGAGGAAGCCAGGCGGTGTGGCATGTTCTACGTGAGCCAGAGATGGCTGGGTGGCATGCTGACCAATTTCGGCAATATTCAGGCTCGCATCGACTACCTCGTCCGCTTGGAGGATCGCCGCGACAAGGGCGAGCTCGATCTTTTGTCCAAGAAGGAGAGCGCCAAGTTGGAGAAGAAGATCGAGCATCTCAACGACCAGATGGGCGGTTTTAAGGAGATGACCTCTTTCCCTGGTGCACTCTTCATCGCCGATCCACTTAAGGACAGGATCGCGCTGGCGGAAGCCAGGAAAGTCGGTATTCCAGTGGTCGCTATCGCGGATACCAATGCCAACCCTGACCTGATTGATTACCTCATTCCAGCGAATGATGATGCTATCAAGGCGATACGACTCATCTGCAGCAAGATGGCCGACGCCGTCATCGAAGGCCGCGGCATGTATGCTGCTGAGCAGCTCGAAGATACCGACGAAGCCACTCCTAAGGAGAGCGAGGAGCCGTTTGAGATGCTACGCTCGTACTCCTTCAATCCCGACGAAAGCTAGTGGAGTTAATTCATGCAAATATCCGTTGAATCGGTCAAAGAAGTTCGCGCTCAGACAAGCGCAGGAATGATGGATTGCAAGAAGGCGTTAGAGCAGTGCGGTGGCGACATTGGCGGCGCCGTCGAGGCGCTTCGCCAGAAGGGTTTCGCCATGGCAGCGAAGCGCGCCGACAGGGCGGTTGGCGAAGGAGTCGTTGCTTCCTACCTGCATCACAATAGTCGTGTCGGCGCTTTGCTGGAGCTTAATTGTGAGACCGACTTCGTAGCACGAACAGACGACTTCAAGCGTCTGGCGTACGACCTCGCCATGCACATCGTTGCGTCTGATCCGGCCTATCTGTCGATCGACGAGATGCCTTCCGACTCCAGCGCATCGGCCGAAGCCGTGTGTCTTCTGTCTCAGCCGTTCGTCAGGGATCCCTCCATGAGCGTGGCAGATGTGATCACCGAAGCGATTGCCCGTACCGGTGAGAATATCCGTATTGGCAAGTTCGCGCGCATCGAAGTTGGCTGCTAGCATACCGCGTCCGTCGTATAGCGGAGAGGAGGCGCACCATGGTGAGCGAAGTCCTCAAGAATGCAACGGCAGATATGCAGAAGTGTGTCGATGGGCTTTCTCATGAACTGGGGTCCATCCGCACCGGACGCGCCAGCCCTGCCCTGGTTGAGAATGTATCTGTTGACTATCACGGTTCAAATTTGCCTCTGAAACAGCTTGCCAACATCGCCGTTCCCGAGTCCGCTATGATCACAATTCAGCCGTGGGATCGGAGCGCGCTTAGGGCTGTCGAGAAGGCGTTGCTCAAAGCGAATCTCGGCCTGAATCCGTCTAACGACGGAAATCTGATCCGACTCAGCATCCCCCCTCTCACCGAGGAGCGCCGAACTGAACTTGCCAAGCTTGTTGGTAAGCGCGTCGAGGACCGCAAGGTCGCCCTGCGCAATATCAGACGCGACTACATATCCAGCATCAGACAGATGGAGAAGGACAAGGAGATCTCCAAAGACGAGATGGACGGTATGCTCAAGAAGATCGATGAGGTTACTGATTTGTTCGTCTCCAAGGCAAATGATACTGGCCATGCCAAGGAGAAGGAGATAAGGGAGCTTTAGCCGTCCTTCGAGTCTGATAACAGCGGTCTTTGCGTCCGCGTGTCTGCTACAATTGCTTCGTGGTCCGCCTCAGAATCCTCACAGCCGTCGTTGGCCTGCCACTCGTCATACTTTCGATTCTCCTTGGTCCAGAACCGTTCAGCATCTTCCTGATAGTCGTTGCCGGGCTGTGCACAATCGAGATCTGCAATTTGGCACCCGGTGGCTCACGACGTGAACCTCTCGTGGTAGTAGCGGTAATATGGAGCATCATCCTCGCCACGCGATACATTCTCTTCTCCGCTGGGCCTGATCAGAGCTTTCTGATAACGGTACCTCTGGTCATTGCCTTGCTTCTGCTGTTGCCTGGCGTGGGCAAGGGACGCACCTTTGTTCAGTGGTCCTGGATGATTGCCGGCGCGCTCTACGTTGGATGGCTCTTCGGTCACTGGGGGGGATTGTATCTTCTGCCCGGTGGACAGTACTTAGTCCTCTTCGGAATGATTGCCACATTCGCATACGACACATTCGCATTTTTCGCGGGACGTGCGTTTGGTCGCCACAAAATTGCCCCCCATATCAGCACGGCGAAATCGTGGGAAGGCGCGGTCGGCGGCCTTCTCGCCGCCACTGTGATCGCTCTCCTGGTGAGGATGGCGATCGTTTCGGCCACCGGTTCGTTCAGCTTCAGCGTTGCACAGACGCTGGTCGCCACGCTCTGCGTGGTACTTGCGGCTCTTATGGGCGATCTGGTCGAATCTGCCGTGAAGCGTACCGCTCACACCAAGGATGCCGGACGGGTACTGCCTGGACATGGTGGCATGCTTGACCGCTTCGACAGCCTGCTGTTCGTTGGCCCGATGCTATACTACTTGTCGCTGTGGATAGGTATTTGACCAGAGTTGCGCTGCTCGGTAGCACCGGCTCCATCGGAACTCAGACACTGCAGGTAGCAAGGCACCTGCATAAGCGTATCGAAGTCGTCGCCGTTGCGGGCGGGAGCAATACAGAGCTTCTCTCACAGCAGATTGCGGAGTTCCAGCCACGCATGTTCTGCTCACTCTACCCTGAAAGAGTCATAGCCGGGGGTGCTGTGCAGGCCACGATGGAAGAAATTGCTTCCGATGAGGGAATCGATACTGTTGTCGTCGCCACGACTGGCCGTGCCGGCCTTGCGCCTACTCTTGCAGCACTTGCTCATGGCAAGTGCGTCGCGCTCGCAAACAAGGAAGTGCTGGTCATGGCGGGCGACATGGTGAAGGCGGCTGCTAAGCGCTGTGGCGCGGGTCTGGTTCCAATCGACAGCGAGCACAGCGCAATCTGGCAGTGTCTGCAGGGTGAATCAAGCCCAAGAAGGCTGTTTCTCACCGCATCGGGCGGGCCATTCTATGACTGCGCTGAGGAACAGATCAGAATGGTGACCCCCGAGCAGGCCCTCGCACATCCGGTGTGGTCGATGGGTTCGAAAATCACTATAGATTCTGCAACTCTGATGAACAAAGGGCTCGAGATCATTGAGGCGCATTGGCTGTTCGAAATGCCCTACGAGGACATTGAGGTGCTGATTCACCGTCAGTGTATCGTACACTCAATGGTTGAATTCGGGGATGGAACGATTAAGGCGCACCTCAGCCAGCCGGACATGGCGCTCGCTATCCAGTATGCGCTAACTCACCCGAGCCGCCACGAAGGGCAGACGCCGCCACTATCCTGGGATACCCCCCGCACATTCTCGTTCGAACCGGTCAATACCACTCGATTTCCCTGTCTTGACGTGGCGCGTAAGGCAGGACTGGCTGGTCGTACGTACCCATCCGCGCTGTGCGGTGCAGACGAGGCTGCCGTCGACCTTTTCCTGTCCGGCGTCATCGGTTTTGCGGACATTGCACCATCGGTTGACTCGGCGTTGTCTGCACATGATCCGACCGATGCTACCAGTGTCGATGCGATCCTGGCCGCTGAAGAGTGGGCACAGGAGTACGTGCGCAGCAACTACAGGAACGTTTGCTCCAGATCGGAGACCAGGAAATGATTCAGACGATTCTCCTGTTCATAGTCTCGCTATTTGTGGTGATTGTGGCTCATGAGCTGGGCCATTTCATTGCCTCGAAGCGCGTTGGAGTTGCCGTAGAAGAATTCGGCATCGGCTTTCCTCCACGTATTGTGGGACGAATGTGGAGAGGTACGCTCTATTCGATCAACGCGATCCCAATTGGGGCATTCGTGAAGAGTAAGGGCGAGAACGATCGTACGGTCGAAGGCAGCCTCGCGGGACGCGGGCCCTGGCATCGGCTGCTCGTCTATGCGGCAGGACCTCTCGCCAACATTCTCCTGGCCTTCATTCTTCTGTCAGTGTTCTTCGCCCTGCCGCGTGCAGTTGTTGTCAGCGATGGGGTGCTGGTGTACCAGGTGCAAGAGAACACACCGGCGTACGAGTCAGGATTGCAGTCAGGTGATATCATAGTTTCGGCCGATGGTCGTGCCATACGCACATGGCAGAACCTCCAGACCGCGCTGGCTGTCGAGGCTCCAGGTGACTCTGTCGAGATTGGTGTCTTGCGCAATGATACTCAGCGTCACATGACGGTGACCCCTGAATTTGCACCGGAGCTTGGACGCAACATTATCGGCATTACACTTGGACGCAATATCGTAAGCAGAGTTGAGCCACGATCGCCAGCTGCTCAAGCAGGCGTTTCCGAGGGCGATTCGCTGCTCGGCGTAAATGGCGTGGGAGTAATCAATCAGGCAGATCTGGCGGCAAAACTCACTTCGGCTGCTGACGATGAGACGCTCACTCTAAATATGCTGAGAGAAGAGGAGTCCTACACGGTCGAGCTGGCCGGTGCTGTAGCGCGCGAAGCCGATATTGGTCTTGAGCTCCGCTGGGCGCCGGATACGAGAATCGAACGCATGCGGTCGCCAATCGGCACCGCAGTGCTGACGAGCGCTACCTACATTGTGTCCATGCCGGCATTGATAGTTGCTTCGATACCGCTCATGCAGGAGGATCCCTCACTTGCGTTTGTTGGTCCTATCGGTGCAGGGCAACTCACTGTTGAGGCCGTCCAGACATTCGGCTTGTCTAACCTGGTCTTCATTGGGGGACTTATCAGCATCGGGATCGCCTTGTTCAATTTGATTCCAATACCCCCACTTGATGGAGGGGGGATTCTGGTCGCGCTGGCAGAGGCAGTACGAAGAGGCAAACCCCTTTCCGAACGCGCTGTGCGCTTCGCGTATGCGGCAGGAACTGCGCTTCTTATCACACTCATCATACTCATCACCATGAGCGACCTGCTCAGACTTATTGAAGGAAGAGGGTTCGGTTTGTGAGAGAGCGGCGACACTCTGTCCCAGTGAGACTGGGGAATGTGACTGTTGGGGGCGGTGCCCCTGTTTCTGTGCAATCGATGACGAAAACCGATACTCGCGACATAGGCGCGACGATCAATCAATTGCGCTGTCTGGCTGATGCGGGCTGCAATATCGTTCGCCTTGCCGTGCCTGACCTTGAGGCTGCCTCTGCGCTAAGTACGATTCGACGGCAAGCTGCGATACCATTAGTGGCTGACATACATTTTGACTATCGGCTGGCAATTGCTGCCATCGAGGCTGGAATAGACGGGCTACGTTTGAACCCCGGCAACATATCTCAGCCTGATCACCTCCGCACCATTGTAAGACACGCCAGCGAGCGAAGTATTCCAATTCGAATAGGTGTTAACGCAGGCAGCCTGCCACATGATTACCAACCCGGGACATCGCTTCCACAGCGAATGGTATCCCTGGCGTTGGAACAGGTACAAATGCTCGAAGCCCTTGACTTCCAGCATATAAAGATCTCGCTCAAGGCGTCTGATGTTCCGACCACTATTGACGCGTACCGGCTCATTGCAGATCAAACCGCTTATCCCCTTCACGTGGGAGTTACCGAGGCTGGCCCACCGATCTGTGGCGCGATCCGCAACACACTTGGAATCGGTGTGCTGCTGTACATGGGTATCGGCGACACCATCAGAGTATCACTGAGTGGCGACCCTCTCATGGAAGTTGACACGGGCAAGGAAATTCTCAGGTCTTTGGGACTGATGTCTGCGGGTGCCTCGGTGATAAGTTGCCCTACCTGCGGACGGACCTCTCTTGATGTGAGCACCATCGCCACACAAGTAATGGAACGTTTGCGATCAGTGACGGAACCCTTCCGCGTGGCAGTCATGGGGTGTGTCGTGAATGGTCCCGGCGAATGCGAGCATGCCGACGTGGGCATCGCCGGTGGTGAGGACAAAGTGCTGGTGTACCGATCAGGGACGTTCAAACGATCTGTGCCGATTGATCAAGCATCTGATGCTCTACTGCAGGAGATCGATTCTGCGCTGTCAGTGCGCCCTGCGGAAACAAGTGAGGAAATGAGGAAGAACGTATGAGACTCTCCAGGCTCTTCGGAAGAACCACTCGTGAAACCCCGGCGGATGCAGAGAGCGTCAGTCATCAGCTCCTCGTCAGGGCAGGCATGATCTCCCAGGGAGCCGCCGGCGTGTACTCATACCTGCCTCTCGGATGGAGGGCGCTGCGCCGCATTGAACAGGTGGTGAGAGAAGAGATGGATCGTGCAGGCGGACAGGAACTTCTGATGCCCACCCTTCAGCCATTCGAGTTGTGGGAGGCGTCCGGACGCTATGTATCGTTTGGACAATCCCTTTTCACACTCCTTGACCGAAAGGAACACCGGCTGGTTCTTGGCCCCACCCACGAAGAGGTGATCACCGACCTGGCCCGCCGCTATCTTCAGAGTTATCGTGACATGCCTCTGATGCCATATCAGATACAGACTAAGTTCAGGGATGAACCACGCCCGAGGGGAGGCCTTCTCCGTGTGCGCGAGTTCACTATGAAAGACATGTACAGCTTCGATGCAGATGAGGCAGGACTCGACGCTACTTACCAGAAGATGGCGAGTGCGTATGCGGCTGTCTACAGCCGACTCGGTCTTCCGGCAGTCATGGTGGAGGCTGACAGCGGGGCAATTGGCGGCAAGGCCTCTCACGAGTTCATGGTTCTCACCCCGACGGGCGAAGACATCGTACTCCACTGCACGACGTGTGACTACGCCTCCAACGCGGAGAAGGCGCGCAGCAACAAGATTACGTGCGACTCCGATGCAGTTTGTGCGGAAGAAGTACGCCCCCTTGAGGAGGTCGCCACGCCTGAAAGCCGCACAATCGAAGAGGTGGCAACCTTCCTGCAGAGACCGTCAAGCCAGACGCTCAAGGCGGTGTTCTACATTGCCGACCATGAATTCGTCCTCGCCGTGATCAGAGGCGACCTGGAGGTGAATGACGTGAAACTCCAGCGTGCTCTGAAGTGTGATCTTCTCAGACTTGCCGAAGAGGGGGAAATAGTCGACGTCGGCGCCGTACCCGGCTTTGGATCGCCAATCGGCCTGGACGGTGTGCGCGTGATTGCAGATGATTCAGTACCCCATGCGCGCAACCTGGTTGCGGGCGCGAATAGGTTAGGATTCCACGTTTTGAACGCGAACTATGGTCGGGACTACACCGCAGAACTTGTCGCGGACATCGCTCAGGCTCGAGGAGGTGACCGATGCCCGGCGTGCTCCGGCACTCTGATGGAGGAAAGAGGAATCGAAGTCGGCCACATCTTCAAGCTCGGCACGTTTCTGAGCGACAAGCTGAGTGCCAGCTTCCTTGATGAGAATGGCGTGTCGCGCTCAGCAGTTATGGGATGTTACGGCATCGGAATTGGACGGCTTCTTGCAGCCATCGTCGAGTATGGTCACGATGATAAGGGGATAGTCTGGCCCATCCAGGTAGCGCCCTACCAGGTGCATATCTGTACGCTCAATCCTGACAAGAGCAATGTGGAGCACACTGGAGAACAGTTGTACCAGACATTGCGTTCAAGCGATGTCGACGTGCTGCTGGATGACCGGCCTGCTTCACCGGGCGTGAAGTTCAACGATGCCGACCTGATCGGCGCACCACTGCGTGTGACGGTCAGTCCCCGCACGCTCGCAACCGGCTCGGTCGAAATCAAGTGGCGAAACAAGAAAGAGGCGGAACTGATAGCGGTTGGCGATGCAGCCGATCTGGTAACCGCAATGGTGCGCGATGCACTAGCTTCGAAGCGTAGCACCGACGGATGACTCAAGCTTGGAAAGCAACTTCTGCTGAACCTTATTGATTTCGGCATCAGTCAGCGTCCTGTCGGATGCCTGGAAGACAAGCCTGATTGCGAAGGACTTCTTGCCGGGTGGAATCTGCTCACCTCTATAAACATCGAACAGGGATGCCCGCGAAACGAGATCAAAGCCCCCGATTATCTCTGCCACGCGTGCGTAAGGCACATCATTGTCAACCACTATTGCGAGATCACGCTCTGAGTAGGGAAACCGCGAGAGTGGTGCATACTCAACGATTCCGCTCATACATGCCATCAGCTTCGCAACATCGATCTCAAAGAGCAGCGTGTGTGCGTCAACCTCAAAGGAGCGTGCCACGGCCGGGTGGATCTGGCCTACGACGGCGAGTTTCTCACCATCGACAATTACATCCGCGCGCCTTCCAGGAAACAGGCCGACATCATCCCCCGGAATGAATCCGGCGGATACACCACACTTCGCCAGCAGATACTCCAATGCCCCTTTTGCATCATAGAAGTCCATCGGACGCTCGCCATGGTGCCACGATACTTCCTCGCTATAGCCGGAGAGTACGGCGCAGAGGGTCTCTGCTTCCACAGGTAAATCCTTTCCTCTAGGGAAGTACACGCGACTCAATTCGAATACGCGTACAGGCCCATGTTCGCGTCGTCGGTTACGTGCAACGACATCCAGCACACTTGCACGCAGACTCGTACGTAGACACTCCATTTCTCGCGACATTGGATTCGCAATCGTGAGGGGTTCGTGCGCCAACGAAGCATCCGGCGAGAGCAGCACGAGATTCTCTCGGCTGGAGAGCGAGTAGGTAAGCAGTTCCTGGAACCCTGCTCCAGCCATGAGCTGTCGCAGCCTCGACTTGAACTCCCACAAGTCCGCAGGCACCATCACGGTGGCGGTGGTGAACCGCGGTGTACCTACCGGTATATGATCGTAGCCCATGACGCGAATCACATCTTCGACGAGGTCTGCGGGTCCAACGACGTCGCCCCGCCAGTAGGGCACGAGGAAGCATGTCTCGAAATCGTCACCTCGCGTTTGCACAAAACCCAGGGATTCCAGCACCCGGTTCACTTCGTCACCGGGAATATCCATCCCGGACAGCCTCTTCACCTCACCAGCCGGCAGTGTAACCACGCGATCCTCTGCGCAGGCGGGATAGGCGTCGTACACTTCTCTCGCCGGAACACCCCCGCATATCTCAGCCAGAAGCATTGTTGCACGTTGCACTGCAGTGTAGGCGAAGTCAGGGTGCAATCCCTTGTCGAAGCGGAGAGATGCTTCAGTCCGCAAACCCAGGGTGGCGCAGCCCCGCCGGATTACCGCCCGGTCGAAATTCGCAGCTTCCAGCAGAATCGTAGACGTTGACTCCGAGACTTCCGTGTTGCTTCCCCCCATGATGCCGGCGATACCGACGGGACGCTCGCCATCCGCTATTACCAGGACACCGGGGCCCAAGCGACGTTCGACATCATCGAGAGTCCTGAACACCTCGCCTTCCCTGGCTCGTCGTACAACGATCTTTCTGCCCGAAAGCGTATCGTAGTCAAACGCGTGTAACGGCTGACCATACTCAAGCATGACGTAATTGGTTATGTCTACTACATTCGAGATCGGCCGCATACCGCTTGCCTTCAGTCTTTCCTGCATCCATGATGGCGAAGGACCGAGCTTGATCCCCTTAACCACGGTGGCACAGTACCGGTGGCAATCATCGCCATCTTCGATGGAGACAGTAACCATGTCCTTCACGGATTCGCCCTGCCCCTCCAGCGACACTTCAGGCAGTCGCAGCGCGCCTCCGAGAAGTGCGGCAACCTCACGTGCAACGCCAATGATGGAGAGGCAGTCAGGCCTGTTGGGCGTCAGTTCGAGTTCGAGAACCACTTCTCCCATGTAGTCTGCAAGCGGGAGACCGATCGGCGCATCCTGGGGCAGTTCTATGGTTGAGGTGTGATCCTCAGAGAGGCCCAGTTCCTTCTCCGAGCACACCATACCCTCGGACAGGACCCCTCGGATCTTGGCGGGTTTCAAACTGGCGGGCTTACCGGAGTGACCATCAATGAGCAGTGCTCCGACCCGGGCAAAGGCCACCCTCTGACCGGTAGCGACGTTAGGGGCGCCACATACAACAGTAGAAGACGAAGTCCCGCAGTCAACCGTAACCAGTCGCAGCCGATCAGCATTGGGATGCGGCTGCACATCCGTAACATATCCGACGCATACGTCATTCCAGGTCTGCCCGATCCGTTCGATGGCCCCGACTTCGATACCCGCAAGAGTTAACCTCTCCGCGATGAACTCAGCCGTCCAGTCGCCCGGGACGTATTCCAAGAGCCATTTCAGAGGAACGCGCATGATGCATACTCCAGAACTAGAACTGACGCAGAAAGCGGAAATCCCCCGAGTAGAAATGCCGGATGTCGTCTACTCCATAGCGTAAAATCGTGATGCGCTCAACACCCATGCCGAATGCGAACCCGGAGTAAACCGAAGGATCAATGCCACATCGTGCCAGTACATCGGGATGTACCATTCCCGTTCCGAGTATCTCTAGCCATCCGGTGCTGCCGCACAGGCGACATCCACCACCTCTGCATTGAAAACACTCAATCGCAATCTCACCGCCAGGCTCTACAAACGGGAAGTAATCGCATCGAAATCTTACGCCTGTGTCCCTGCCGAATATGCTGCGGCAGAACTCGAAGAGGGTCTCCTTCAAATCGCGTAATGTTATGTCAGAATCGACAGCGAGCCCCTCGACCTGGTGGAACATCCAGTCGTGGGTTGCGTCTGTAGCCTCGTAGCGATACGTGCGACCGGGAACAACGAAACGAAGGGGTGGTCTATGCTCCTCCATGATACGAATCTGCATCGGTGACGTGTGAGTACGCAACAATCGGGCGTTGCGATCCTCACTGGAATCAAGCCACAGCGTGGCGAACATATCCCGGGCGGGATGATCCTGCGGAATGTTCAGCGCCTCAAAGTTGTAGTAATCCCACTCAACCTCGGGGCCATCGATCACCTGAAACCCCATACGCGCAAAGACACTGCAGATCTCCTGAATCACTTGGGTGATGGGATGCAGTCTTCCGATAGGAAGTGCCCGACCGGGCAGGGTGACATCCAGACAGGCTCCGCCGATGGACTCGCCGATTGTACTGAGGGATAACTCCTGTTTCCGAGCTTCGTACTCGCTCTGGAGGGATGCCTTCACCGCATTTGAGTGGGCTCCAGCTGTTCTCCTCTGCTCGGGTGGTAGGGCGGAGAGTGCGCGCAAGGCCGACGTCAGTGTACTCTTCTTGCCGAGATAGCGGACACGCCAAGCCTCCAACTGGCTCAGCGTCTGGAGTTCACGCAGCTCTGCCAATGCCGCGGACTCGAGAACATCGAGTTCATCCGCCATATTCGTTGCCCGGTCCGTCAGACCTGCACCTCAGGGCGTACGGACTGAACGAGACGCGTAAAAGCCTCAGGATCGCGCACGGCCATCTCGGCAAGCATCTTGCGATTAAGCCCAATACCAGCTGCGCGGAGTCCGTTCATGAACACACTGTAGGAGCAACCGTTCGCACGTGCTGCGGCGTTGATTCGCGTGATCCAAAGCTTACGAAAGTCGCTCTTTCGCTCCCGGCGATGACAGTACGCGTAGTCCAATGCGTGCAGCATGGATTCGCGGGCGCTCCTGTACAGGCGGTGACGTGAACCGCGATGCCCCTTAGTATATGAAAGTACCTTCTTGTGGCGGTTTCGAGTTACCCGCCCACTCGTTGATCGAGGCACAGTATCCTCCCTTTGGAAACTAACTCGGAAGTAACAACAGCCCGCACCGCGTGTCCCTCTCTAGCTATAGGGCATAAGCTTCCGGAGCCGTGGGGCATCGGCATTGGATGTTGGTATCATGCGATCGTACAATCGTTTCGTACGGGGAGCTTTTCGGCGTCGGAAGTGACTCTTGCCACACTTCGCGCGCAGTATCTTCCCGGAGCCGGTTACGTGGAACCGCCCCTTCGCTCCCTTATGAGTCTTAAGCTTGGGCATTCTTATCGGCCTCCTCGGACGTCTTCTTGGAAGCAACAGGAGCAAGCGTCAACGCGATATTCCGTGCGTCCTTTGAC
The DNA here is from genome assembly GCA_003552125.1 of Dehalococcoidia bacterium. GTDB lineage: Bacteria > Chloroflexota > Dehalococcoidia > GIF9 > AB-539-J10 > SKVJ01. Next base: position 18,528 of record PUON01000044.1, on the reverse strand, counting down.
GGCTGGCTGGTGGCGACGGCGCAATCCTTCAGGGCCTCGGCAACTCGCTTCAGCACCTGCCAGCCAAGTTCGGGATAGACGATCTCACGACCACGGAAACGTACCGTGATCTTGACCTTGTTGCCTTCCTCGAGGAGCTCCCTGGTCTTCCGGATCTTATCCTGCAGGTCGTGCTCTTCGATCTTTGGTCTGAGCCGTACCTCCCGCAGTAGTCCTTTCTGACTCTTACGTCCTTCTTTCTCTTTCTTCAGTTGCTCGTATCGGTACTTGCCGTAATCGACGAGTCGGCACACCGGCGGCGATGCGTTTGGAGCTACCATTACCAGGTCGAGATCCCTGTCTTGCGCCGCCTGAAGGGCTTTCGCAATGGGAAGAACCCCCAATTGCTCCCCGTTCTCGCCAATGACCAGAACCTCTCTGGCCCGGATCTGTCGGTTGACCGGCAGAGGTCTGCTTGTAGGTCGCGCACTGCCAAATGACTTTTTCTTCATCATAGGCTAGGACCTGCTGTCGATGGCGCTACGAATCCGTTCCTGCACCTCATCAATGCTGCGTAAACCAATATCTTCGCCACTTCTCATGCGCACTGATACACCCTCAGACTCAATCTCCTTGTCGCCAACGATCAGCATATACGGCACTTTGGCCATCTGGGCGTCCCTGATCTTGAATCCCATTCGCTCAGACCGACAGTCGGCGTCAACACGCAAATCCGATTTTTTCAGCGTCTCCTCGAGCCGGAGCGCATACTCGATATGCCGATCCGCTATGGGGACAATTCGGGCCTGCACAGGGCTCAGCCAGACCGGGAATGCCCCTCCGTAGTGCTCAACCAAACACGCAAAGAACCGTTCCATACTGCCCAGAACGGTTCTATGAATCATCGTAACGAGGTGTTCACCACCGTCTTCACCAATATAACAGACATCGAACCGCTGCGGCAAATTGAAATCAACCTGTATGGTAGGTCCCTGCCAATCACGCCCCATCGCATCAGCAAGCTTGACGTCGATCTTGGGCCCATAGAACGCGCCTCCGCCTGGATCCTCTTCGTAGGTGAGTCCCAGTGATTCGAGCGCAGCCGTCAGAGAGGCTGTCGCGTATTCCCACACCTCAGCAGTGCCGGCGTACTTATCAGGTCTCGTCGCGAGCACCAGCTTGTAATCGTGAAACCCGAACGTCTCCATCATGAACTGCGCAAGCTCAATGACTCCAACGACCTCATCTCGAATCTGATCCTGCCGACAGAAGATATGCGCATCATCCTGGGTGAAACCGCGCACGCGTGTGAGTCCATACAGAACGCCGCCGCGTTCGTACCGGTATACTGTGCCGAGTTCGGCCATGCGAATCGGTAGTTCGCGATAGCTCCGCAGGCGGCTCTTATAGATAAGTATGTGGCCGAGACAGTTCATCGGCTTCAGCAAATACTGCTGACCATCTACATCCATTGGTGCGTAGAGGTTCTCTCGATAGAACTCCCAGTGACCGCTCTGCTTCCACTGATCGAGCTTGCCGATGTGGGGCGTATACACAATGCCGTAGCCTCGGCTGTGGTGCTCCCGCTTCCAGAAATCCTCAACGAGTTGCCGCACCATGGCGCCATTCGGATGCCAGCATACCAGCCCGGGCCCGATCTCTTCATGGACGCTGAAAAGATCGAGTTCCTTGCCAAGTTTCCTGTGATCGCGTTTAGCAGCCTCAGCGACTTTCTCGAGATGTGCCTCAAGTTCGGCTTGCGTTTCGAAGGCGACCCCGTAGATGCGCTGAAGCATAGGTCGTGATTCATCCCCTCGCCAGTATGCGCCAGCGGTCCGTATCAGTTTGAATGCGCCGATTTGTCCGGAATGCTCGACGTGCGGACCGCGACAGAGGTCCGTGAATTCACCGAGCGTGTAAATGGAGATGTCATCTTCCGGCAGTTCGTCGATGAGCTCAAGTTTGTACGGCTGGTTGGCGAAGAGCGCCTGTGCCTGGTCCCGCGTCAACTGTCGCCGCTGAAACGCCTGCCGCGATGCCGTGATTTCTCGCATCCGCTCTTCAATGACAGGGAGGTCATCGGGAGTCAACGTGCGCGGGAGGTCGAAATCATAGTAGAAGCCATCCTCAATGGAAGGCCCGATGGCGAACTTAGCATCCGGAAAGAGCCCTAGCACTGCCTCCGCCATGACGTGGGCAGCTGAGTGTCTGATAATCTCAAGCCAGCTATCACTATTGTCCATAAACGTGGTCAGAACAGACTCAGAAGGGAAGCACGCACAGTCATCGGAGACCCATCAACCACTCCAGATAGCTCCGAACTCCGTTGCAGTCATGCGAACTGGGCAGTACTGGACTTGAACCAGTGACCTCTGCGATGTCAACGCAGCGCTCTAACCACTGAGCTAACCGCCCCAAGTAAGCGATTCTAGCAGAAGCCCGTAGCTGGGTCAATCGTTGAGCCGCACGTCCATACGGGTACTTGACCCCGTGCTATCATACATGTGGAGGCTATGCGAAGAGGGCATGGATGTGAAGCCTTACGAAATAACGACACACACTGCAGATGTCGCCATCCTTGTGAGAGGACGAGATATGGCGGACCTGCTCCGCAATGCGGCCAGAGCGTTCTATGAACTTGTTCTGGAGGACGCCAGTGGTCTGAGTTCCACACTCACGAGGGAGTTGCAGCTGGAATCAGTTGACGCTGACACGATGCTGATCGACTGGATCAATGAGCTCGTCTACATGATCGACGCTGAACAGCTGGTCTTCGCAACATTCCATTTCGACGAACTTGGGCCGAGTTACTTGGTAGCTCGAGCACAGGGAGAATACCTCGACCCTTCGCGGCACCAACTCAAACGAGAAGTGAAGGCTGCTACCTACCACATGTCTTACATATCTGAGACGTCACGTGGCCTCGATGCCCGGATTATTCTCGATGTCTAGAGGTGCGCCTATGGCTACGTTGCAGAAGATCGATGACTACCGATGGGAGATTCCCTCAAGCTACAAGTCTGGCATGAGAGTCCCGGGCCTGGTCTATGCAAACGAATCGATGATCGAGGCCATCCAGTCGGATGAATCGCTCGAACAGGTCGCGAATGTTGCCTTCCTGCCCGGCATTGTGGGGCGATCGCTGGCCATGCCGGACATACACTGGGGATATGGCTTCCCTATTGGAGGGGTAGCCGCAACCCGAGTGTCGGACGGGGTTGTCTCGCCGGGCGGCGTGGGATACGACATCAACTGCGGTGTGCGCCTGCTGCGCACCAATCTGGATAAGACCGATGTGCTACCACGGATGTCACAGCTGATCGAGCGGCTCTACCGAAACGTGCCGTCCGGTGTTGGTTCGAAAGGACGATTGCATCCCCCAAAGGGACAGATACAGAGGCTGCTCGTCGAGGGTGCACGCTGGGCCGTCCGGAACGGCTTCGGCACCAGCGACGACCTGGAAGCCACTGAAGATGGCGGCTGCATTGATGGAGCGGATCCCGCGGCTGTAAGTGAGCGCGCACTGACCCGCGGTGTGCCACAAGCTGGCAGTCTTGGCGCAGGCAATCACTTCCTCGAGATTCAGGCAGTACAGAAGATATTTGACGAGGAAGCTGCGTCCGTCATGGGCATCGACCATGACGGTCAGGTGCTCGTTCTAATCCATACGGGATCAAGAGGTTTGGGCCATCAGGTGTGTACGGATTACCTCAAAACAATGGAACGCGCCGTCGCCACATACGGGATCTCTCTGCCAGATCGACAACTCGCGTGTGCTCCGGTTGAATCCCATGAAGGGCAGCAGTATCTGTCAGCGATGCGTTGCGCTGCCAACTACGCGTGGTGCAATCGACAGCATATTGCCCACTGGGTCAGGGAGGCATTCATCGAGGTGTTCGGGGGCAACGCAGAACGTCTCGGCATGTGGCAGATCTACGACGTCGCGCACAATATCGCGAAAGTCGAAACGCACACCATCGAAGGCAGGCAGACCAGGCTCTGCGTGCACCGCAAAGGCGCAACACGGGCCTTTCCGCCAGGCCATCCTGCGCTGTGCAAGACATATAGAGGAATCGGACAGCCGGTCCTCATACCGGGTGACATGGGGCGCTACTCCTACGTAGCTGTTGGCACTGCCCGAGCGATGGATGAGACGTTCGGCTCGACCTGCCACGGTGCAGGCCGACTACTCAGCCGCGGAGCCTCGCGCAAGGCGGCCAGGGGTCAGGACATAGCTACCAGTCTCCAACAGCGCTCAATCTCCGTTCGTACTGGAGATCTGGGTGCTCTGGCAGAGGAGGCCTCACACGCGTATAAGGATGTGACCGACGTCGTTGACGTGATACACGGTGCAGGCATCTGCAGAAAGGTGGCCAAGGCTGAACCATTGGGCGTGATCAAGGGTTGAGACCGGGCACTATATAGGCTCTCGATTGCTTCCAAACGACTTGCAAAGAGAAAGGTCCTGCCGATGCGCAGGACCTTTCTGCAAGCGAGCGCTGAGGAGGCGGATTCTCAGCCTGTGATATCCGGTATTGAAATGTAATCTTTGACGAGTTGCGTCAGGCTTTCGATCTTCTTGGAATCATCTTTCACAAGCAGCGGATCGATGCTCTCCAACTGCGATGCCGTCTGATACGTGTCGAACGGAACAAGCAACAGCGGTATATTGCGCTCCGATGCCCTTGATATGATATTGGACGAAGGCAGCACGTTGTTCGTCAGAATCACTCCCGACGAATTGCTTTCAATCGCAGCAAGAATCAAGTCACTCCGATCTCCACCTGTGATTACCAGTTTGCCCTCACGCTTGAAGAGAGGATTCTGAAGGGCAGTGTTGGTAGACATGGCCCCGACCATGATCGAACTCACTTTGCGGCTCAGTCCCTCTTCGCCAGCAACGATCTTTGCCAGCAATCGTTCGGCGAGGTGGCCGACCGAGAGCTTGGTTAATTCCACATCAAAAGGAACCACTCCAAGCACTTTCACCCCGAGGGCATTCACATCTTCGATATGCGTGCTCCGGTATTCCTCGAGGTTGCGTACCTTGTTGATGACAAATCCGGCCAAATCAATGCCACTCAGATCAACGTAGCGCTTCACAAATGCAATGTCATCAATGATGGCGCTCTCGCTGCCACCAATGACGAGCACAAGTCTTGCATCCAGATGAGCAGCGAGAGAGATCGCGTCGAGATTAACGGATGTGCCGTGGGTAAGAGACTCGCCGGCTTCGACAAAGAGCAGTTCCTTGCCGGAACCAGCATCCGCCGCCATATCGAGCAGCTTCTCCTTGATGGACTCGGCATCGTACATGTATTTCAGCTTGGCATGTTCGAAGCCAAGTGTCATCTCTTCCGGATCCTCATCCAGCGCGAGCACATTCGTAATCAAAGCCGCATCGTAATCCCAAAGCCGCTTCTTGCGATAGAGCAGCCGATCGCCCAGGGGCTTCATATATCCACTCGGCCCGCCCGCAGTCTTCGCAAGGCCCACGATTAGACTGGTCTTGCCAGCACTCTTGTGCGTCGAGCCCACAACTATGGTCTTCATACGCTACGCCTCCTCAGATTCTCTCAGTAGGATTCTCACGTCTACCGCCTTCACACCTTCGCCATGATCATACACAGCCAGAGGGTTGATCTCGATATCCGAGATCGCATCGCAGCTACAAAGAATCCATCCCACTTTGATTATCGTATTCGCTACCTCATCTATATCCTTACGCGCTTCCCCGCGCACGCCGAGCAACAGGGGATACGAATCGATCTGCCCGATCATGTTGAGCGTCGCTTCTCGACTTAGTGGGAAGGCCCGGAAAGCGATATCCTTCAGTACCTCGACATAGACGCCGCCAAGACCAAACATCACCGTGGGGCCAAACGCTCCGTCCTGTCGAGCTCCTACAATCGTTTCAACTCCTGACTGAATCATCTCATCAACCTGTATGCCCTCGATCAGCGCATCGGCCTTGTAGTTTCGACAGTTGCGCATGATAGCCTCATACGCGTCAAGCACTTCTTTTCTGTCCACGAGCTCCAGCGCAACTCCTCCCGCATCGCTCTTGTGGATTATGTCCTTGGATACAACTTTCATTACTACGGGATAGCCGATCTCCTCTGCGTAGCGGACTGCCTCATCCGGGCTGTGCGCGATTCGGCTCTGAGGAATCGCGATTGCTGCAGCACGCATGACTTCCTGGGCTTCCTGTGCAAGTAGAAAATATCTACCATCAGCACGCGCACGTGCAACCGCCGCATCAATCGATGCAATGTCGATATCAACTCGTGCGGGTTCAGCAGACGGCACGCTCTTATTCCTGTAGTCGCGGTACAAAGCACCAAGAAAGGCGGTCATCTCGTACACATCCGCAAACACCGGAATCCCTTTCTCTTTCAGCTTCGCTATGCTGCGTTCAACCTCTTCGCCGCCGAATAACGAGAACACGATGGGTTTAACCGGCCGATACTGGGCGTATCGCTCCTCAGCGATCTTTGCAAAACGGTCAGCGTCGAACGAGCCGGTCTGGCAACCAAGACAGGCAACCGCGTCGATGTTCTCGTTTCGTAGTGCCGCGACCAGAGCCTGGTCGTACTCCTCGGGACTTGCTCCACCGGTGAGATCGATTGGATTCTTGGCAGATCCGAACGACGGCATGACATCTTCGAAGGTCTTCTTGAGGTCAGCAACTTCATCAGAAAGACTGATGTTGTACTTCTCACATGCGTCGGCGGTGAGTACGCCTATGCCACCGCCGTTGGTGATGATGACGCAATCTTCTCCGGTTGGCATCGGTGAATCTGCGAGGAATTTGCACCAATTGAGCGCTTCCTGGATGCCCTCCGCTCTAATAACGCCGCACTGTCTGGCTATATCATCAAAGACCTTGTCCTCGCCAGCGAGAGAACCGGTGTGAGAAGCTGCCGCCTGTGCACCGCGGCTGGACCGACCGGACTTGATCACCACAATCGGTTTCTTGCGAGTCGCCTTTCGCAACACCTCCACGAGTCGCTCACCAGACTTAATGCCCTCAAGATACATCAACACGACTTTGGCATCATCCTGAAAGGTGAGATATTCGAGCAGATCGGTCTCATCCACGTCCGACTTGTTTCCAACTGAGATCATCGCTGAAAGACCGATGCCCTCGACCTTGGTCTTGCCTATCATCGCGATGCCGATGGCACCGCTCTGGGTGATAATCGCAACGTTGCCAGCCGTGACATCACCCGGGCCAAATGTCGCGTTCAGCGATGAGACGGCAGAGTAGACACCAAAGACATTGGGACCTATGATCCTGATATTGTTATCGCGGGCAAATCGGGTAATCCTGCGCTCTTCAGCGACGTTTCCCACCTCCGCGAATCCGGACGTGATGATTATGGCGAACTTGACGTTCTTCTTCGCACACTCCTCAAGCGCGCCGTACACCAGTTCTGCCGGGACCACTACAACAGCGACATCGATAGTACCGTCGACATCGGCGATTTGCTTATACACGGACAGGCCCAGCATCTCTCCGCCTTTGGGATTAATCGGGTATACCTTCTCCCGATAGCCGCCTGTCACGATGTTCTCAACCACCTTGTAGCCGATCTTGCCAGGAGTCTGAGAGGCGCCAATAACGGCAATGCCTCTCGGCTCGAAGAGATACTTCATGCTGTCTTGGTTACCTTTCACCTTGTGACACCTCTCTGAACAGCATCTTGAGTTCGTACACGTCCTCGGCAATGCGCTTCTCGAGGTCGAACCCCATCTTCTCGAACAGGTGCAACATTGGTTTGTTCTCTACTAGAACTTCAGCCGTGAAGCCCAACAAGCCTCGGCGCTTGGCAAGCAACGTGAGATACGATAGGAGTTCAGTCCCGATACCATGATTATGATACTTGTCCTTCACTGCGAGCGCAACATCTGCGGTATGAGAAGACTCATCGATTCCGTACTGGCCCAGTCCTACGATCTCCTCGGTAGCCTCCCGCCGCAGAGACGCGAGAATGACCATCTCCCTCGTGTAATCGATGACGACGAACTCTTGGAGACGCTCATGCGGCATGTCTTTGCGCACTGACATGAAACGCCGGTACATGCTCTGGTCGGACAGTGAGTAGAAGAAGTCTTTGATGAGCGGCTCGTCGGAAATCCGTACCGGCCGCAGGATGATTTCAAGTCTCTGACGGGTAGTGCGCCTCGTCTCCAGCTCCTCGGGGTACTCACCCCTCCTGCCGGCGATGAACGCCTGATCCTTGTAGATCAGGGTCCGCTTCTTAGCTTCCTGGATCAGCCACGACCTGAACTTCGGGTGCGCGATCGCAATGAGTTCCATGGCACGCTCGCGAATATTCTTGCCATGTAGATACGCGATGCCGTACTCGGTTACTACATAGTTCACGTCGCCCCGGTTAAGCGTCACACCCGCCCCCTCGGAGATGGACGGTACGATGCGGGAAACCTCGCCATCACCCGCAGTAGAAGGTATGGCAAGGATTGTCTTCCCGTTTGGCGCGAGCAGTGCGCCACGCATGAAGTCGTAGTGACCACCGATACCGCTGTAGAACCGACCTCCGATGGACTCGGCGGTCGCCTGCCCGGTGAGATCGATCTCCAGTGCGCTGTTGATAGCGACCATGTCGCGATGCTGCGCAATTATCAGCGGATTGTTGGTGTAGTCAACAGTGCGAAACTCCACTGCAGGATTGTCGTGCAGGAATTCGTACGTGTCCTGCCGTCCCATGCAGAAAGTGGCAACCGATTTACCACGGTCAACGGTCTTCCTGGAGTTGTCGATAACCCCCATTCTCATCAACTCCACGAGGCCATCGGACATGAGTTCCGTGTGAACGCCCAGGTGCTGTTTCTGACCGAGGTTCGCCATGACTGCGTTGGGAACGTTCCCGTAGCCAACCTGGATCGTATCGCCGTCCTGGACGAGGCGGGCAACATACCGGCCTATCGCAGAAACCACTTCGTCGTCTTCCTCCCCGACTCCTCGATGATACTCGAGAACTGGTTCATTGAAGAACATTATGTAATCTACCTCGCTGATATGTATGAAGCTGTCACCGTGAATACGCGGCATATACTGGTTCGGCTGGGCGACTATCATCGCGGCGTTCTCGGCTGCCGATTTGACTATGTCGACGCTCACTCCGAGGCTCATGTAGCCGTGACGATCCGGCATCGACACCTGGATGAGAGCCACATCTATGGTGATTATGCCCCGACGAAACAGCCGCGGAATCTGCGACAGCGATATCGGACTGTAATCAGCCACACCCCGGTTGACCGCTTCTCTCGTGCTCTCCCCGAGAAAGAAGGAGTTGTGCCTGAAGTTACGTCGAAACTTGTCATCCGTGTAAGGGGCAAGGCCAAGTGACCACAGATGAATCACCTCGGTGTCGAAGAAACCTTTGGGGTGAGATTCGACATAGCTGATCAGAGAATTCACCAGGTGTTGCGGTTCTCCGCACCCTGAAGCTATGAAGATAACATCGCCACGGTGTATATGGCTGAATACGCGGTTGTCTGAGGCGAACTTATCCGGATACTTTGACCGTAGCTTCGCGAGCGCGGCATTGGATTCCTGCTCCATATCGTACACCTCCACTCCCCCTTCACGAGACTACTCAGAGCGAGACTGCCGCCGGGCGCCACCAGACGTGACGGATTAAGAGACGGCAGCTCACTTGAGTTTAGGCATCTCGAGCGCAATGACTGTCAGAACGGTGGCCATCACAGCGACAAGATAGAGGCCACTGGCGGCAGCCAGCCCGACTCCAGCAGTCACCCAGATAGCTGCCGCCGTTGTGAGGCCTTCGACACCGTCGCTCCTCCCGCGAAAGATGACGCCACCCCCGATGAAGCCCACACCGGCTACCACGCCGGATGCGACGCGCGCCATTTCGAACTGTTCAAACCCCAGCAATGAACCTAGGGTGAAGGCAGCAGCTCCAAGCGAGATGAGCACGTGTGTTCGCATGCCGGCTACTTTTCCGCGGAACTCACGCTCGAATCCGATTACAGCAGCCAGCAGCCCGGCAACAATCATTCGTACGACAATGTCAACCCACGTAACATCCATTCCATCACCTCTCAGCCGCGGGTCGGCCGGTGATAGTGCCGAACCCGTGGCATCGGCCCTAGTCCTCGAACACTGCCCCTGTGCTTGCAGAGGTCACGCGCTCCGCATACCGCTTCAGGTAACCGGAGGTTATCCTGGGCTCAAACTGCGGCAATTGCGCCAGCCGTCCCGCAATCGTCGGGTCATCCAGTTCCACATCCAACCTTCTGGCCGGAATATCGATGATCACTATGTCTCCCTCGTTAACCGCAGCAATGGGACCCCGTGCGGCTGCCTCCGGGGAGACATGGCCTATGGCCGAACCACGAGTCGCACCCGAGAACCGTCCGTCGGTAATCAATGCCACTTCCTTGTCCAGACCAAGGCCAGCAAGGAGCGACGTAGGCGTCAACATTTCCCGCATTCCTGGACCACCTTTCGGGCCTTCATACCGGATGATGACCACATCACCCGGTCTAATGGAGCGAGACATGATGGCCTTCGTCGCCGCTTCCTCGGAATCGAACACCCTCGCTGGTCCGCTATGCTGCCGCATCTCGGGCGCCACTGCGGCTGCCTTAACCACCGCGCCCTCCGGCGCGAGACTACCAAACAGGATGGCAAGGCCGCCAGTCGGAGAGTACGCATCCGCCGGGCTGTGAATCACCTCTCGATCCTTGACCTCGTACAGTGGCACTACCTGTCCTATGGTCTTGCCACTGATCGTCATTGCATCAAGTTTCAGTCGGTCCGAGATCTCGCTCATGACCGAATAGATGCCCCCCGCAGCATTGAGATCTTCGATATGGTGCTTGCCCGCAGGACTCATCTTGCAGAGGTGTGGAACACTTGCGCTGATCTCGTTGATCCAGGACAGTGGGAAGCTGATGCCAGCCTCATGTGCAATCGCCGTCAGATGCAATACCGAATTGGTACTTCCGCCAAGAGCCATGTCGAGAGCGAAGGCGTTAAACATTGCGTCACGAGTGATTACATCCCGTGGCCTGATATTCCGGTTAAGTGTGTCTACAACCTGTGCGCCGGACCTGAAGGCGAGGTCCAGCCGTGCGCTGGCCACGCCGGGAATAGTGCCATTCCCGGGCAAAGCCATGCCAAGTGCCTCGGTCATGCAATTCATCGTATTTGCGGTGAACATCCCGGCACAGCTTCCGCATCCGGGACACGCGTTTCGGGTCCATTCCTCGAGTGTCTCGTCGGACATGGTCCCGCTTACATTCCTGCCGACAGCCTCAAACATGCTGCTCAGATCGATGGCGCGCCATTCGCCTTCCGCGATCACATGGCCGGCCATCATCGGTCCACCCGACACGAACACAGCCGGCACGTTGATTCGAGCAGCAGCCATCAACATTCCGGGCACGATCTTATCGCAACTGCAAATGAATACCAGCGCATCGAACTGATGAGCCTCAGCCACAGTCTCAGCCGAATCTGCGACGAGTTCCCTGCTGGGTAGGCTGTACTTCATGCCAGGATGATTCATAGCGATGCCATCGCACACCCCGATCGTGTTGGTCTCGAAAGCAACGCCGCCGGCACTGCGAATACCCTCCTGTACAGCCCGTGAGATCTCATCAAGATGCATATGGCCGGGGATAATGCGGCTGTAGCTGTTGATTACTCCAATAAACGGCTTGTCCCAGTCAGCGGCGGTACAGCCGAGGGCATAGAATAGTGAACGGTGAGGAGCACGCTCGGGACCGCGCTTCACGACTTCGCTTCGCATATGACACTCTCCTTTATGCGGTTGCTTCGCACAGCAGGAATTCTACCGCAGACGTACAAGCCCCACAACACGGGGCTCGGTGGGATTGACCACTGCCCCGGCAGAGCACTAACATGTGCGAAATGCCACAGCGATCCGGTGTGCTGCAGCAGGAATCCGATAAGCGGCTCCGCCGAACAGAAATACCGTATCCACACCGCGAACTCGTTGCTGACAGACAGCCAGCCGGACCAGGATGCGGCACACGAACGATCTGCGGCTGCGGCAGGTAGTGTCCGCCGCGCTGTGAACTGAAGGAGGATTCGGAAAACAATGAATAGCATTGGATTCATCGGCGTAGGCAAGGTCGGTACAGCGTTCGGTGTCCGACTCGCAGAGAAGGGCTTTCCTGTTGTTGGCTGCATGGACATTCTGCCGCCTGAATCGACGAGATTCACAGAATCCATTCAGGGCTGCAAGGCCTATAACTCGGCCCAGGAACTTGCGGATGCGGTCGATTTTGTCTTCATCACCACACCAGATGACGTTATTGGTCAGGTTGCATCTCAAATACAATGGCGAGCGGACCAGACAGTGATTCACTGCAGCGGAGCAAACTCAATGGCAGTACTCTCGCCGGCACGGGAACAGGGCTGTCACGTTGGCTGTATGCATCCCTGTAACACCTTCGCAAGCATTCAGCAGTCGCTTGAGAACCTCCCCGGATCCACATTCACTCTCGAGGCTGAAGAACCGGTGCTGAGTGAACTCACGCAGTTCGTTGACGCCCTTAACGGCAAATGGATGAAACTGCGCGAGCAGGATAAGGCTCTGTACCACGCCTCAATCTGCATCGCCTGCAATTACATGTACACGCTCGCACATCTCGCGACTGACCTCTGGAAGCACTTCGACATCTCACAGGCAGACGCGGTAGCTGCCAGCATGCCGATTCTGAGAGGCACGCTCAACAACATCGAGCATGTGGGGTTCCCAGGCTGTCTTACCGGCCCCATCGCACGAGGGGATATCAGCACCATTCAGAAGCATGTACAGGCACTGGCGGAACAGGAGCCCCGCCTGCTGTCACTTTACAAGACCCTGGGACTCGAGACGATACCCATTGGACTGGCCAAAGGCACGCTGTCAACCGAGAAGGCAGAGCAATTGAAGGAGCTTCTGAGTGAATAGCGTCGAAGCCCTGCCCACTGACACCACACCCGGGTCGCCGTGACCTCCGGAAGCCCAGGAACGTGAAGCGTAAAGGAGTATTGGCGTGGCACCACACAGAAAGAAGACCGTCCTCGATTTCATGAGAATGAAGGAACAGGGGGAGAAGTTCTCCTACCTGGTGCTGTATGACTTCACCTTCGCAATGATTGCGGAACAATCGGGAGTCGACATGCTTCTCATCGGTGATTCGATGGGGAATGTGATCTACGGATACGATGGCACCGTTCCCGTGACATTGGAACAGATCATCTGCCATGCCACCGCCGTGCGCAAAGGCGCTCCGAATACGTTCATAGTGGGCGACATGCCGTTCCTGAGCTACTCGGTTTCTGCCGCGGAGACGGTGGCCAATGCGGGCAGGCTCTACAAAGAGGCCAATGTTGATGCCGTGAAGATGGAGGGCGGCAGACGCATCGTGCCGCATATCCAGTCGGTAGTGGATGCCGGGATGGTAGTACATGGACATATAGGCATCACGCCACAGAGTGTCTCCGCTCTCGGTGGCTTTGGCGCACAGGGCAGGACACTGGAGGATGCAGTCGGACTCCTCGATGATGCCTTGTCGCTTCAGGAGGCTGGTGTTGCTGCCATCGTGCTGGAAGGCCTGCCGGCGGACACCGGACGTCTTATCACCGAGCGACTCCGCATCCCGACTATAGGGACCGGCGCAGGCCCGTATTGCGACGCGCAATGTCTCAACTACATGGACGTCCTCGGAATATACCAGATGTTCACTCCCAGGTTTGTGAAGCGCTACGCGAATCTTGGGGACCAGATCAGGTCGGCGTTTGGCATATTCTTCGATGAGATACGGTCCGGGACATACCCGGCTGAGGAGCACTGTTACGCATTGCGGGAGGGCGAGCGCGAACGGCTGCAGGAATGGATGGCATCACAACAGCCATAGACATTCATAGCGCCTGCCATACGATACCTGTTCGCTGATCGATTACCGCCTGCACTGTGCAGGCGCATGCACGGAACAGTACCAATAAGGGAGGATTTACATGGCTAAGAAGAAGACCGTTCTCGACTTTCTGAAGATGAAAGACTCAGGGGAGAAGTTCGCGAAGCTGGCCGTTTACGACTTCACGTCTGCGATGCTGGTCGAGCAGGCGGGCCTCGAGATGATACTGGTGGGCGACTCGATGGGGAATGTCATCTATGGTTACGATGGCACAGTTCCGATGACCATGGACCAGATGATTTACCACACACAGGCGGTCAGACGAGGCGCTCCAAACACGTTCATCGTGGGCGATCTACCATTCCTTTCTTATCAGACGTCCATCGAGGATGCCGTCCGGAATTCAGGCAGGTTCTACAAGGAAGCCGGCGTTGACGCGGTCAAGCTTGAGGGCGGAAAACAGATGGCTCCACACATTCGCGCAATCGCGGATGCGGGCATGCTTGTAATGGCTCACATAGGCCTGACTCCGCAGAGTGCGGCACAGCTGGGCGGCTTCAAAGTCCAGGGGAATACCGCAGAGGCGGCCATGCGCGTCCTCAACGATGCTCTCGTGTTGGAGGAAGCAGGAGCCTTCATGGTCTTGCTTGAAGGCGTCCCGGCAGAGACCGGAAGACTCGTCACAGAGAAGCTTAAGGTTCCTACTATCAGCGTGGGTGCCGGGCCTGATTGTGATGGACAGGCGGTCCTGCTCAGTGATCTGGTTGGCATGTACCCTGTGTTCACTCCGAAATTCGTCAAACGATACGCGTCTATTGGAGAGCAGATAACCAAAGCAGTGTCGGAATACGTGGCGGAAATCAAGTCAGGTGCCTTCCCCGGTCCTGAGCAGTGTTACAAGATGAAGGAAGGTGAGATGGACAGGCTGGAGGATCTACTCAAAGGACGCGGTTAGAACGCCCGTTACCTGCCACTCGGAAGTGAACTGCACGATTACCAGGCGTAAGAAGAGGGGGCTCCGTGACGGAGCCCCCTCTTGCTTCAATCATTGCAAGCAAAGTCTTTGAACGTCACAGCATCATGCCGGGAAGCCAGAGAATGATCTGCGGGAAGGCGATGCAGAGTAATAGTGCAGCAACGATGATGAAGACATACGGGACCATCCCGTTGATGATATGACCGGTGGTCATATTGAGTCGCGGGTCCACTGCTCCTTTTATGTAGAAGAGCGCGTAGGCGAATGGCGGGGTCATGAAGGACATCTGCAGATTGATACAGATCATCATGGCAAACCACAGAGGATCAAATCCCGCTGCGGCTCCAATAGGTGTCACTATGGGCACCATGATGAAGATAATACCCAGCCAGTCTATCAGGAAGCCGAGTATGAAACAGATGAACATGATGATGAGGAATGCACCCCACCTCCCGCCGGGTGCTGCAAGGACGTACTCGGTAACCACCCGGTCGGCGTTAGCACGCATAAAGATACCCACAAACGCGAAAGCGAACGCACCGATCAGGAGGACCATGCCGGCGACCTTCACGGTCTGCAAAGCAGTGCCTGACAGGATCTTCCAGGTGAGCTTGCGATAGCCGGCTGCAAGCAGTATTGAGGCGAACGCGCCCACGCCCGCAGCCTCAGTCGGTGCAGCAATACCGAAGAAAATGCTGCCAAGAACCGCGAGAATGAGGATCAGCGGCGGCACCATCGACTTCAGCAGTTTGCCGGTTTTGACCGACATCGGTACGGCACGCTCGGACGCCGGAACTGCCGGAGCCAGGTTCGGCTGCATCGCACACCGAACGAGCACGTATATGATGTACAGGGCAGATAGCAGGAATCCGGGCATGAACGCACCGAAGAATAGCCGTCCCACTGAAAGCTGTGCCATCGGACCATACACGACAAGCATGACACTCGGAGGAATGAGGATGCCCAGCGAGCCTCCCGAAGCTACCGCTCCAGCGGCAAGCGATCGATCATACCCGCGATTGATCATGGCCGGCAGGGCAATGAGGGCGAGCATCGTGACCGAGGCACCAATAATGCCAACGCATGCCGCCACAACGGTGCCGATGAGAATTGTGGTGACCGCAAGGCCACCCTTCAACCCGCCGAAGAACAGGTACAGGGCATCGTACATTCCCTCGGCTACGCCCGAATGTTCAAGCATTATTCCCATGAACACAAACAGCGGCACCGCGAGCAGAACATAGTTCTGCAAGCCGGACATGAACCGTCCGTAATAAACCTCTCCGGCCAGTCCGGGGCCCCAGAGCAGGATGCCGATGACGATGCCCACACCCCCCACAGTAACTGCGAGAGGGTAACCCAGGGCAACGCCTGCAAGAATGCCAACAATCATAAGGACTGTGACGATTTCAGGACTCATACTAATCATAGGCCTTGCCCCTTATAGCCTGGTAGAGATCTCGATACAGTGTGGCCAGACCCTGAACAAAGAACAGAACCAGGCCAACCACCACGATGATTCGTATTGGAGCCGTAGGGGGATACCAGAAGGTAATACTTGAGCGTTCCCCAATACGTATCGCATACTCAACCCAGTTAATGCCGGTGTATATCAGCACACCGACCGATGGCAGAAAGAAGACGAAGAAAAGAACGGAGTCCACGATTCCCTTCAGGCGCTCGCTGAAGCGCGCATACAGGACATCTACCCTGACGTGACCTTTGTGCAGGAGTACGTACCCAAATGCCAGCACGTACAGTGTAGTTCCCGTCCACGTCTGGATGACGGGCAGCTGAATCGTTGGTCTGTTCAAGACGTAGCGCATCACCACTTCAGCGACCACCACAAGAATCAGGAACAGCACTACGTACTGCAGCTTCTGCCCTAGGAAATCGTTGATGGAGTCAATTACCTTCAACACACTTCTCATACGTATCGTTCCTCGTATCGGCGAGAGTGTCCGCCCAGCGGATGACGGCACTCGGCCTTAAGCAATTCCGGGATCAGAAGGCACAAATAGGATAAAGCCCGCTTTTCCATCTGCAAGAATCCATCCACCTGTGAAACGCTGACTTGATCTGATGGATGTCGCACCATTAGCCAGCGGCCACCCGCTGTCAATCACCGACCACCCTGATGTCACAACTCTCACCGGCTGAATCCGTCCACCCGGGGTAATACCCCGGGTGGACATGTGGAATCAATAGTAACACTATGCCAGATGTTAGTCGAGACTGGTCATAACCGGGTAAGCGAAACCATACAGCTCTTCCCAGTCTCTCGCAAATGCCAGGTAGGCTGTCAGATACTCGTCAAGCTCAGGGTAGATCTGTACCTGCTCAGCATAGAACTCCTTGGTAAGCTCAACGAACCTGTCATCGATCTCGGACGGCAGCGGCTCAACGGTCACTCCGTAGTCGATGATTGCCTGCAGAGCCTCGCCATCACGAGCGACTGCAAGGGCATTGTACTCGATCGCTTCCGCGCGCGCAGCCTCAGTAACCAAGACCTTCAGGTGATCGGGAAGCGCTGCCCACGAATTGGTGTTCACAAGGAAGCCGTAAGCCTCAGTTGGAGCGCGGGAGGGCGACAGGTACGCGTAATCTGCAGCCTCGTGCATGCCCATCATGTAGTCGAAGTTCGGGGCGGCAACCTCAAAGGCATCGATCACGCCGCGCTGCATCGCCTCAAACACCTCACCCAATGGCAGGAACACGGGACCGACACCCATCTTAGCCAGCACCTCGCCCGCGTCACCAGAAGCACGCATCTTGAGACCCTCAAGATCACGAAGCCCGTTGATCGGTGTGTTGGTCCAGATCCAGATCTCAGGCAGGCCATGGAAGCCGCCACCGGGAATGTCGTAAATGTTGAAGCCCCTCTGATCGAACCACTTGTTCATGATGTCTGCACCCTGATTTCGGTGGAAGATGAGGTTCGGAATCGGGGGCATGCCTGCAGGCAACTGCGAATACGCAGTGCCAAACCGGACATCAGAGGCCATGTAGGACGCGCCACCGGCACAGAAATCAAGCACGCCGCGGTCGACTGCCTGCCACTCTTCAGTGGCGGGAACCACTGCGCCGGCTGGATGCGCGACCATGTTCAGCTGGCCCTGGCTGGCCTGGCCAATCTTCTGGGATAGTCGGGCGAGGCCCTCATGTGGGGGCATACCGGACGGAAGAGCGGCCTGGCCTACCCACTCGATGACTTCAACGGTGGGATCGGATGGGGTGGGAGTAGGTGTAGGAGTTGGGGTTGGGGTGGGGGTCGGCGACGGATCAGCGTCAGGTGCACAGCCAACGACTGCCACACTAACGAGCATCACAGTGGCGACCACCAGCATCAGTACTCGCTTCGTCATATGGTTGTACTTCACCTCCAAATACATATCTATATACTCGGCCGTGCCACTCAAAGCACGCGACCGTATGATTTCGACGGGCGTCTTGATCGTTGAATTACGGAAGGAATGCAACTCCTGCAAACTGCTTCAGTATACGAAGGCATTTTCACATATGTCAATACTTGTGCGGGCCCCCTAATCCGTGGATTTGAGGATGGCTGCCGCTACGAATCGTACGTGATACGTTATCACCCAGGAGGTGACGATGAGAAAGTCGTCGGATCGCCTGGGCTTCAAGATAGT
>PUON01000091.1 GCA_003552125.1 Dehalococcoidia bacterium | reverse complement strand
GTCACTGCAGATCTGATCAAGGAAGTGCGTGCGTGGCTGGATCTTGAGGGATTCAACGAGGTCAGAATCGTGGTGAGCGGAGGCCTGGATCCTGACAGGATTCGACGCTTCCTTGAAGAAGATGCGCCTGTTGATCTCTTTGCAGTAGGCAGCTACATCAGCAATGCGAGACAGATCGACTTCACCGCCGACATCCACGAGGTCGACGGTAAGCCGATCGCCAAGAGAGGCAGGATGCCGGGAGTGACGCCGAATTCGAGATTGAAGAGAATTCTCTAGTCTGCACAACCGCGATCACGGCCACGTAAGCGGTCCGGCTCAACCAGCAGACTCTGTGTTGTCGGCAGGAATAACCCGCATGACCATGATCAGTACGTCAACACGAAGCGGCATCGCGAATCTGCCACTCCATGGTGGTCAAGCCCCTGCATGGCTCTTCCACAGGATGACAAGGCTTGCGCGAGAGATCACGACAGCCATCGTCATGGAACACGGCCCCGTGGAGATGCTGCGACGCCTCGCAGACCCGTTCTGGTTCCAGGCTCTCGGCTGTGTGTTGGGCTATGACTGGCATTCGAGTGGGGTAACGACAACTGTGTGCGGCGCACTTAAAGCAGGACTGGCCGGAACGGAGCATGAACTAGGGCTGTTCGTTGGAGGAGGCAAGGGAAAGGCCGGGCGGGCTACCCCTTCAGACATCCGGGCAAAGGGCAAACACCTGGCCATCGACCCGGCAGGGCTGATCCATGCAAGTCGCATGTCCGCCAAGGTAGACAGTGTGGCGCTGCAGGATGGGTACGACCTGTATCACCACAGTATGTTCTTCACATCTGATGGCAGATGGACGGTGGTCCAGCAGGGTATGAACCAGTCTTCCCTGTACGCCCGCCGGTATCACTGGCTGGGAGAATCAATTAAGGATTACTGCGACGAGCCACAATCTGCGATTTGCTCGGACTCTCGCGGTCAGGCGTTCAATCTTGTCGCACATGAAAGTGACGCCACTCGTGATGCGATCACGCGCATGACGGCAGACTTCAGGCCCGGCACACTGAAGAGCGAGTTCGAACGAGTCAGCGTCCTGTCCATGCCAAGGCGAGAATACCTGGTGGTTGAAGACATAAACGTGTCACGCATAGGGCGGATCCTTGATGCCGTGCAGGAACAGACACCTCGTGATTTCGCTCATCTTCTCTCATTGTCCGGGTTTGGAGCTAAGACAGCGAGAGCAATGGCGCTGATAGCCGACATTGTGTACGGCGCACCTGCAAGCTTCCGCGATCCGGCAACCTACAGCTTCGCGCATGGCGGCAAGGACGGCCATCCATTCCCGGTAGACCGTGCTGTCTATGATACGAGCATTCAGTTGCTCGGGGATGCTGTACGACGCGCGAAGCTTGCTGATCGTGAGAAGGGGGAGATACTGTCACGCCTGCGTCCGTGAGGTGACTCCAATGAAGGCGCGAGACCGCGATCCAGGCCGATGAAATTCTGGAGGTAGAGTTATTGTGACGTGGCTTGATATAGCAGTGGTCGTGACCGTCGGCGCCTGCGCAGCATTTGGCTTCTGGAGAGGCATCGTGCGCACGATTATCGGCATTGCCGGGTTGCTTGGGGGAATACTACTGGCGGGTGCATTCCACCAGCACCTGGCACAATTGATCTGGCCAACAAGCGGCTCATGGTCACTAGTCGTTAGCTACATCATCATACTGCTCGCTACTGTAGCAGTGACGGTAATCGTAGCCACGCTGGTCGGCCGTGCCATGCATCAAACCCCCTTTGGATTGGCCGACCGTCTCCTGGGGCTGGTGCTGGGGGCGCTCATCGCAATCGGCACATGGGCACTTGCACTCACGATCCTGTTGCTCGTCTTGCCCGGTGGAAGAGAACTTATCGCCGACTCACCCATCGCCACCGCGGTCATCCGCCTGATAACAGCGATGCGCGGGCTGCCACCGCACACAGGTGAGCCGGCCCAGATAGCCTGAGAGGAAAGGGCGCTATTCACCGAGTGTGGAATCGAGCATCTTCTTCAGGTCTTTCTTCGACTTGAGTCCCACAACCTGTTGCGCCGGTTCGCCATTCTTGAAGAGGAGCAGCGTAGGTATCGCCGCGATACCGTATTTGGCCGCGATGGCGCTGTTATCCTCGACGTTTACCTTGGCAAACGAGACCTTACCCTCGTACTCATTGGAAAGCTCCTCGATCACCGGAGCGGCGGCCAGACACGGAGCACACCACTGTGCCCAGAAATCGACCAGCACTGGAACGTTCGAATCAAGCACAGACTTCTGAAACTCCTCATTGCCAGTAATAGCTTCTACCATTCTAAGTATCCTCCTCCATTTCCTGACCTGTTGTGGCGCCAAGCAGACGCCTGGCAGCCATGGTTGTCATTTCTGCCACGCTATCCTCGGTTTCCGAGCGCAGCGCAGCAACAGCTCTCAAACTCCTGATCACATCGGCAGGATACGCCTGATATCTATTGGTGCGACCGTACCACACAGGAGCATCGGTCTCAAGCAGCAACCGATCCAACGGCGCCATCTTTGCCACCCGTCTGTGCTCTTCATGATACTCGGCCGCAGGCGTTATTGATACGTAGTAACCGGCGTCCATTATACCCTGCAGAACTCCGCTGAAGCCAGTAAACCAGTGAAAGACTGCGTTACGAACACCTGATTCGATCACCAGATTCAGCGCATCTGTCCATGCATAACGACTGTGTACGAGCACGGGACGCTCTGCCAATGCGGCAAGTTTCAGCATTTCTCTGAATACTTCCTGCTGGAGTTCCCGTGGCACATGCTCAAGAGTGCGCTTGTGATAGTCCAGCCCCACTTCACCGATGGCACAGCAACATGACAGGTTCTGTCTGATGAATTGGAGTTCCTCCGCAATTCGTGCGGGATCATTACCCGCCAGATGTGCGGGATGCAAACCAATGGCCGGGTACACGAGGCCACTCCATTCATCGGCAATGCGCAGGGTGTTCTCGTTGGAGACCATGTCTGTGCCCACTCCAACCACCCCTCTGACACCCACCTTCCACGCACCATCGAAAGCGGATCGCAAGTCCGGTATCTGATCCAGGTGCGCGTGCGTATCGACCAGGGACATCACGATCGCTTCTCATTCATCATGGCATGGTACAGGCGCAGTCCTTCTTCAGTCGGCTCGTACGAAATCAGCGCCCCTCGCCCACCGGACATTCGCTCTATCAATCCGGCACCCACCAGCACGCGCAACATGGTTTCTCCGAAAAACCCTGTGAGCTGCAGGTAGTGGTCGGCCACTGCCCGTCCTGTCTCTTCATAGCGGGAACATATGCTGCGGAGAAGCTTCTCTGGTTCCTCATCGAGACTCTTAAGAAGCTCCTGCATAGTCTCTGTCCGGCGTATCCGATCGGTGAATTCGGCGCTTGCGCCCATGGGCACCTCCTCAGGCAGAGCCAACAAGAGAACTATTCTAGACAGTTGACGGTCCTGCTGACAAACAGGACACCACCACATTGACAGGAACAGTTGTCACTGCTAGTGTTGATTCATAGAATGAGCCACAGGAGGCTGCGATGGCGGGCCACGAACGCGAGCTTCTCAAGGGCAGTACAGACTGCCTGGTATTGAGCGTCATCAATGACCACCCGTCCTACGGCTATGAGCTTATCAAGGAGCTCGAGACTCGAAGCGCAGGATACTTCCGCTTTCGTGAGGGTACCCTCTATCCGGCATTGCACCGAATGGAGAAGGACGGGCTCGTCGAAGGAAGATGGGAAACGCTGCCGAATGGGCAGGAGCGACGATACTACTACATCACAGACTGGGGGAAAGAAGCACTCGAGCAGAAGCGACTCACGTGGTCGGACTTCGCCGCCGCAGTGAGATCAGTGCTTAGCGGAGAGTCTCCCTGATTAACCCATGCCGAGAAACCTGATCGACTACGTGGCGGCCCTGTGTGGAAGCGTCAGGCTGGATTCTCATACACGTTCGTCTATCGACAAGGAGATTCGCACTCACCTCGAGGATCACACTGAGGAACTCCGACAGCGTGGTATGGAGGAGGACGAAGCTTCACACTCGGCAATTCAGTCGTTCGGCAACCCTGGTACCATCGCCCGTGATCTACTGATGGTCCACTCCCAGGGCACATGGAAGGATGCATTTCTCACCTCTCTGCCCCACCTGCTGGTAGCCCTTCTGATTACCGCATACTACCACGAGAGTATCGCGTCGGCAGTGGTTCTCGTGCTGATCGCGGGGTATGGAGTGTTGCAGGCGTTGAGCCGAAGAGCTCCATTGTGGTCCTTCAGCTGGATGGGTTACTGCCTGGTTCCTCTGATACTGATGGTGTTCCTGTTGCTTGGCGCCACCCAGTGGTGGACGCTTCTCGGCATCGCCTACATCCCCTGCGCGGTGACTCTCACCGTGTTCGCTATAAGACAGACGATCTTGAGGGATCCTCTGTACGTATCTCTGATGCTTTCGCCATGGGCGGTCATTACCGCCTGGTTCATGGCAACTCACAGCGTGCCCGACCTGACTGCGGGAGAGCTCAGTTCGCTCAACATTCTGGGATACAGTCGACCCCTGATTGGCAGCTTTGTCGCGCTGGCCATCTCCAGCTTCGTATTCGCACGCATCCGGCCAAGGTGGGGCAAGGGACTGGCTCTGGTCGTGCCTCTGGCTGCCGTCTTTGTATACATCTCGCTGGTCTGCCTTCACGATATGTCGCTGTTCGCCTGGTTCTCATTAGTCGTGGCTCTGCTTGTCATCTCAGCGCCCACGATCCGAGAGTTCTTTGGGTAGAGGCGTTCCTGCTACTCTTCCCACAGCCCGGGCTGCTTGCCGGGTCTGCGCTCATACTGCAGACCGAGATGCGCGTATGCAAGCCTCGACGCAACCCGGCCACGGGGAGTCCTGTCAATGAAGCCCAGTTGCAGAAGGTACGGCTCGTACACATCGGTGATGGTGTCGGCATCCTCACTCACTGACGCGGCGATAGTGTCAAGCCCAACAGGTCCACCATCGAACTTCTCGACGATGGTACGCAGGATCTTGTGGTCTATCTCGTCCAGCCCTATCGAATCGATCTCCAATCTTCCAAGACCCTCAATCGCCACCTCTTCCGAGATAGTGCCGTCCGCCACCACCTGAGTGAAGTCACGCAGCCGCCTGAGAAGCCTGTTGGCAACTCTGGGTGTACCTCTTGCGCGGCGTGCAATATGCCCAAGTCCTGCGTCATCCGCCGGCACCTTCATGATGGACGCAGACCGACGTAGTATGAGCTGTATGGCATCTTCGTCGTAGAAGTCGAGATGACAGGCGATGCCGAAGCGATCACGCAACGGTGGACTAAGCAGGGAGTACCGGGTGGTGGCTCCGACCAATGTGAACGGCGGCAGATTCAACCTCAGGCCACGAGCCCCTGGACCCTTACCAAGGAAAACGTCAAAGAAGAAGTCCTCCATGGCAGGGTAGAGCTTCTCTTCGACAAGTCGGCTGAGGCGATGGATCTCGTCTATGAAGATCACCTCGCCTTCCTCCAAATTCGTGAGCGTAGCTGCGAGATCTCCTGGACGCTCAATCGCAGGGCCGGATGTCACCTTGATGCTGACGCCCATCTCCGCAGCGATTATGTGTGCCAGAGTGGTCTTTCCGAGACCAGGTGGGCCATGCAGCAACGTGTGGTCAAGTGGTTCACCACGCTTGCGCGCTGCAGCTATCGCTATGCTTAGCTGCTCCTTGACCTTCGTCTGGCCGACGAAACTATCAAGTCGTTGAGGACGCAACCGGAACTCCACCGGCGCGTCCTCAACGACCGATTCTCCCGATACTACTCTCTTACCCTCTTCGGGTGCTCCATGAGCCATGCTGATGCATTACCCGATTCCCGGGACGCTGTCCCGGCGTATCATCAGGATAACAGACCCATCGGCTCCTCTTCCTCGGCAGGTGCTTCCAGCATCTTTGCGGGACTGGGCACACCCTGTGATGGAATCAGCTTGCCAAGAATGACGTTCTCCTTCAGGCCTCTGAGTCTGTCAACCTTGCCGCGGAGCGCTGCCGCAGCCAGAACCCTGTTGGTCTCCTGGAATGACGCGGCGGCAAGCCAGCTATCCTTGTTCAGGCTTGCCCTCGTAATGCCAAGCAGTATTGCCTGGGCAGTCGCAGGTTCACCACCTTCAGCAAGCACCCGCGCGTTGACATCCTCGTAGTCGAATCGATCCACGAGTTCTCCCGGGAGCAATTCGGTATCACCGGAGGACAGGACCTCGACACGACGCAGCATCTGTCGGACGATCGTGGCCACGTGCTTGTCGTGAATACTCACGCCCTGCGAACAGTATACACGCTGAATTTCGTCGATTATGTACTGCTGAGTCGCTTCCTTTCCCATGATGCGAAGGATCGAGTGAGGATTGATAACTCCTTCGGTGAGTTGCTGCCCCACGTGCACCGTATCACCGGTCTGTACGGTGAGTCGCGCTCCCATGGGAATCGGGTACTCTCGCTCCTCAGTCTCAGTGTAGCGGACTCTCACGAGGTCTTTCTCCACAGACACACGGCCCGACACACGTGCAACACCATCATCATCACCGATGATCGCCGGGGGCTGAGCCTCTCCACTACCATCAGACGCAGCCGGACGATACAGCAGCATGCCGACATCAATCAACTGTCCGTCCTCAACCACGATCTCCGCTCCCGACGGTACCGGGTATTCCTCATCGTAAGAGGAAGAATTGGTTATCTTCACCACTCGTCCCTGCTCTGTATCGATTACCTCCGCCACACCGTCTATACCGGACAACACTGAACGCCCTTTGGGAGTACGAGCCTCGAACAATTCCTCGACTCTCGGCAGACCGGTTGTGATGTCGGAACCGACTACGCCACCCGTGTGGAACGTTCGTAGTGTCAACTGGGTACCCGGCTCACCGATACTCTGTGCAGCGATCACTCCGACTGCAGTGCCGATCTTTGCCAGGCTCCGCGTCGCAAGGTCCCGTCCGTAGCAATACTGGCAGATGCCGAAGCGGCATCGACAGTTGAGCGGAGAACGTACGTAGACGCGATCAATTCCAGCCTCAACAATCTGTCGTGCCCTCTCCTCATCGATCTCTTCGTTACGATCAACGATGACCTCGCCAGAGCCTGCGTCAGTCACCGGGGCTGCCGTGAGATAACCGAGCATGCGCTCGGCGAACGGAGGAAGCGTACCGCCGCTGCGCCCGGCAAGTATCCACGTGCCTTCGGTAGTACCGCAGTCCACCTCGGTGACGATCACATCCTGCGATACGTCCACCAGTCGCCTCGTCAGGTATCCGCTGTCGGACGTCCGCAGCGCGGTATCGGCAAGACCTTTCCGTGCGCCATGTGTGGAAATGAAGTACTCCATAGGCGACAGGCCTTCCCGGAAGCTCGCCTTGATCGGATAGTCGATGATCTTGCCAGAAGGATCAGTCATCAGTCCGCGCATGCCAGCCATCTGGCGAATCTGTGAGATGTTACCTTTCGCGCCTGACGTTGCCATCATGTAGATGGGGCCATAGCGGTCGAGCGAGCTCGAGACATCCTCCAGAATCTTGTCCGTGGCTTCCATCCACACCTGGACGACGTTCTCATAACGCTCATCCTCGGTTATGAAACCACGCGCGTACTGATCTTCTATCACGCCAACCTGTTCATCTGCCTCGCGCAGAATCTCCTTCTTGTGAGGCGGTTCCTCTATGTCACTCATCGCTATCGAGACGCCTGACTTGGTCGCGAAGTCGAAGCCAAGCTGCTTCAGGTTGTCAAGAACGGCGGCGGTTGCTTCGTGCCCGAGGATGCGGACACATTCGGAGACCAGCGATCTGATAGCGGACTTGTTCATGGTCTTATTCTGGAACGGAACCTGAGGCGGCAGCGCATCGTTGAACAGGATGCGACCGACCGTGGTCTGCAGTATCTCGCCCTCGTGCCTGACCCGGACCTCGGCGCCGAGATCGACAATTCCGACCTCGTAAGCCAGCTTCGCGTCGTCCAGGCTGCTGAATACCTTCCCCTCCCCCTTCGCATGAGGTTTGGGGATGGTGAGATAGTAGCAACCGAGGACGATATCGAGGCTCGGAGAGGTAACAGGCATACCGTTGCTGGGCAGCAGCATGTTGTAGACACTCAGCATGCGTTCTCTGACTTCCTGAATGGCAGCCTTGGACAGGGGCACATGCACCGCCATCTGGTCGCCATCGAAGTCGGCGTTGAAGGCAGAACATACCAGAGGGTGCAACTGGAACGCATCTCCGTCGATCAAGACCGGTTCAAACGCCTGGATGCTGAGACGGTGAAGTGTCGGGGCACGATTGAGCATTACAGGCCGTTCCTTGACCACCTCCTGCAGGAGGTCCCATACCTCGGGACGAGCCCGCTCAACCTGACGCCGTGCTACTTTGACGTTGTTCGCGTAGCCACGTTCCATCAGCTTGTGCATGATGAATGGTTTGAACAACTCGAGTGCAACGCGGCGCGGGATGCCACACTGGTGCAGCTTAAGCTCAGGACCGACCACAATTACGGATCGGCCGCTGTAGTCCACGCGCTTGCCAAGCAGATTCTGCCTGAACCGGCCCTGTTTGCCTGCCAGCATCGCCGACAGGGATTTCAGTGCGTGATTGTTACCGGTAGTCACGACGCGGCCACGCCGTCCATTGTCGACCAGCGCATCAACAGCCTCCTGAAGCATGCGCTTCTCGTTCCTCACGATTGCTTCGGGAGCACCGAGGTTCATCAAGCGCCGAAGTCGATTGTTACGGTTAATGACCCTGCGGTAGAGATCATTCAGATCACTGATGACAAATCTGCCGCCGTCAAGCTGTACCACAGGGCGCAGCGAAGGAGGCAGCACCGGGAGCACGGTGAGGATCATCCATTCAGGGCGGTTTCCACTGTCACGCAGCGCCTCGACCAGCTGCAGTTTCTTGCTCAGCTTGTCGTACATCTGCCTGGACGCAGTGCGGATGTCTTCCAGCAGCTTCTCATGAAGCTGTTCAATATCAAGATTTCTCAACACCTCGAGGACTGCCTCGGCCCCCATTCCCGCTTTGAACAGGTTGCCGGCCTTATCCTTAAGCTCCCGGTGTTCTTCTTCTGTGAGAAGCTGGTTTCGCTTGATACCACGAATCTTTTCGGCATCCTCGCCCAGGCCCTGCTCCATCAGTTCATGGGCTTTGGCCTCTATGCCGTCCTCATCGACTGAGATCACGAGGTACCGGGCGAAGTAGATAACCGACTCCAGGTTCTTGGGAGAGAGATCAAGCAGAATACCCAGCCAGCACGGAACGAGTTTGGCAAACCAGATATGGGTTACAGGAGCTGCCAGCTCTATGTGTCCCATGCGCTCACGACGCACACTGGAGTGAGCGACCTCGACGCCACACTTGTCACAGATGACGCCCTTGTACCGAATCTTCTTGTACTTACCACAATGACACTCGTAGTCCTTCACGGGACCGAAGATCCGCTCGCAGAATAGGCCATCCCGTTCCGGCTTAAGCGTCCGGTAGTTGATGGTCTCCGCCTTGATAACCTCTCCATGGGACCAGCTGCGAATCTGGTCAGGAGAAGCCAGGCTTATCTGGATCGCGCTGATGTCATCGAACTGAACCATTTATGCAGACCTCTCTCTACAGTTTTGACTTGAAGCGAGGTTTCACATCGCCAATGATGTTGATTCTCTCTTCTTCTTCGTTGAGCAACTCGACGGCGAAGCCCATGGCCCGAAGCTCCATGAACAGCACCTTACAGGCCTCAGGTATGCTGGGGCTTTGCACATCCTCGTCCTTGATGATCGATTCGTATGCCCTGGCACGCCCCACAATATCGTCGGATTTCACCGTCAGCATCTCCTGCAGGGTGTGCGCCGCGCCGTAGCCTTCGAGTGCCCATACCTCCATCTCACCGAATCGCTGCCCGCCAAACTGCGCCTTGCCACCAAGCGGCTGCTGCGTGATGAGTGAGTAGGGTCCGGTCGACCGTGCATGCACCTTGTCCTCAACCAGGTGGATGAGCTTCATCATGTACACGCCACCGATCGTGACCGGCTGATTGAAGGTCTCGCCGGTCTTTCCATCCCTGATGATCATCTTGCCAAACGTCGGGGGGAATATCCGGCGCTCCTCATATATCTTCTTCGTGAGGCTGTTCACTTCCTCGTCCGTTTGGTGCCGCGCGTCGATACCCAGCGATTTCAGCCAGAGGCATGCCGCAGCCCGTTTGGCCACGCCGGTGCGATTCGGATCCATGACTTCTTCCGGATCATAATCGTTACCCGCCAGCCAGGCATTCAGCTTGTCCTGGTCAACGGCGCAGGCCTCATGTGGGTCTATGTTGACCGCCTCGGCGCTCCAGGCCATCCACACGCGACTCAACTCATCTTCGATCTGTGCGGTGTCCGCACCGCCGAAGATCGGATTCACCGCACGAAAACCGAACACCCGGGCCGCCCACCCGAGATGCGATTCAAGCACCTGCCCGATGTTCATACGCGACGGCACGCCCATCGGGTTGAGCACGATATCAACGGGAGTCCCATCCGGGAGGAAGGGCATATCTTCCTCAGGAAGTACGATCGACACGACACCCTTGTTGCCGTGGCGTCCGGACATCTTGTCGCCGATAGAAAGCTTGCGCCGCTGCACCACCCATACACGTACCAGTCGGTTCACTCCGGCGGGAAGCTCATCGTGGTTCTCGCGAGAGAACACGCGCATCGAGAGCACCCTTCCTCGAGCTCCAGGAGGCATCCGCAACGAGCTGTCCTTCACATCCCGGACCTTCTCGCCAAAAATGGCGCGCAGCAGCTTCTCCTCCGTCGAGGGCTCTGTCTCACCCTTTGGAGTGATCTTGCCCACCAGAATATCGCCGGCCTTAACCTCAGCACCGATGCGAACAATGCCCTCATCGTCGAGGTTGCCAAGACTGTCCTCGCTGACATTCGGTATGTCGCGAGTGATCTCCTCTGGACCAAGCTTCGTGTTGCGCTCCTGCGTCTCATACTTCTCGATGTGGATCGAGGTGTACACATCATCCTTCACGAGCCGGTTGCTCACAATAATCGCGTCTTCGTAGTTGTAGCCGCGCCAGCTCATAAACGCACAGATTATGTTGCGGCCGAGGGCCAATTGGCCATCCTGCAGCGATGAACTGTCCGCCAGAATCTGTCCAGCCTCGACCCGGTCTCCCTTACGTACACGCGGACGTTGATCGATACAGGTCCCCTGGTTCGTCCTGAGGAACCGCTCCAGCTTGTGCGTGTGCAGATCTCCTCGGTCATCCCCTATCACGATTGCCGATCCGGTGACGGAGGTAATCGTTCCACTGCAACTCGAGAAAAGGGCCTGGCCGCTGTAACGCGCAACCTCGCCCTCCATACCGGTCGATACCAGAGGAGCCTCGGGCCGCAACAATGGAACCCCCTGCCGCTGCATATTGGAACCCATGAGCGCCCGGTTGGCGTCATCATGTTCCAGAAACGGTATGAGTGCAGCCGATACGCTGAAGATCTGCTTCGGCGACACATCCATCAGGTCTACCTTGTCCTGTGCCTCACGGAAGTACCGTGAACCTCGCTTCACATCAACGCGTTCGTCAACAAACTCGCCATATTCGTTAAGCCTGACGTTCGCCTCAGCAACGCTGTACTGCTCTTCCTCGTCCGCCGTGAGGTTCTTAACATCGGTAGAGACGTATGAAGCAATGCGCACGCTCCTTGGAGCCACCGCAGCGATAGCACGGGCAGCGTCAGCATCGACGCGGGTACCCGCTTTGGCGACAACAGTGCCATCATCACTCACAACATCCTCCCGAAGCAGTCTTCCCGCCAGGTGAGGCGAGTCCGCTGCCAGTTCGTGAATCACCTTGCGATATGGCGTCTCGACAAAGCCGAACTTGTTGATCGAGGCATAGGTCGCCAGCGTACCGATAAGTCCGATGTTCGGTCCTTCGGGCGTCTCTATGGGACACAGTCTTCCATAGTGGGAGTGGTGCACATCGCGGACCTCAAACCCCGCGCGATCACGAGACAGTCCACCCGGACCCATCGCCGACAGCCGCCGCTTGTGCGTCAGTTCGGCGAGGGGATTCGTCTGATCCATGAACTGCGAAAGCTGCGATCTGCCGAAGAACTCCTTAATCGCAGCCGTCACGGGACGGATATTGATCAGCGCCGAAGGCGTCGCCGCCTCAGAGCCGAGGATGCTCATTCTCTCCTTGACCGCACGCTCGAGTCGCAGCAGTCCGACGCGGAACTGGTTCTGCAACAGAAACCCGACTCCCTGCGCTCTCCGGTTTCCCAGGTGATCGATATCATCGGGTGTCTCCCTGCCATTGTTGAGCAGGATGATATGCCGTACGATCTGCACCAGGTCATCAGGGGTCAAGCCGAGATAATCGCTCGGCACCTCTACCCCAAGCTTCTTGTTGAGCTTGTAGCGCCCGACCTCACCGAGGCTGTACCTCCGCGGATTGAAAAGAAAATTGTTCAGCAGCGTCTTGGCACTGTTGAGGCTCGGAGGCTCACCCGAGGACAGCTTACGGTAGATGTCTACCAACGCGTCAGAGTGGCTCCGTATGTGAGGGTCACGCTCGATCGTTGAGGTGATGTACTGATGATCGGGAGTCGTGTCGACGCTCTGGAACAGATTCATAAGGTCGTCATCAGTGCTGTACTGCGGGTCGACAGCCCTGAGAAGCGTGGTAGCGGTAAGCTTGCGCTTTCCGCTCACGCGCACTGACAGCACGTTGCGACTCGAGGTGTCGAAATCCAGCCAGGCGCCGCGCTCTGCCACGAGTTTGCCGAAGCCGAGCTGTCGTCCGCTCACAGGGTCGCGCGCGAGCGTGAAATACACGCCGGGGAAGCGGGTCAACTGGCTGACAACCACGCGCTCGGCCCCGGAGATGATGAATGTGCCGGCTTCCGTCATCAGGGGGAAATCGCCGAAGAACAGCCTTTCTTCCTTGATCTCACCCGTCTCCTTGATAAGGAGCCGTACGAGAACTCGAAGCGGCGCCGAATACGTCATGCCTCTCTCGAGGCATTCCTCCACCGAGTGTTTGGGTTTATCGAACTCGAAGTCCACGAAGTGCAACTCCAGCCGATTGCGAGTATAGTCGCGAATCGGGGAGACCTCTTCGAAGAGCTTCGTCAGCCCCTCCTTCTGAAACCACTCGAACGATTCGAGCTGCACCCTCACGAGGTTCGGAACATCAATAAGCTCGGGGTGCTTGGCGAAGGACCGGACGACAGGACTGGATGGAGCAGAACTCAAAGGCATAGCATACTCCTACACACACGTAGTCTTGCGAAAACTGCTACTCTCAAGCGCACAACACGGGGGAGTCAAATAGCGAATGGGGGAACCAATAGCATTGTCATGCCGCAAACCGCAATTGTATCACCGCGTTTTGCCTCCGTCAATTCACGCAACTTGACGGCTCTAACCGGCTCTCTTTCGGGCTCTTTCGCGCCACTGGTAGAGAATGGTGATCGCCTCGAGAGGCGTCAGCGAGTCCACATCCAGCTCTGCAATCTCTTCAACAAGACCATCTCCTGCGAACAGGTTCAACTGGGCCGCAGCCTTGAATGTGGAGCCCTGCGCATCGCGTTCACCTGCCGGCCCGGATGCCTCCAGTTGATCCAGCACGTTCTGTGCCCGCGAAACCACCGCTCCAGGCAGTCCCGCCAGCTTTGCCACGTGTATTCCGTAGCTCCGGTCCGCGCCTCCCGGGACTATCCGGTGCATCAGCCGAACCTTCCCCGCCTCCTCGACCACCGCCACATTGAAGTTTCTGACACGGGGCAGGTAATCGGCCAGCTCGACGAGCTCATGGTAGTGCGTCGCGAACACCGTCTTGCAGCCAAGCGTTGGATTGTTGTGGATATACTCGGCGATCGCCCACGCGATTGAGACTCCGTCGTACGTGCTGGTGCCACGTCCTATCTCGTCGAGAACCAGGAGCGAGCGCGGAGACGCGTGGTGCAGAATATTCGCCGTTTCGATCATCTCCACCATGAACGTCGATTGTCCCGACGCCAGGTCTTCCTGTGCACCAACCCGCGTGAATATCCTGTCGACGAGCCCTATGCGGGCAGCCTCGGCGGGTATGAAGCTTCCGACCTGTGCCAGCAGAACGATGAGCGCGACCTGTCGCAGATATGTGGATTTGCCGGACATATTCGGACCCGTGAGCACGATCAGTTGGGCGTCTCGATTCGACAGAAATATATCGTTCGGTACAAACGCGCCCTGCGCGAGCCTCGCCTCAACAATCGGATGTCGCCCTGCCCTTACCTCAACTTCGAGACTGTCGTCCAGCACCGGCCTGACGTACCCGCGACGAGTCGCTACTTCCGCGAGGCTGCAGGTGACATCGACCGTCGCGATGGCACGCGAGAGATCAAGCACGTCATCTGACTGGGCCGCCACCCGCTCACACACCTGGCGGTACACCGCCGTCTCAAGTTCGGTAATGCGCTCCGTCGCGTTCAGGACCAGCGATTCATACTCCTTCAACTCGGGGGTGTAGAACCGCTCGGCATCGGTCAACGTCTGTTTCCGCACGTAATCGGGTGGCACGGCATGCTGATTCGCCCGCGATACCTCGATGTAGTAACCGAAGACACGGTTGTACCCCACACGCAACGACTTCACTCCCGTACGCTCGCGCTCACGCTGCTCCAGGTCGGCGAGGTATCTGCGCGCATCCCTCGCATGACCGCGCAATGAGTCGAGTTCATCGGAGAACCCCTCCCTGATGACTCCGCCCTGCTCCAGCGTTCCGGGCTCCTCCGCGAGAGCTTCGCACAGCAGCGACGCCGAAGCTTGCAGAGGACGAACACGCTCAGCCAGCTCACCGGGAGCATCCCCAATCGCCTCACGCAATTGCGGAACTGCGGCAAGTCCCGCACGGAGCGCGATCATCTCCCGAGGTGTGGCACGGCCGGATACCGTCCGACCTATCAGCCTTTCAAGGTCGGGAATGTGTGACAGCACACTCCGCGTCTCCTGACGGCGGAGTGACGTCTCGAAGAACCACTGCACGAGGTCCTGTCGCTCCCGCAACGGGGCGAGCTCCAGGAGCGGCCGACCCAACCACGAGCGAAGCAACCTCCCCCCCATAGCCGTCTTCGTCTCGTCAAGTATCGAAAGGAGAGAGAGTTCGGCCGTGCCCCAGCGACCGCCCTCGAACAATTCCAGGTTCCGGATGGTCTGACCATCGAGCGTCATGAACGACGCCGTGGAGTAAGTGGACAGCGCCGTGACATGCCGTACGGACTCCTTCTGAGTCTCGCCCAGGTAGTGAACCAGGGCTCCCGCTGCGCGTACCGCACGCGGCATGCCCGCGCATCCGAAGCCCTCGAGCG
>PUON01000175.1 GCA_003552125.1 Dehalococcoidia bacterium | reverse complement strand
TCCTGGTTCCGCACAGGCCTCGACGAATTGCGCCGTCGAATTCGAACAGGCGGCCTCCCCCTCATCTCAGGTGATAAATACGCCATCAGAAAACGTTTCCGGACAGGAGTCGCGTAGTGTGGAACTTCTGGTCCCCGGAAAACTACGACATGCTGATTGTGGACGAAATTCACGCCCTGAACCTCGAGGACGCTGCATTCCTTTCGAGCCTCTGTCGCGAGCGCCGTGACGCTCCAAGATTCAGGCATGTTCTTCTGCTCACTGCCACACCGCGGCTCGGCAACCCTGACTGGGCGCGCGCCGTCATCGGGGCCATTGAACCCGAACGGACCGAGGTCGCCAATCTTCTTGGTCGCGAACCGCTGGATTATCTCGCTGAAGAAGCTGCTGCCGCGCAGGAACGTGTTTCGGATGGGACCCTTTCCGCCGACACTTTCAGAACGGCATTCGCAGCAGATCGTCGGATCTTGCGCCAGACACGGAACAAGTGGCCGGGTATTGCGCCTGCACGCAAGGTGCATACGATCCGAGTTAATCCATCCGACGCCGAGATTCCAAGGGTCATGCTTCAAAACGCCGCCTGTCGTGACGGAGAGAACGCTCCGCTCGAACAGGCACCATGGCTGCAATGCCGCCAGATGTTTCGGGCGGGTTCGAGCCTGCGCAACATCCTGCGCCATCGAACGTTCTCGGCATATCCAGGCCTGCGTGACGATCTGGAAACGGTGCTTTCTCGCAATCCCGGCAATGCATTGTTCGATGACCTTTGCGACATTCTTGTCGACTTCTGGCGTGGTGACCCGACACGGCGCGTCATCATCGTGGCTGGTGACACACCAACTGTGGACATGTTGGAACGGCGCCTGTCGGAACTTTTTCCGCATCTGGCGGGCGACGGTATTGCGACCATGCGAGGGCGCCACAATACGGGCTTGGTTGATGTCGTGGGAGCGATCGAAAGCGAGGCCACAGTCCTGATTATGGAGGAATTCGTTGAAGCAGGACTCAACCTGCACAACGTCGCCTCGGACATGATCTTTTACAACCTGCCGTGGCAGGCCGTGCGCATTGACCAGTTGATCGGCCGTCTAGACCGACTGCGTGCCGGCGGGCTGACCGCTTATCTGAAGGATCGGAGCGTTGGCACGATAGGCATTTGGCGTATGGTGGTTGCGGGCTCTGCTGATGAGAGGGTGCTTGAGGCCCTCGATCTGCTCGACGTTTTTGAACGTCCTCTGCCGTATCTCGATGAAGCTTTGTCCCAACGCATTGATAGCATCATCACAGAAGCCGCAGCTGGACGGGCTGGCTTCAAGAACGCGGCACTTGCATTGAAAAACGAGTTGTCTTTTGGCCTGAGTGTCACTGCCGAAAAAACGTTTCCTGACGGGCACGAAAAGCAGGACGAATTCACAGAGGTCATCGGGAAGGTTCGGGCCTCGGATAGCAGAGGAAATGCATGGCTGAGACTCCTGCATGGGAGCGGTGGTTTTCACGGGGCATTTCCCAAAGCGAATGACGGCGAGCGGGTGGCCTCACTCGCATTACCGAAACTGCTTGAAAACTGCCCCTACAATCTTGGTGCAATGACGACGCGTGAGCCCGAGATACTCCGGTGGCGCCGCGATCGACTTGGGCGTCCGCCAAGGAAGGACGTAATTCTGCCATGGGAGCAAGTTGGAAGACGTGTGCGCTTCTTCTCAACCGGCGATGACTTGCATGACGATCTTGTCCGACAAGCATACCTCAAGGCAAAGCTGCAGCCCATTTCGCCAAGGCCTATCGGAGTTTATCTTTCAGATAATGAAGTGGCATCCGAGTTGACAGGTAAGACGCTTTTCTTCGTCCGGACTGCGTCACGGCCATCGATATTCCTCGACCGTCATGTCAAGGCTCATACGTCTGAAGCGCCTGCCGTCCGGATAGGTCGACTGTCCGACCGCCGTTGGCTTTCGACCATTTTCCCTGATGTGGTCAATACCACTTGTCTTATTATTGCAGATGATGGCTCTGTTCAGAAAGCGCCAGACAAGATCATCCAAGCATTCTTGAGTGATGGATGTCGGCAAACAACGAACCAGCAAATTCAGCAAACAATCCGACCATTCCGCGAAGTCCAAACAATTGTAGCAGGCTTGGAGCAAGAGATGATCCAAGAGCAGCGGGAGCGTTATGCCAAGCAGGCCCATGCGACGTTGAGCGCCCTTTCCGACCGACGGCAGATCCTCACATCCGAGACCGAGACGTACGTCAGATGGAAGCAGATGAGTATCGAACAGCTGCGGTCACGCAACATTCAGGACAAGCAACAGATCCAAATGACTGAGGGGCAAATTGCATCTGAAATACGTCGGATGGAAACACGCATCCAAGGCACGACAGATCGGCTGAGTATTATGGAGGATCTGGTTATTCGAATCCCGGAACAGTTCGCTTTGGAAACCCTTACGATGCTGGTGAGAGTATTACCCTCGACAAATCTTGATAATTGAATTTCAGCCGTCAACTAGGTTCCATATTCCAGAAGTTACGGCCTCCCATAAGCCTGCATCCCTATTAACTCTGCTGAATAGTCTGATCTCATTTGCTGATCAGGGATGTTGATTTTCACCCAGAACTGAGCCGGGTTTTTCACCGAGAAGTGACCCGCCTCTGATTATGGATTTCGGGTCATGCTGGGGTCAAGATGTGTGTTGTCTCCTTCTTTTTCGTGGCGGCTGACGCAGCAGCTGAGCTTGCCTTGAAGCGGAAGCTGTCGTTTCCGGTATCAAGGATGTTACAGCGGTGGGTGAGGCGATCGAGCAGGGCCGTGGTCATCTTGGCATCGCCCCCGCCGCCGCGCGCGAGTTCCTGTTCCACCCGACGCAGGAGATGACCGAAGGCGAAGACGGCAGCCTGACCGTCCATTTCACCGCCTCGGGCCATCTGGAAATGGCCTGGCACCTCTACATGTGGGGCGACGCCGTGGAGGTGTTGGCGCCGGAACCCTTGCGCGCGATCGTCGACCGGCACAGGCGAGGCGACTTCCCGGCGCTGCCGTAAAGGGCGAGGCCGGACCAACGCCACCCTTCATCAAAGGTGAATCACACTCGTCACATAAGGACCGCGGTCGGCCCCCAACCCCCCGCGCCCGGATGCGGGACGCTCCGTCACCCGCAACCAGGCGCGACAGGTGTCACGGGTCCGGATCGTCCTGCCCCAGCGACCTTGACAGGCTGAGCGCTTCGGCGGCGATGTCGATGCCCTCCTCCTTCATCTCCGCGGGAAGGTCCGGATGGGAGAGCCAGCGCATCACCTTCTTGAGAAGAGGTTCGAACCGATCCAGCAGGGTGGCCAAGAAGGCCCATTGCTTCTTCACCTCGATCTCTTGCTGATCCAGTTCCGCGCGCCTGGCATCGAGTTCGCTGGTCATCGCCTCGCGCTGCTTCTTGAGTTCGACCTGAGCCAGCTGGCGCTCCTGCGCGATGGCTCCGGTGGCAGCGGCCTTATCCCGGGCGATCTCAGCCTCCGCCGCCTTGCGGGTTTCGGCTGTCGTTTGGGCGACGCCATCTGCCTCGCGCCGCGCCGCGCGGGTC
>PUON01000066.1 GCA_003552125.1 Dehalococcoidia bacterium | reverse complement strand
GACAGTGCAAGGCGTGTCGCTGCGCGGCGCGGCTCGCTCGCAGACGTTCTGGCTCATCGCAGTATCGTTCTTCGCCGGCTGCTTCTCCAGTATGGGGCTTGTCCAGGCACCCGTACCTCACCTGCAGGATATCGGCTTTCCCATTCAGACGGCAGCCTCCGCACTGAGTGCCGTCGGCATCGGCAGTGCGCTCGGCAAGATCGCGTTCGGATGGCTGTGCGACAAGATGCAGCCGAACAAGGCGTGGGCATTGGGGCAGGCAATGATGATGGGATCGATCATCATCCTTCTTGCCGTGGGCCCGGGATCATCCATCGTACTCATTTGGGCGTACGCGCTCCTGGCAGGCTTCGGTATGGGGGCATGGCTGCCCACGTTGTCGATACTGGCCAGCCGGACCTTTGGCCTGGCGTTCTATGGTGCGATTTTCGGGGCCCTCAACCTCGCGCAGAGTACTGGCACGGCGACAGGCCCATTCTTTGCCGGCCTGGTGTACGATGCAACCGGGACGTACTACTGGAGCTTCATCACGTTCGGAATAATGTTCCTGATCGGTATTCCCACTATTCTGCTCGTGAGGCGACCGCGTACGTAGCGGCGCGAAAGCGACGATCCTCATCGGTCCTGGCGAATGCGCCGGGCTGATGATTGACTCTACGATACGGGATTCGATTGCTCGAATCTGACTCGGTATCTGTGTCCGTGCTCTGCCAGAAATCGGTCCAGTTCTGCCGTGGTCGCTGGTTCGGGTGTGTCATGCCGGAATGGCACCTGTTTCTGCAGTGCAGCGTTGTAGCGTAGAAAGCTCGCGAAGTCGTACGGGAATCTATCTTCATCGACTCCGACAAACTCGCCACTGACCGATGCCTTTTTCAGAACAGCGCGCCAGTCATCGATGGATACGCCTTCAATAGGATTAACGCCGTTGGAGAGCAGCATTGTGTAGATATGGTCGTAACGGTCGACCTCGGACAGGTAGCGAATCAGGTGACCGGCCGATCGGCGTCCATTGAATACTAACCAGAAAGGAACCGAGCCGGTGCGCAAGGTCCAGTAGGGGTCCAGAAAGATGAACGATCCGGTGAGAAGGTGGTTCGTGCGAATACCCCGCTGCTCGTACCACCAGCGATAGAAATCCGCCACCAGAGGACTCATATCCTCGGGATCGTCAAAAGACACGCGCACGACCTTGCTGCCATGTCGCCTTGCGAGGGCCAGAGTCTCGTGCCCCAGTTGTGGCTGAAATCCCCACTCGCCTTCTGGCGTTACTGTGTCGGTAAACGGGGCATGCCACCGTTGCAGGCTGGAGCCCTGCCGTTTGAGGAATTGGCTGACCCGTTCACTGCCATTGAGATACTCATCGTCGGTGACACCGCCTGCGCCGCCCAGCTGGAAGAAGTGCCGCTCACCCACTTGGGAGGCCTTCCACTTGAAGCCGCAGTCGATTACGTAGACTGTCGCCCCAGCTTTCATCTTCTCGTCGAGAAAGCGGGAATAGGTTTCGCCGAGTGATGTTCGTTTGATTCTGAAGTAGGACATTCTCCGGACCATCAGACGATCGTGATCCGGATCATGCATGTGGTGCAGCACAAGCTCCGGATTATTGTCGAGCATGGGGCGAGCCGCCTCGCGCCCATATTCGATGCCCGCATGGATGTCGTCCGGATCTATGCTGTGCCGTCGCAGGGGTACAAGGAAGGTCTGAGGTAGCCATGGAGCCCCCATGGCGGCACAGAGGTGAGCGAGCGCTCCATTTGCGGAGCCGATCATTACCGCCTCTGAGGAGAGCCCCTCGTACTGCGCTACCACGGCCCTCGAGATGTCCTCCGCACGCATCTGCGACAGCTCCTTCAGCGGGATCGTCTCAGACCACCCGGTCAGCGCATAGAGTCGCTGTCCGATGCGGCGTCCTGCTCGTCGTACAAGATGCGCAAGCACTCTCGATTGCGGAAGCATACCGATGCCAGGGAAATCCGTTCCTGAGAGGCAATTGGATAGCGCACTTAGCATCCCCCAGGCGGAGTCG
This sequence comes from Dehalococcoidia bacterium, assembly GCA_003552125.1. GTDB lineage: Bacteria > Chloroflexota > Dehalococcoidia > GIF9 > AB-539-J10 > SKVJ01. The sequence continues at coordinate 1,620 of PUON01000066.1, read as the reverse complement.
AACCGAGCAATGTACCCCGGCGGTTTCGGGCTGTGCTGTATGTTGCTCATATCTCGTAATTATCTACCGTTAATGATGGCTGTTATTGCTCCTGGTGCTGATGGGACTTCTGTGATCGGCGTATGGAGGCAACTTGACGAATCGGTGAAGTCTGCCTCCCTGAATCACGGAAGAGTCGCGGATGTGACCTTGATACCTACGTCAAGGTCTCGAACTGTACACGGTACTGGCTTCCGTGCTGTGCGATGAACGAGTCGAACTCCTCCAGTGACGCTGGAACGGGCATCTCATAGCGAGTAGTTATCTTCTCCTTCAATTCTGCATTGTAGCGCAGGAAGCTCGCGAAGTCGTAAGGGAACTTGTCCTCATCTACGCCAATGAATTCTCCACGTATTGCGGCCTGCCGCAGCACCCTGCGCCAGTCATCGATGGAGACCTCCTCAATTGGGTTGATGCCATTGGAGAGCAGCATCACGTAGATGTGGTCATACGGCCTGGTCCTCGACAGGTAGTCGATCAATTTGTCCGCAGAATAGCGGCCGCTGAACAACAGCCAGAAAGGAACCGAACCAGTGCGCAGTGTCCAGTAGGGGTCCAGGAACGCAAATGATTCTGCCAGCAGGTGATTCGACTCGACACCCCGAAGCTGATACCACCAGCGGTAGAAATCGGCGGTTAATGGGCTTATATCATGTGGGTCGTCGAATCGTATGCGCACCACCGTTCCACCGAGCCTCCGCCCGAGCGCGACCACATCCTCAGCGAATTCCGGCTGAAAACCCCACTCCGCCTCAGGTCGCTCCGCGTCCACCGGTGGCGGGTTCCATCGTTGCACCTTGGAACCTTGCCGCTCGAGGAATCTCGCCACGCGCTCGCTGCCGTAAAGGTATTCGTCTGGCGGCACTCCACCGGCGCCACCAGTCTGGAAGAAGTGGCGCTCCGCCATCCTGGTCGTGGGCCACTTGAGACCGCAGTCTACGATGTATACCGTGGCACCGGATCGCAGCTTGTCCTCAAGATAGCGAGTGTACGTCTCCCCCAGCACTCGACGCTTGACGCGGAAGTACGCCATGCGGCGCACCATAAGCCGGTCGTGATCCGGGTCGTGCGCGTGATGCAGTATCAGGTCAGGATTGTTCTCGAGCAGAATCCGCCCAGGCTCGAGACCCCACTCCATGTCCGCCGTGATGTCGTCAGGGTCCATGTCGGGTCTCTTGAGCGGGACGAGGAACGACTGTGGCAGCCATGGCGCTCGCAGTGCTGCAGCCAGATGAATCATTGATCCGTTGGCCGCGCCGACAAAGACAGCCTGAGATTCTTCAGTGGCATACAGTTCGACGACTGCCCGGGATATGTCCTCCGCGTTTATTGAGTGGACATCCTCCGGTGGTATGGTCTCTGTCCAGCCGGTTAGGGCGTATACTTGCTGTCCCAGTCGGGTATTGAGCTTGCCGACCAGCAACTCGATTGGCTTTAGTCCTGGCAGCGCTCCAAGCCCGGGAAAACCCTTGCCAGAGAGGCAGTTCGACAGCGCCTGGAGCATGCCCCATCCGGAGTCGAACTTGGCGATGTACCTGGGGGCTTTGGCCCCTTCCTCGGAACTCTTGTGCGGGAGAGCGG
>PUON01000038.1 GCA_003552125.1 Dehalococcoidia bacterium | reverse complement strand
GCGGGATGCAAGAGGATGCGATGCGGCTCTTGGATGAGGTTCTGCCTGCGGGCAGGGTCTGCGTAGTTTCGTCGCGAAATTGTCGCGACTTTTCCTCGGTTTAGCTTCAAACGCCAGCGTAGCTCAGAGGCAGAGCAGCGGTTTCGTAAACCGCCGGTCATCGGTTCGACTCCGATCGCTGGCTCCATTCGTTCCACTCCCGCAGAGAATCTCAAGCACTCAACGTGCTGCAGGGCGCAGCGCGTCGGATGCGTATCGTGCATCTTCGTCCATGTATCTGTATGCGCCAACGCACTACCCGACTTCATGGCTGGAGCTTCTGTGTGTCGGGTGCACGTGATGCGGCGGTGCCTGTATCCGGGATTAAGTAAGCGGCTTTCCCCTGGCATTTCGTTCCCCTTCGCATTCAGGTACTATGAGGTTGAGGTTTGCCAACCTCATGTCAGTGCGAGCTGTGCGGACGGTGCTCAGTGGGAGCGGGTAACAGCCTGATCAGGTCGAGGGCTCTGAAGCGTGGTGCATGGATGATTCCCGACCTCCACCGGGTGGAATGTTCGGTAGTACAGGTCTCCGGCCATAACAAAGGATAGTCGTAAAGGAGGTTCACCGGAAGATGAAAGAGATTCGCGGGATAGTCGTTCCATTCGCCACACCATTCACAAGGGATGAAGAGATTGATGTCGACAAGGCGAAACTGCTGGCAGATCAGCTCATTGCGTCCGGGGTCCATGCGCTCATAATCCTGGGCGATACAGGTGAGTTCTTCATGCTTACGCCCGAGGAGCGTCTACGTTTCACGGAGATCATGTGTGCACATATCAACGGCAGGGTGCCTGTGGTCATTCAACCATCAGCGTTATCCACGCGTGAGTCAGTGATGTATGCGAAGCAGGCTAAGGACCTGGGCGCGGATGCTCTCATGCTCCTTCCGTCATACTACAGATCCACCACACAGACCGAAGCCTACACACACTTCGCCACGGTAGCCGATGCAACGGATCTCCCAATTATCTGTTACTGCCTTCCCCAGGCTGGTGCCGAAGTAATGACGCCGGAGTTTCTCGCTCAATTGTCGGAGATTGACACAATCCGCTACGTGAAGGACAGCACAGGCATACTCGCGAGGATTCGGCAGATCAGGGCTGCGTGTGGGGACAGGATCAAGCTGTTCATTGGTGGCGATTCAATCGTATACGATGGCTTGGTAGCCGGGGCCATCGGCTCCATTTGGGGCTGCGGCAATTTCATGCCCGAGCAGACGGTCGAGCTGTATTCGCTCGTATGTGAAAAGGGTGACCTCGTTGCTGCAAGGGCACTATGGGACAGGATGTTTCCGCTGTGCGACTTCGTGGACACGCATCCATACGCATCGTCCGTGAAGGCTGCACTCCAGTTAACTGGTTTCGATGCAGGGGCTGCGCGCCTTCCAGCGCGGTCACTCTCTAGCGAGGAGAGGGCTGACCTCGCCGATCGACTCCGCAACCTGGGGCTGCGCGTTACGAACTAGAACATGTGGAATACTGCATAACCGTCCTTTGCCAATTCAGCATTTGGACTCCATCGGCATTGTTCCTTCAACGGCCGGGTGCAATCCACCCATTTCGCATGCCCGCTGCACGACCAGAAGGGCAAGTGCCGACCAGCAAAACGAATTCCGGAGGCGCAAATGACGACCGAAGATCCATTCGTCCACCCCTACATACCTAATTCGGTTCCCGAGATTAAGGAAGAGATGTTGCAGGCGCTCGGCATATCTGACGCTGAAGTACTCTATTCGGAAATCCCAGATGAGCTCAGGCTCAAGCGAAAACTGGATTTGCCAGAACCACTTGGCGCCGAATCTGACTTGAAGCGACACGTGACGGGTGTCCTTTCCCGGAATAAGACGTGTGAAGAGTATCTGAGCTTCCTGGGCGGTGGTTGCTGGCAACACTATGTGCCGGCTGTCTGCGATGAAATCACTCAGCGCTCGGAATTCCTTACCTCGTATCACAATACAACTTACGCGAATCTGGGGAAGTATCAGGCTTTCTTCGAGTTTCAGAGTCAGATTGGCGAGCTTGTTGGAATGGATGTAGTGAGTGTTCCCACGTACAGCTGGGGGGCAGCGGCGGGCAACGCGATTCGCATGGCTTCTAGAATGACCGGCAGGAACACGGTGCTTATCCCAGAGACGGTGAGTCCTGAAAGGCTGGCCACCATACGAACCTTCTGCCAGTGGGCAGACACACCGGGCCATATCGAAATTGAGCTCGTCCGTCATCATCATGAGAGCGGCATGGTAGATGTGGAAGACCTGAAGAGCAGGATTTCCTCAAACACCGCCGCGGTCTATTTCGAAAACCCGTCATATCTCGGCGTTATCGAGTCTCAGGGCCAGGAGATATCACGGGTAGCTCATGCTGCTGGAGCGGTGAGCATAGTGGGCGTCGATCCCATCTCACTGGGAGTACTGGCGCCGCCAGCCGGCTACGGGGCCGACATCGTCGTGGGCACGGCGCAACCCCTGGGAGTACACATGGAGTGTGGCGGTGGCATGATTGGATTTATCGCCAGCCGGGATGAAGAAGAGTATGTGGCTGAGTACCCGTCCTACCTGCTCACCATAACCGATACCGTTGCAAACGAACGCGGCTTTGGCTGGTGCGCCTACGAAAGAACGTCGATGGCAGTCAGAGACAAAGGCAAAGACTGGGTAGGTACGGGCACGGGCTTATGGACCATTGCTGCGTCGGTGTATATGGCGTTGATGGGTCCGCAGGGATTCAGGGAGATCGGACAGTGCATCATCCAGAAATCGCATTACGCCATCAAGCTACTCTCGGAAATAGAAGGCGTTCGAATTCTCTTCCCCGACCACGCGTTCAAAGAGTTCGTGGTCAACTTCGATGGAACCGGGAGAAGTGTTTCCGAAGTAAACAGGTTTCTTCTGAGCCGCCACATCTTCGGAGGAATAGATCTCACCAGGTCCTTCCCTCACCTGGGTAACAGTGCCCTTTACTGTGTTACGGAGATTCACCGAAGAGAAGATATCGAGGAACTTGCAACCGCATTGAAGGAAATGATTGGCACATGAATAGCGAAGTAAGACTGAGAAGATTCCAGGCACAGGTCTGGAGCGAACCGATAATCATGGAGATGTCCCATGAAGGCGAGAGGGGCATTATGGTGCCGCAGGCGGATGAGCACATCCAGGCGGCAGTCGGCGAAGCCGAATCTTACATTCCTGCGGCAATGCTGAGGAAGGAACCACCCAAACTGCCTGAACTGTCTCAGCCGCACGTCTTGAGGCATTACGAACGGCTGTCTCAACAGAATCTCGGCATGGAGCAGAACATCGACCTTGGTGAAGGCACCTGCACCATGAAGTACAGCCCGAAGGTGAACGAATCCATCGTCCGGACTCCGCAGGTGACCGCGATACACCCGTGTCAGGATGAAGACACGATCCAGGGCATCCTGGAGATAATGTACAAACTCGATCTCTTCCTGAGAGAGATTTCAGGTATGGACCAATTCAGTCTGCAACCGAGGGGAGGCTCTTACGCCACTTATGCCAATGCGTGCCTTGTTCGTGCTTATCATGCCAGTCGGGGAGAACTCAAGCAGCGAAACGAAATGATCACCTCCATATTCTCGCACCCCTGTAACGCTGCTACAGCTGCCGCCGCCGGCTACAAGGTAATCACTTTGATGCCGGATG
>PUON01000043.1 GCA_003552125.1 Dehalococcoidia bacterium | reverse complement strand
GGTAGTTCCCACCACCTCACGTATCCAGTTGTCGTGAGGCACCTGTAACTCGGGCGTGTCTTCAATGGTTATGATCTTCGACAGCGGGTGCATGAATGTCGTCAGCGCGTTGAGCATACTGGTCTTACCCGACGCTGATTCCCCGGCGACGAAGAAGTTCATACCGTTGGCGATAATGAGCGACAGGTAGGCGAGCATCTCGTAGTTGATCGTGCCGAAGTTGACCAGTTCAAATATCGACAGCGGTACCTGGCTGAAGTGACGAATCGTGAAGTTGGATCCCCGCCTGGACACTTCCGCGCCGTAGACGATGTTGATACGTGAACCACTCGGCAGAGTCGCATCAGCGATGGGATCGCTGTAAGAGATTGGCTTCTGCATCTTCTCCGCGAGCCGCAACACAAAGCTATCAAGGTCCTCCATCTCCGTGAAGTTGATCGAGCACTTCAGACTCTTGAAGACCTTGTGTTCAATGAACAGCGATCCCAGTCCTGCACAGCTGATATCCTCGATGTAGTGGTCCTTGGAAAGCGGTTCCAGCTCTCCCATGCCAATCTTGTCGCGGATAAACAGATACCTCACGATTCTCAGTTCCATAGGACTCGCGTATACCTTCTCCAATTGACGCGTCTTCTTGCGCGAAAACGTTCTCCCACTGTGCTTCTGTCGATGGCCCGCATTCTTCTTCGATGTTGTAGTCACGAGATCTATGTAGTGCAGCAACTGAGCCTCGCGGTCACCATCGGCATCAAACTCGGGAAGCTGATCGCCGAACTCGATACACGCCTCTTCAATCCGGTCAGAGAGGCCGGAGACATCCATGGACAGAGATGGCTCTATGGGGATATAGCAGTTGCGACTATCTTCATAGTCGACGCAAATATGCACGAACAGCTCGTTAGTTACGGGGTAGATTATGTTTGGTTCTTTTCTGTCTCCAAGCTTCGCATTGAGGGTCGGATAATAGGCCGGAATGCCCATCTTGGCATAAGGCAGATTCTCCAGGTAGACGGCAAGGTGCGGATTCCGGGCGGCAGCTTCCTTAAGCGCCACAGGGAGCAACTCGAGACTCTCGAGCTGATCCGTATCACCACGATCTGGGTCAGCTACGGTTGGAAACGGTAGCACTGTTGTCGTCATCTGTCTCTCCCGGTTACAGCGCGTCAGGCCTTGGCACGCGACATCGGCATGATCTTGATTCCCACCTGAGGTTCCACATCAAACGAAAGTATGTTCCCGGTGTTCTGTGTGGCGCCGCGTATCTTGCAGACCTCGAGTGTCTTGACCAGTTTGTCACCTACCTTCTCAATCAGCACGCGCAGATGCGCATCACACACCGACCGGGTCCGAACGAGGAAGTCCTGCTCAAAGGCGTACGTATGCACTACGTTCATGATTGTCCGCTCCTGGTCGCAGAATGACTTGCACTGCTCAAAGTAGTTCAACACTACGTCGCCACTGGACCTGGTTACAATCGGGGTCAGAGAATCGATTATGAAGAGCTCGAACTCCGGAAGCTTCTCAACGCAACCGAGGATCTTCGTGAATACTTCCTCGGGGTCGCCAGCTATATCCGATGAACGGATTGGATAGATCTTCAGGTTGCCCATCAGCAGATGGTGCAGAATGCCAAGACCAAGACTGTCCATCTGTGCCACGAGGCTCTTTATGGTGTTCTCCGTCGAAAACATGACCACCTTCGTATCGTTATTCAGTGAACCCCAGGTGATCTGCTGGCAGAGGACCGACTTCCCCGCGTCGGACTGACCTTCCACCAGGATGAGCGACCCGGCAGGTATTCCCCCACCCAGCTTCTTGTTGACCTCAGGCTGTCCTGTCGAGATTATCTTTGGCTCTTCGTCGCTTCCATATCCTGCCATGTAGTTCCCTCCTGCGGCGGCACGAAGACCTTCTATTTGAGAACCAGGCACTGCGCCCTGACCCCATTGGGTGTGGCCAAGGTAATCCTGGCAACATCCTCTTCCTCAAGAGGCGGATCGAGTTCTATCAACAACTCCAGAACCTCTCCCGGGTTCAGGATGCCCGGATCAAACACCTCCGGTCGACCATCCGTTAGCGTGATCTGCTTCACACCCCACTCATTGCTGCCAGGAAACGAATTCGGGTTGTACGGCAAGAGATGAGGACCCTGACCGGGTCGTTCCGCAATCACCGTCCAAAGGTCGAACTCGCCCAGATCCGTCTGCCCCTCATTTGCCACACTTATCACCAGTGCGGTTCCCTGGTCCGAGGTGTGTTCCGCATTGATGCTTGTCCACTGAATGGTGTTGGACTGGGTTTCAATGTCCCTGTAGGTTTCGCTGATTGAGCTGGCAGCAGTGAGCGATGCGTTCGCCATGCCCAGCGTGCAGACGATGAGCATGATTACTGTGAATAACGAGACAAGTACCGTTTCCATAGATCAATTCACGCTGAAGTTCGTTTCTGCGCTGACACCGTTTGGTGTCACCATAGTCAGCTTATAGATGCCGCTACTAAGCGGCGACTCAAGGTGTATCGTCACCGCGATGGTTGCCGTCTGTCCCCAATCCTCGCCACCACCCACTACGTCGTATTCCCACCGAGGAGTGTCAACGCCCCCGTAGGGAATAAGACTGAGATCAGACGCGGACCCGAGGAATACGTCGCTTTGCGGGACCCCATCGATTACGTTCGTGCCAACGTTCTTGACCCACGCGTTCACCTGGCTCCCCGATGATCCCGCCTGGATTATGGAAATACGGCTTGCCATGCGGTTGGTCGCGCTGTTGGCGGCATCCACTATGGCACTCTGGCTGCGGTCTATCGCCGGCATAACACCGTTGAACACAGCCAGGGCGGCGACTACACCACTGATAATGAGCAGCACGGTAACGATTGCTTTGTCCATCTACTGCACGCCTCTACGCCGGGAATTCAATCCGTGTGAGACCATATGCATGACTACGAAGTCATTCACATTTTCTTTCCGGAGCAGTGTCGCCAATTGCTTTAGAGCGGAAAGATACGACTGGGCCGCTATCTGCTGGCTATCCACCTGGGCCTCGGGGCTACTGTGCGGAATCAGCTTCTCAAGGGTGATCTTAAGCTCAGACGGAATATCCCCCATCATCTCTGAGATATCGAAGATAGTCTGAACCCGTTCGGCTCCGAGGATCCTGGAGTTCTCAGTGACCCATCCCGCGAGGCCACTCAGAGTCGCCAGAGATATATTGCCGTCAAGGCTCCCGCCGAAACCGGAGACCTTTTCCGCAGGGGCCGACTGAATCCTCTCCCTGGAATAGCTGGTATCAAGTGGCCTCCAGGACTTCACCAACTCATCAACCCATACACTGTCATCGCCATCATCAGGGACCATAGACTGTTTCTTCGGCAGTGGCATCTCTTGCTGCGGCTCGTACCGTGTAGCGGATGCTCTTCCATCATCGAGACCGTAAGCGGGTTCGCAGTCGACTTCCTCTTCAGCAGTCGGCAAAGATTCTGCTTCTGGTTCGGGCTCAGGCTCGCGCCTGCTAACTGGTTGCGGGGATGTCGGCTCCGGTGGCGCGGAAGCCTGCTGACTGAAAGCGATTAGCTGCGGGGCGCTATGTGCTTGCTGATGGCCGAACGGGTTCTCGCGAGTGAGCAGGTTCTCCTTGACATCCAGCAGGACAGCGAGCAATTCGTTCTTCAGCACCTTTATCTCGTCTTCAAGCTGCGTCACCCTGTTGCTGACATCCATATCATTCCTCCGCTGACCTCAGGCTTTGCGCCCC
>PUON01000137.1 GCA_003552125.1 Dehalococcoidia bacterium | reverse complement strand
GTAGCCCCTGGCGGATACCATCTGGTATTCGAACGTGGGGGTACAGTGAAGCTGAACAAGGATCCAGCCATTCTGGGACTGCGACCGGCCGCGGACATCACGATGTCCTCAATCGCAACACTGTACGGACGCGCGGTCGTGGGAGCAGTGTTGACCGGCATGGGTAGTGATGGAACTCGCGGTGCCATAGCCGTCCGAGCCGCGGGAGGCAGCATCATCGCACAGGATGAAGAGACCTCGATTGTATATGGCATGCCGAGAAGCGTCATCGAGTCTCATGCGGCGGATTATGTCGTTTCATTGGGCATGATGGCGGAGACAATTACCAGGTTGTGCAGGGAGTAATATGGAACAGAACGAAGCTCTGATGAACGACAAGGAATACCTGTTAATGGAGCAGGGAATAATGAGGCTTCTGGGTATCGACCTTCAGGCTTACAAGAGCACTCAGATGCGGCGCCGCCTCACCTATTTCATGAACCAGTGCGATGCGCGGTCGTTTTCGGAATTCTGCCGCAAACTCGAGTCCAGTCCAGCACTGCTGGATCGTCTCCGTAATCACATTACGATTAACGTTTCCGAGTTCTTCCGTGATGAAGCACCGTTCAATTATCTCAAGAGCACCGTGCTACCGCAGCTCGTCCGCACGCGCAATCGCCTGAAAATATGGAGTGCCGGTTGTTCAGGCGGTCAGGAACCCTACTCAATCGCAATGCTGCTCGATTTGCTCGCAGCAAATCCTGGTTCATACCGCATACTGGGGACTGACATCGATTCCGGGGTGTTGAAGACCGCCGTTGCCGGGGGGCCTTACACATCTGAGTCTCTGCGGAACGTGGGACCGAGCATGCTGTCACGGTATTTCACCGCAAGTGGAGGTGGCTACAAGGTCAATGACGTGATCAGGCAGAGGGTCGAGTTCAAGATGCAGAACCTGCTTAGCGACCCGTTCGAGAAAGGATTTGACCTGATCGCCTGTCGTAATGTGACCATCTATTTCACCAATGAAGCCAAGGCGACCCTCAACAGGAAGTTCTACGATGCGCTCAGTCCAGGAGGCATACTCTTCATCGGGGGTACCGAGACATCTCTGGAAATGACCGCCCTTGGTTTTCGGCCGATAGCCCCGCAATTCTTCGCCAAGGGTGAGCCAGCAATTCGAAGCGCGTCCCTGAAGACACCGACCGTATTGACGGGACAGACGAGAGGTTGATTTATGCGACGAGTTTCCTCACAGTACGCGGTGCCGGGCATGGTTCTCGCACGTGACCTTTATGACAACTACGGGAATGTCCTGCTCTACCAGGGCGTGAGACTCACTCTGGATAACCTGAGCGTACTGGGCCGCATTGGAGACGGCGAGCTATTCATACATGACCGACGGGTAGATGATGTGCCGGTCAGTTCCCTGATTCCGGCAGTTCTGCATGGCGAGGCAACCCGCCAGCTCCGAACACTTATCGAAGCCATGCGCGCAGTGATCGAAGGACGCCCTCAAGAACCTGTCTACATGAACCGAATGGAGCAAGCGGTATTCAGTATGGTTCAGCACCTGTTCCCAATTGTCATGGGCGAGGTCAACGCGACTGGCTGCTACTCGCTCAAGGAGTATGATTACGTGCACCCGGTTCGGGTAGCCGAACTCTCGCTGCTGATGGGGCGTAAGCTGGGATTGGATCAGGACGAATTGACGCGGCTTGGCCTTGGCTGTGTACTGCAGAACATAGGATATGTTGCCTTGTCGCCTGGCATCACTGAAGCTCCCGATTCCCTCACCGACGTCGAAATGCACGAGCTCCGGCAACATGCGCAGTACGGTTACCAGATCCTTCGAGACTTCACCCATGCGCCGGCCGGGGTGGCGAAAGCGGGATTGGAGCACCACGAGAGATGGGATGGCAGCGGCTATCCCAGGGGACTGAAAGGTGACAGCATCGGCTTGCACGCACGCATCCTCAGTATCGCCGATACCTACTATGGGCTGGTGTCCCGACGCCCACATCGTGCTGCCACGAAACCACATGAGGCAGTCGAGTACATCATGGCCTACAGTGGCGAGCTGTTCGACCCGAAACTGGTGATCCTGTTCCACAAGCTCATTCAGATCTATCCCACAGGAGTAATGGTGAAGCTCAATACCGGGGAGATGGGCATTGTTGTAGATTCAAGAGTTGGCCATGTGGGTCGCCCGGTGATACGAATCTGTTATGACGCCAATCAAGTCGAGTGGGCGAAGCCTTTCGACATAGACCTGGCAGATGGCGAGCATCAGCACCGACTGGTTACCGAGGTGATCGACTATTAACCGGCAGATAACGACAAATCTGAAGCGCGGGTATGCTTTGTGAGTAACGACAACGAGCATCTCTCACAAGAGGAAGTGGATGCACTGTTTCAGCAGGCCACAGGTAAGACTGTGGCACGAGACCAGGCGCGTCCGGGTCCAATCGCTCCTGAGCATCGCCCTCAGCCTGAAGAGGCCAGCAAGCCACCAGAAGAGGTTTCCGTACCTGCAACCGCCGCCACACAACCAACAAATCCTCCGGCTCCACGTGCAACGACAGCGGCCATCAGCCATCAGCAACACGGCGGGAATGGAGTCGGCCTGGAGGAGATGCGCCGGTTGGCTGAGGAACTGAAACAGAGCATTGCGGCCATCGACAGGCGCATGAGCCGACTTGAGACCATTGTGAGCGAGCAGAAGCAATCGGGAGGTGGCAACGCCACCACGCAAGTCAGCAGCCTGGCGCAGGAAGTGGGCAGCCTGAAGAAAGACGTGCAACAGCTCAAGGCTGGGCTCAAGAGCACCCCGGGCTACCGCCTGCAAAAGGACTTCTCGTGTGATTCGTGCGGCGTTCGAGGTGCCGTGGCCACGCTGCACCAATGCACATCGTGCGGCCAACAGGGGTGGTTCGGCTGGTGGCCTTCTCATACTGAATGACCACCAGACATGGTGTCCCGCAGAAAGCAGTGTGCGTCCCGCCCACGAGGACGCGTGGACTAGTCTTTCACGCCTTTTAACCTCATCATCACCTCTTCCGCCTCCTGGGTAAGATCCTCTATTCGCACGTTCTTCAGGTTCTTCGCAAATGCACTCATTTCGCTATCTTCCTCAGCGGATTCGCTGAAGACGTCGAAGACCGAATTGCTCTTACCGCTTTCGGCTTCCTCCTCGATCTCTTCTTCGTCCGGCACACTGTTCAGGATTGGCACCTCAACACCACCTGTAACCGTAGCATCAATCGTGTCTTCCTGCTTAGTACGGACGGGCAGCGGCAGATCAGGCAACTCTTCCACACCGGTGTCGGCAGCATCGGAGGCAGCATCCTTGGGACGCTGCTGCACCGCAGATTCGGGAATTCCAGACGGTGCGGCCCAGTCCTTCTTGGGGGCAGCCTGCCGTGGGGCAGTCGACCGTGTGGTTCGTACTATGTCTGCAACGACTGCTGCGTGACCCTCGTCACCTGAATGAGAGTCGTCACGCGCCGCCTGCCGCGCCCCCTCGCCTCGGCTTCCATCCCGTGCCCGACCTGACACACGAGTCTTCCGCACAGGTCGGGATGCAGAAGCTTCCGCACTCCCACGTCGACCACCAGGCAGCTTCCCCAGTATACCCAAAGCCACAAATACAATCAGTGCCAGCAGCACGATGAAGGAAACGGAGAAGAAGTACCATGCTTCCCTTGTGAACCCAGACATCAAGCTATCGAGCACCTGAGTATCTCCTTGGCTACGTCATCATCTCGAACATGAGGTTCG
>PUON01000085.1 GCA_003552125.1 Dehalococcoidia bacterium | reverse complement strand
CCTCCCTTCTTGTCATGCTATCGCGCGAAACAACGTTCCCAGCACCCAGCCGAGGGCCAGGCAGCCGGGGAACGTCAGTATCCACGTGCGCACGATGTTTCCTGCAAGTGTCCAGCGCACGGCAGACAATCGCTTGGTCGCCCCCACTCCCATGATGGCGGTACTCACGCAGTGAGTGGTGCTGATGGGAATGCCGAGAAAAGAGGCAAACTCAATGATACTGGCCGCAGAAGCCTCAGCGGCAAACCCACTCGCCGGATTCAGAGCGGTCATCTTGAGTCCCACGGTGCGGATGACCCGCCGTCCTCCGACTATGGTGCCGAAGCTGATGGCCGACGCAGACACGATCACCGCCCAGAAGGGGATCTCCAGCTCCGTCGTTCCCGCGTGCACCATCAATCCCATCGCGATAAGGCCAATGGGCATCTGGCCGTCATTCTTGCCGTGGCTATAGGCGAGGAAGGCGGCGGACGCCACCTCCAGCTTGCTGAACAGCGCCCGCACCGTCGCCGGCCGTTTTCTCTGGAACACCCATATAATGCACAGAAAGATCGTGAAGCCGCCAATGAAACCCAGCACTGGAGCCGTTGCGACGGCCGAGAACACCCTCCCCAATACAGACCACTGTATGATGTTGGGGTTGCCGTGAGCCAGCGCAGCCCCCACCATGCCCGCCACAAGGCCGTGGGTAAGACTCACCGGCATCCCCTTGATCGTTGCCGCCACCGTCCAGATAATCACGGTGAATACGCCGCCCAGGACGATGCTCATCTGCATGGCCTCAGGAACGATGATCCCCTTGCCGATGGTCAATGCAACCGCCGTGCCCGTAGCTGCCCCGAGAAACTCGAAGACGCCGGCCATGATGAGCGCACTTCGAGGGGACAGGTTGCGTGTTCCGATTACAGTGGCGATTGAGTTGGCTGCGTCATTGGCTCCATTCGCCACGGCAAAGGCGATGGCAGCAGCGATGACTATGACGAGAGTTATGGAGACGTCAGGCATGCTTCAATACAATGCCTTCCAGAGCGTTCGCAACATCCTCACCGAGGTCCGTAGCGTTCTCAAGGTGCTGGTATAACTCACGCCACTTCATGACTTCCAGCGCGTCCGTGTACGTCTCGAACAACTCTGCCTGCGCGGCGTGGTGAACGGCATCGGCCTCGTTCTCCATGCGGTTGATATCGACGCATGCCCGAAGAATGGCGGAGAATTGTCTGCGATCGCGCAGACGAGGCATCGTCTCATGAAGTCGACTGGCAATGCACAGCACGATACGGGACAGTTCCTTGGCACGCTCGGTCGGATCCGGCATGCGATAGAGTACCAGCGTCCTCGCCGCAGCCTCCACGAAATCCATCACGCTGTCCAGTGTATGCGCCAGCGTCGCTATGTCCTCCCGGTCGATCGGGGTAACAAACGATCTGTGAAGCCGCCTGATTATTTCGTGAGTGATCGAATCGCCTTGCTCCTCAAGACGCTTGATCTCAGCTGCGCGGGCGGGTCTGTCTACGGTGGGGTCCTCAAACATCTCCACCAGCTGCCTTGAGGCTTCCAGCAGGTTTTCCGTATCCTGCTCAAAGAAGTCGAAGAACCGCGTGTCTCTTGGTGTCAGATTAAACCTGGGCACGGTACTCCTTTACGGCGGTGTGGCCGCCCGAGTTTCAGCGTTCATTGAAACCGCTTCACTTCGAAGCGGTAAAGCCGGACCGGCTCATCCGAGGCGATTCCCGCCTTCATCCGACATATCTCTATCTGATGCTCCACGCTGTCGACGCCTTCGAGATCCGGCAGGAGCAGCCCCCTGCGCCAGCCACTCTCTACGATGACGCCATAACGTTTTGGGTCGAGCCCGCTCACCTCTTCCACCGGCTCCGGCCTGGAAAGGATATCGACTTTATACTCCAGATTATCGAGCTCCTCCACTGCCACCGCGCCAAACCGAGGGTCTCGCGTCGCCGCACTGATGGCATTCGACACTACCTCTTCAGCGACGTTCTCGCATGTGGGTTCGAACGTACCGATGCAACCCCTGAGCTCTCCGTTCTTGTGTAGCGACACAAACACACCGGCACGCTCATTCATCTCTGGAGTCGAGATCTCAGGACGGATCACCACTCGGTCGCGTACATACCGCTCGATAGCTTCGCGCGCAAGCCTCACAAGGGGATGCGGCTCCTGTGTCATGATGCCTTCTCCTATTGTGTGCCACTGTCCCTTGCGGAGTGCCGTCCTGGTGCCTCCGCTGTACGAAAGTTCAGATCCGCACCACAGTGTGCGCATGCACTGCCACGCAGCGCACGCACTTCGGCCTGAAAGCCGACTCTGCGTACGTTTGTGCGATGGCACGAGTAGCACACGGTACTTTCGTCCTCACCACGAAGGTTTCCCGCATAGACGAATTTCAATCCTGCAGCATGTCCTATTCCGATAGCGCGTTCAATGGTGCTCGCGGGCGTGGGGGCAACTCCCTGTAGCTGGTGCATGGGGAAGAATCGGGTGACGTGCCACGGAGTGAGATCGCCAAGTTCCGCCGCGATCCAGTCCGCGATGCCGCGGAGCTGCTCTTCGTCATCGTTCCATCCCGGTATCACGTTCGTTACCACCTCCACGTGCATATCCCAGCGCCTTTTCGCGCGAACAGCGACGTCGAGAATGCCCCGCCAATTGCTTATCTGAGCGAGTTTGCGATACAGCTCGTCACTGAATCCTTTCAAATCCACGCGCCACGCGTCGAGCCATGGCCCGATCATGTCCAGCGCCTCCGGCGTCATGAATCCGTTGGTCACATACGCCGTATACAGGCCGTTCTCATGCGCCAGTTTCGCCGAATCGAGAGTGTACTCGAACCACATCGCTGGCTCGTTGTAAGTCCAGGCGACGCCCTGACACCCGTGATGCACGGCAAGACGCACCTGTTCTTCGGGCGGCAGGTATTGGGAATTGTCCGGCACATCCGTGCACGCTATCTGCCAGTTCTGACAATCACGACAGTGGAAGTTGCAGCCCCAGCCACCTATTGACAATACGCTTGTGCCCGGATAGAAATGAAACAGCGGTTTCTTCTCAATTGGATCGGCGGCAACGGATGACGCCGCGCCGTAGTTAAGCGAATGGAGAACGCCATCCCGGTTCTCGCGGACTCGACACACACCCACCCTGCCGGGATTAATGGCGCATCTCCACTGGCATACGTGGCACCGCACACGCCCCCCAGGGAGTCTCTCGTGCAGGAGAGCCTCTCTCACCATATCCACCACCCATTATAGTACATCATGTGACTGCCCATGCCCTAACGCCCAATGGCTGCCGGTGCGTCGCGCTGCCTCACAGAACTTCAGAAGAGGATCCGTATCTCCTGTCACAACTGTGGTCGAGCGCCTATAATAGGCCGAGGATGAATGTTCTTGGCATAACCGGCACCATCGGCAGCGGAAAGACCACCGTCTGCAGACTGCTCGAGCAGATGGGCTGCCCGGTGGTGGACGCTGACCATGAGGCGCACATGACCTATCGCCGGGGTACACGCACGTGGCGCGAACTTGTGAACGCCTTCGGTGAGGACATACTTGACTCCACAGGACGGGTGGACAGAGCGTTACTTGGCGGGAAGGTATTTGACGATCCGAACGCGCTGGAACTCCTCAATGCCATTGTGCACCCGGCCACCAGGCGCAGGGTGAAGGGCAAACTGCGCCGCCTCAGCAGCGCAGGACACGCGTGGGCGGCAGTCGAGGCAGCCCTTCTCATCGAGGCCGGCTGGGGAGATATGGTGGACCGCCTGTGGGTGGTGGCTGCTCCCGACGACGTGGTACGAGCCAGGCTGGCGCGAGACCGCGGTCAGGATGAGACGTCCATCCGCACGAGGATGTCGCGCCAGATGCCGATGGAACGGAAGATGGAATACGCGGACGACATCATCTACAACGATGGCGATCCCGCGGAGCTCGAGCAACGGGTGCGCTCGCTCTGGCACGAATTGACAACCGGCTCGCACATTCAGAACTGATCAGGGCCGCTCTACACTGACCTTCGCAAGGTCAGGAACTCCCATCGCGTTCATCTGGTATCCGGACACGTACGGTTTCACCAGCACGTGATTCACGCCGTACATGAGCGGCAGACACGGTGGATCCTCCACCGCAAGCTGCTCAGCCTGCCGATAGAGTTCCAGTCGCCGGTTCTCATCCATCTCTGCAGCAGCCTCCTGCAGCAGTGCCTCGAATTCCGGGTTATTGTATCCGGAGATATTGTACGACTCGCCAGTGGTGAAGAGTGTGCCCAGGAAATTGTGTGGATCGGGATAATCGGCGATCCAGCCCATCGAATACATCTCGTCGCGCTCATCGCGAATATGATAGAGGAACGCCTCGGGCTCAAGCTGACGGACCGACACTTCCACGTCAAGGTGTTCCTTCCAGCCGTGAAGCGCGGCGGCTATGTGCGACGGCACCTGATTCGCATATCCGGACAGCGTGATACTGATGGGCGGAAGGGCTTCTGCGGAGCCGTACGAAGACTGCTGCAACAGCTTCCTTGCGAGGTCGGGATCATATGTATACGGATCCAGATCAGGATCGTATCCGGGCAACCCCTTGGGAAGCAGTCCGCCCGCTCGCGTCATGCCATCCCTGAACAGTATCGACACAATGCGGTCCCGGTCGACTGCATGACAGAACGCCAGGCGTACATACACATCGTCGAACGGTGGCCTGGTCACATCGAAGCCGATGTAGTAGAGGCTGAGCTCAGGTGTAGACATCAGTTCCTCGTGCACCGGATTCGCCGGATCGGTCACAATGTCCATGTAGGCGCTGTGAACTGAGACCACATCGATGTGTCCCTGCTCGTACAGCATCATCGGAACGCCCGCAAGCAGGTGAAACTCAACCGCATCGAGCAGGGCGGGTGTGCCATGATAATCAGGATTGCGTCGCAACTCGAGTATGTTGCCTTCTTCCCATCTGGCCAGCGAGAACGGGCCGGTGCCATTGGGTTCACGCCACCAGTTGGGGCCGCCGGCGACGGTCTCGTGGTCGACTACATATGCGGTGGTATACGTCATCTTGTAGAGGAAGTAGGAGCGCGGGCCGACGATGTCGACCTGCAGGGTGTGCTCATCCAGCACCGAAACGCCACTGAGTTCGGTTGCCTCTCCCGCGAGCATCTCCTGCGCACCCACAATGTCTCCCAGATATATCGGCGCCGTTCCCGAACCCGTAGCAGGATCACAGGCCCTCTCCCAGGAGTACTTGAAGTCCGCGGCGGTCACTGCCCTGCCCGAATGGAACCGCACATCATCCCGCAGTTCGAAGACGTAACGCGTCCCGTCATCCGACACAGTCCAATCCTGCGCAATGTCGCCCTCCACCTGGAGGTCCTCGTTCAGCGTCACGAGTCCGCTGTACAGGTGGGTGATATACACATGAGAACTCATTTCTCCGGCGACGGCCGGGTCCAGCGTAATGGGACCAACATCGGACAGGCGCAGAACCGAATCGACAACAGGGGGATCATCAGCTTCAGGCACGCACGCAGCGGTGAAGACCAGTGCGAGGGCACCGGCTGCGACAATCATCAATCGGACAACGGCCACCGCGGGCCTGACATGTCCACGCCAACGTTCAAGACCCCATGAGCGAAGATTGCATCCTCTCATCACTGTATACGCTCCTTAAGCGCAGCACGCCACTCGGCCTCAATACCATCGAGATCCTTCCCGTAGCTCTGCTCTAGTGCGTCGTCCAGTTTCACTCCCACGGTCAGCAGCTCGAGGAGCTGATGCATGGGATCCCTGCCGTACACCTCGAAGAGATGATCGACTACACTGAGGCTCTGCGCGTATGAGAGATATGCCTTAGTGGTATCCGACGAGAATGGGCCATTCAGGGTCCGCAGTGAGATAAGCTCATCCTGTCTGGCAGAATGGTGCAGGATATTTACGAACGTGGGAGAGGGCTCGCCTTCCATGCGCATCGCCAGTCCTTCATCGATCCATGTGGGAATGATTCCGAAGGGACCGAACGTAGCGGTGTGAACGACGAGATGGGTCATCTCGTGGCGCAGTGCTCTCCGGCCCCACCGCAGGTCGTCAGGCGGAATGCCTATCGCCACCACGGCGTAGTGGGTGTAGGCCACACCTCCCGTCCATTCCTGCGGGTAGACCATTGCCCCGCGCAGGTCCGCCGCAGATCCGTAGATGTAGACGTGGATGTGCCGGTCGACCCGGGCTCCCACGTCTGCGGCAAGCGTCTCGATGGCCTCGTCGCATATGTCGAGCATGATGCGGGCGAAGTCCTGGCCGCCGCGGTACCAGTACAGTGTGACATCGTCAGAACTGATGCTGTTCCAATCGTAACGATCATCATCGAACCTCACGGTAACCGGCGCCGTCTCAACAACGGTTCCGCCGGCATCGCGAACCCACCACCAGTAGGTGATCTCCGCTCCAGGAGGCAGGCTGGACCGGCGCATGTCCCAGGTCCAGCTGGTGTCCACGCTGGTGGACGGCTCGAAGTCGGCCCATGCCTCGGTCACCACGGGGGCATGATTCATCTTATTGATCGTGTACCTGAGCCGGGCGTCAGTCACAGGCTCAGGCCCCTCAACCGACACCGTGAACTCAAGGCTCGTCGGAAACGAGGCAACTACTCCGGTATCGGTGGCTTGAAGCGATGGTGAAGCCGAGGCCACCGGCGACATCATCAGGGCACTACAGCCCAACACCAACACGAGGATCAAACCTGCTTTGCGCATCATGCGCCACCTACTTTCGAACGCAGATACGCATCGATGAACTCATCAAGCGTTCCATCCAATACCGCTTCGGCAGCCGATGATTCGTATCCCGTCCTATGATCCTTTACGAGTTTGTAGGGATGCAGCACATAGCTGCGTATCTGGTTTCCCCAGCCCGCATCGACGCGTTCACCCTTGAGCCTGGCCCTGGCTTCGTCGGCCTCTCTTCTCTGTTTCTCGAGCACGCGCGAGTACAGGATGCGCATGGCAACCTCTTTGTTCTGGTGCTGAGAGCGCTGGCTCTGGCAAGCCGCAACAATCCCCGTGGGGATATGCGTGATGCGCACCGCGCTGCTGCTCTTCTGCATATGCTGACCGCCGGGACCACTGGAACGGTACGTATCGATGCGTAAATCATCGGAAGGAATCTCCAGGTCCAGTTGTGCGTCGGCTTCCGGCATGACCTCAACAAGAGCGAACGACGTGTGGCGGGCATGGTCCGCATCGAAGGGAGAAAGCCTCACCAACCGGTGAACGCCCATCTCTCCTTTCAGGTACCCATAGACGTGGTCGCCTTCAATGTCGATATAGGCGCTCTTGATACCAGCCTCATCTCCGTCAGACACATCCAGCACCTCGGCTCCAAATCCCTGTCGTTCGGCCCACCGTATATACATGCGCATCAGCATACTTGCCCAATCCTGGGACTCGGTACCGCCCGCACCGGCGTGCAACGCGAGCAACGCATTATGGTCGTCGTACTCGCCCGACAGCATCAGCCGCGTCTCCTGCTTCTCGAAACGCGCCCACAGTTTGCGTGTTGCAGCGGAGATATCCTCCTGAACCGAGGTGTCGTCTTCCGACAGTGCGAGCTCGACCATATCAAGTAACTCGCGTGCCTCGCGCTCCATGCCGGTCCAGGAATCGACGAGTGACTTCTTTCCGGTGAGTGTCCGCATAACCGACCTGGCTGATCGCTGGTCTTTCCAGAAGTCCGGATCAGCAGTCTGCTGTTCCAATTCAGCTATCTGTGCCTCTTCTCCAGGGATGTCAAAGACGCACCATTACATCTGAAAGTCGACGAAGCAATGATTCGAGACTGTCGCGCAATTCGTTCATGGTGTCTCCTTCATCAATGGAGCGTAACGTCAGGCTAGCCCGGACACGGGTGCATCCGGCCGCCTGCAGCGAGGTGAGCCAGTCGTGTCGGTTCGGGCAGTCGGTACCTGCGGCTGCAATGTAGCACCGATGCAGCCGCATCTGCAAAACCACACTTATGCCCTGCGGAGATGTAAACCGGCTTCACGTTGTTCTTCGTACGAAGTGCAATTCCGACCGTCTCGCCGGCATCCACGATTTCCGCCATGCTGCCACGCTCGGTGCCAGGCTCCTGGTATGTACCACAGAGCAGCGACTTGGCACAGCCAATAGTCGGCACATCGAGGAACAGCCCCAGGTGTGATGCGATCCCCAGGCGTCGTGGATGCGCAATACCGTGCCCATCGACGATCACGAGATCCGGTACCGTCTGGACCCGTCGGCACGCTTCAAGGACGAGAGGCGCCTCCCGAAACGACAGGAACCCGGGCACGTAGGGCCACGTAAGAACGCCCTCGGCAACCTGCACTTCAACAGGTTCCAGCGCGGGATACGAGACAATGACGACTGCAGCGCGTGCCGTGCCACCGATGCGGTTCACCGACATGTCCACACCGGCGACATACCGTGGCTCATGCCAGAGACAGCGAGTACGCACAACGCGCGACGACAGGTCGCGCTGCAGTCTTCCCGCCTCAGTCGTGCTGATGTTCCAGTCGTGGAGATCCAGTAAGCGCATAGTTATCGCGAATGCGGCTTCACAGCAGCCCCAACTCCTGCAGTGCCGCCTTCACCCGCTGCACTGTTTCGGGAGACACCGGGGGTGTACGGCAGACGCGGCACGCCGGCATCGACACCGCGAAGTCCCAGAATGGCGTGGCAGGTGGGTACTGTCAAGCCGAATTTGGTGATCTGCCTGACACGAAGCACGGTCTCCTGAGTCTTCATGACCTTCCGGCGGTCGCCACTCTGGTAGTCTTTGTGCAGTTGCGCCACCAGTTCCGGATAGACATTGCCGAGTCCGGTGACCGCAGCCTGCCCACCGGCATCAAAGGCAGCGACCAGCAGCGCCTCAGTCCCTATGATGAGATTCAGTTCCGGAAACTGCTTCAAGGCCATGGCCGTGTGATAGTAGTTCACGATGTCAAACGTGCTGTCCTTGATCCCCGCGAGGCCATCGTTTACAAGTCGCTTGATGGTATCGATGTGCGGCGTAATACCGGACAACTTCGGGTTATTGTAGAGGAATACCGGGATATCAACGCCATCCAGCAATGACTTGAAGTGCACGTAGATGCACTCCTGATCGTATTCATATAGTAGGGCGTCACCGCGCCGACAGCCGCGGCACCGATGGACTCTGCGTGCTTGGCGAGGTCGACGGTATTCTTCGTATCGGCACAACCGACGTGCACGATTACTGGCACACGTCCCTTGACCTGATCGATGATCATATCGGCCGTCCGCTTACGTTCGGCGATAGACATCATCGGGCCGCTTCCGTAGCTGCCGACAGGATAGAGGCCCTGTACATGCGGCACGATGATGTCCACCATCTCCCTCGTGCCCTGCTCATAGATTTCACCGTTTGTGGTGAATGCGGTCATCATGGGTGGGATGATTCCCCGAAACACACTGGGTTTCATGCTGAGACAGACCTCCTTGACAAGCACACAACTTGTGCCACGCGCCTCTCCTCAGCGCGATATCTCCTCTCTTCCAGCCAGGAACTTCTCCAATTCCGCCATGCTGGGGCATGCGTGGAATGGTCCGTAGGCCATGGTGCAGAAGGCACCGACGGCATTTCCCCCATCGCACGCAGGTCTCGAGCGGCTGCTCCTTGAGCAGACCTGCGGTGAATCCGCCGACGAAGCAGTCGCCCGCCCCCATAGGACTGACGGGTTTCGTAAGAGCAAAGCTCGGCATATGTCGCGGTTCCTGTCCATACGGGGCCAGAATCGCGCCTCCTGCGCCGGCTTTGATAACCAGATTGGTGATGCCCAGTGAATGCGCCCGCTGGATCGCGGCAGATGTATCCTCGCAATCCATCAGCAGTCGCAACTCATCCTCTCCTGGCAGCACGCAGGTCGCTTTCTGCATCAGCGGCACGAGGATAGTCCGGGATGTCTCGATACTGGCCATAATAAGTCTTAGATTGGGATCGAAGATGATGATCCTGTCGTGTTTGACCGCCAGATCGACTAGACGCTCGACCGCTCTGCGAGCCGACTCGCTGCAATAGGTCATGATGCCCTCGGGGTAGATGATTCTCGACCGAGCGACGTACTCTTCGTCGATATCCTCCGGGGTCATCGCGGCAGCGGCGGAATTGCTGCGGTAGAAGTAACACCTGAAACTGGATTCTGTCGACCTGTGTTCAACGAAGAAGACACCTGTCGGTCTCGAAGGATCGATCTTCACGCGCGACACATCAACGCCTTCGCCTCTGATCCACCTGATGATGAATCGGCCGAATTCGTCATCGCCGACACGAGAGAACCAGGCGCAATTGAAACCAAGGCGTGCGAGGGTGATTATGAAATTGTCGGCCGCGCCGCCGACCCACTTCTTGAAGTCGTCGACTTCACGCAGAGGTCCAGAACTCTGAGCCTCGAACGCGACCATGGATTCTCCCATGGAGATCGCGTCGAACATCGCAGCCGAGATTATGCGCCTGGGCCGGACGAAGGTCAACAGATTTGCCACAAGGCAGTCTTGACACAACATTGCCCAGACAAAATTGACGGTGTTATACTGGGACGGCTGCACTACACAAATAGCTACGATTTCCTCTTTTCGTAATGAGGTGTATTACCATACTGACTGATGAGCTCCGCACGGACAGGAGATGTCCTGTTTCGGGGACGACGATTATTCACAAGCTACAAGGTCCCTAGAGTACGGTTAAGGAGTGTGCAATGGCCAGTGACATAACCGGAAGCGTCCAGGCGATGGAGACTGAAGCGGCACGAGTGCTCGATGAGGCGAAGGCCAAGGCGAGCGACATACTCCAGAAGGCCCGTGAAGAAGCCCGCAGCATGACCTCTGCCGACTTGCCTCTTGACGACGCGAAAGCGGAGGCAGAAAGGATAGTCAAAGACGCCAAGCAGACAGCTGACGCGGACATGAAGAAGGCCGAGAAGGAAGCGGAGGACATCAGGTCCAAGACCGCGGGGAAGACGGACGACTACGCCAAGCAGATCGTAACCATCGTGACAGGGGAGAAGGCGGCATAATGGGCGTCATCGTCAACTCCACCGAGCCCATGAGCCGCATGCGCGTGGTCACGTCGAAGGACCGCTCTGCTCAAACCCTCAAGCTCCTCCAACGCGCTGGCATCCTTCATGCCGAGGAGAGCACGGAGTTACACCCAATCGACCGCGAGGCCATCGAGAAGGAGCGCCGCCAGGTAAGCGAACTGCTGGCCAGCATTGACGATGCCCTGAAGTACATTAAGGAAGATCGCGTCCTCAGAATTAAGGAGGATGTCGACGTCTACCTCACGAAACCGCTCGCAGATGTCGACAAGGACACACGCGCTCTGTGCACCAAGCTGGGTGCCATGCATCAGCATGCCCAGAAGCTCCAGGAGGAACAGGAGGCGCTTGAGGAGTTGCGGGACGTGATTGCGGCACTCGCTCCTCGCACCGACCTGACCACCGCCGATCTTGATTTCACGGGCACACATCTGCTGTCACGCCTTGCCGCCGTTCCACAGGATATATTCCAGGCCGTCGGACATCAGCTTGAGCCGCTAACCCTGAGACACGAAGTCGTGGATCGTGCCGATCACGCTTACGTCTTCTTCGTCGCCAGGGCGGAATCGCAAGTGGCAATAGAGAGCTGGGTTGAGGATAACGGTGGACGTTTCGTGGCAGCCCCGAAGGAGAGCATCCCCCTGAAGGATTTCGTCGGTCACGCCGACAAGGAGGCCGCCCGCCTGCAAAGCGAGGCGGCAAAGATCCGTGCTGACATTGAGAAACAGACTGATGAGAACCTCGAGATGCTGGTCCTGCTACGGGAGGCCCTGCTCGCCGAGAACGAGCGACTCGAGGTCCTGGAGAAGGCCTGCGAGGCCAAGTATGTAACCCTCTTCGAGGGATGGGTACCCAGAAACGGTGTAGAATCGGTCACCGGAGACCTGAGGGAACAGATTGGCTACGTCTATATTGAGTCACGCGATGTCCGGCCGGACGAAGAGCCGCCAAGCAAGCTGCGTAACGCCAAGGCGCTCCGACCTTTCGAGACTGTGGTGAATCTCTTCGGCACGCCGAAGTACCGTGAGTGGGATCCAACTCCCATCATTGCATATTCGTTTGCTTTCTTCTTCGGCGTCATGCTCGGCGATGCCGTTTACGGCATCTTCCTGATCCTGTTGACCAAGTTCATGCTGCCGAAGCTCGTAGACGACCCAAATACTGACGGCTTCGCGCTCTTCAGATTGGTGCTTTATATAAGCGCAGGCGCCTCGATCGTGATGGGAGTGCTCACAGGAACTTATCTGGGGGACTTCTTCCCACGCTTCTTCGGCGCGCCGGACCTCGCTCTTGCACCTGCAGTGCAGGAAGTCTACATGGACACCATGACCTTTATAGTGGTGTCGCTCGGTATCGGACTTATCCACGTAAACATCGGACACGCACTCATGTTAATCCGGGGCTTCAAGGAGAAGCAGAAGCACCTGGTGATCGGACGTCTCGGACTGTTCATCCTCCAGATTGCCGGTATTCCCTGGATTCTCAACTTCATTGGATTCGAAGTCCTGCCTCTGGCCGAGAGCACCTACTCCATTCTCCTGTACATCATGGGGGGCAGCGTGGTGCTCATCATCATCGCATCCATCCTCGAGAAGGGCAGCTTCCTGGGAAGCATCTTCTGGATCTTCGATATCACAGGCATACTAGGCGACGTGATGTCATACGCACGACTCGCAGGAGTGGGACTCGCTACCTACTTCCTGGCGTACTGCTTCAACATGATGTCAGTGCTGATCGCGGAGATGATCCCTGCGGGCGTTCTGAGAATTGTACTCGGCACCATTATCATGTTGTTCATCCTTCTCTTTGGCCATATACTGAACCTGGTACTCAGTTCGATCACATGTTTCGTCCATTCGCTGCGCCTCTGCTTCGTGGAGTTCCTGTTTAAGTTCTACGAAGGCGGCGGCAGGCAGTACAGTCCGTTGCGCCTCCGCAGGCGTGCGCTCATAGAGGTCAAGGCGAAGGCATGAACGGGGTGAGAGAGAAATGCTCATAGATGCAACAGGACTCGCAACGCTTGGTGGAGGAATCGCATTGGCAGGCGGCCTTGCCGGTTCGTCTATGGGTATCGCCATCGCCGGCGCTGCCGGTGCGGCGGTGCTCGGTCAGGATTCGCGGCAGCTGCGTAACGTGATCATACTTGCGGCCCTGCCAATGTCCCGCGCGTTCTACGCGTTCATATTCCTCATTCTCATTCTGACTACTTCGATTCCGGCAATGGACACGACTGTTGCGACCGGCCCTGGATTCGGTGTATTTGCCATCGGCATCATGGCGGCACTTGCGTTTGGCGTCTCTGGTGCTTACCAGGGATCGGTATGTGCTTCCGGTATCGCCGGGCTTCCCAAGACCGGTGGAAAGGTCCTTACCAATGCAATAATGCTGGCCGTGTTCGTCGAACTTCTCGCAGTACTCGGCCTCGTATTCAGCATTATGGCCCTCAGCATGCTGGGGTTAATGTAGACGCATGATTATGAAACCAGATTCGGAGGTGTACGATGTTGATCAGTCCTGAATCCCTCGCGGTGCTGGGTGGGGCACTCGCCCTGGCCGGTGGTCTGGCGGGATCATCGATCGGACTTGGCCGCGCTGGAGCGAATGGAGCGGCGACGCTGGCAGAGGAACCCGGTCAACTCCGGAACGTCATCGTCCTTGTCTCGCTTCCCATGACGCAGACGTTCTACGGACTCATTATCCTGATCCTGATCCTGACCAGTGTTATTCCTAACCTTTCCGCGATGGCCAACCCTGCCGGCGCCGGGTTCGCCGTACTGGCGTGCGGACTCATCGCTGCTGCAGCTGAGTTGGTGTCAGCGGCGTATCAGGGATCGGTCTGCGCCTCGGGCATCTCCCTCCTTCCGAAGACCAAGGGCGCCATCCTGACTAATTCCATGATGCTTGCAGTTTTCGTAGAGCTTCTGGGCGTGCTGGGGCTGGTGTTTACCATTATGGCTCTAAGCATGCTGGGACTGTTCTAGGAAGGTGTCATTCATCGAGGAGCTGAGCAAATGCAGAACATCAGCGAAGCCGTAGTTGACAAGGTTAGGGAGGAAGCCCAGACCATCGTCACCGAGGCAGAAGAAGAGGCCAAGAAGGAACTCGAGAAGGCCAAAGCCCAGCAGGATGCAAGGCTGGAGGCGGAGAAGCGGCGACTCCTCACTGCAGCACAGGAGGAGGGTGCGCGCATCACCGCTCAGAATGCAATGCAGGCCCGACAGAAGGTGGCCAATGCAAAGGCTGCGGTTCTCGAGGACATCGTTCAGAAGGCCCGGACTGACCTGAAGAAGGCGTCTACCAGGCGTGAATCCCTGGCCTACCTTATCACTGACGCAATCAGCGGACTTGGAGAGAGTGAAAAGGTCACTGTTGCCGTGGCAAAGAATGACCTCGAGATGGCCAGGGAGATAGTGAAGGCAGACAAGAAACTGTCGACAATCGTCTCAGAAGTGAAGACCTGTGACTGCGAGGGGGGAGTTCTCGTCGATAACGAAGACCAGACCCTGAGTGTTGACAACACGTACACGACCCGTTTGGAGATGCTGCTGCCAAGAATGCTACCCGAGATCAGCAAGAAGCTGTTCTGACGATACTCAGGTAAGGAGCGCACATGGTGCTCGACCCAAAATACGCGTATATGTCGGCCTACCTCAAAGCTGAGGAGCCGAAGTCCGTGGGCGGAAGCCATATCGACCGTCTGTCACGCGTCACCAACCTGCAGGACGCGATTGGCGTCATCCGCGAGACTGATGTTGGAGCCTTTCTCGAAGGTGTCAGTGCGAAGGGCTTCGACGATGTTGACCGCTCACTCTGGGAGTACTTCGCCGGACGCATTGCCCATATGGAGGCGTTCAAGTCGATTCCCGGCGATATGCTGAAGGTATCCCGTGCGTTCGTGGTCAAGTATGACGTCGCGAATGTGAAGGCGACCCTTCAGGGTATCGTGACAGGTGAGAGGACTCCACTCATACCAATCGGCATTCTCCACAACGAGGGCATGCTTGAGGAGTTGGCAACGGCGGAAGCGCTGCAGGATGTGGCCGATATCGTTACCCGTGCGAGGCTAGCCGAATTCACACCGATAGTGAAGGCTTACGACCCTTCGGGAGGACCCAAGGCCAAGATCGCGGTTGAATCCAGCCTCGAGAGCGAGTACTACCACAACCTCATGAAGACGGCACGAAGCGTCAAAGACGGTGGTACGCTTATGAAGGCGTACGGCCTCGTCATCGATCTCGTCAACCTCGGGATAGCGTGCAGAGCGGTTATCGAGGGTGTCGGACCGGCTGCCGGGGATTACCTCATCTCTGGCGGCTACATTATCGACGAAAGGATACTTCGCGACGTGCTGCCCTACAAGCTCCCCGATGTGCCACGTCGGATCGATTTCCCGCAGTATCGCGATATCGCCAACGAGATCGCGAGCGCATATGACAAATCGAAGTCAGTCACCGTAATCGACGAGGTGATAGAGAGGCACAAGCACGCGACACTTCGTGACCTTCTGTCGCCACAAGCACTTTCACCCCTCGTGATGGCCTGGTACCTCGTCCACAAGGAGATCGAGATGAGAAATCTTCGACTCCTGCTCAAGGCCATCTACGATGGTGTGGCCGTCGATGAGGTTAAGAGGTACCTGTTGCTATGAGCACGAGTTCAATCAGAAACATGGAGATCGCCGTAATAGGCGACCTGGAACTGGTCAGCACCCTACGGCTGGCGGGACTGCGCAAGACGCACGTCATACAGGAGGAACGCCACGCTGACGAGAGCATCCGCAAGGCACTGAAGGAGTATATGTCCGACCCCGAGATTGGGGTCGTCGTCATTCTGGAAGAGTTCGCGGAGATGGCAAGTGATGCTGTCTCAGCATATCGCCAGAGCAAGAGTGTCCTGCCTGTTATCGTAGAAGTACCATCCAAACGGGGCACAAAGCACCCGGACGTTGTTGCATACTACAAGCAATTCAGTCGAGAGTATCTGGGTTTCGACATAGAGTTATAGCCGACAATCCGGTCGCCATAACCGAGCGGAGCGGTCTTAGGAGGTTACAGACATGGGTAAGATCTGGAGAGTATCCGGACCTCTGGTCATCGCCGACGAGATGAGAGGCTCGCAGGTGTATGAAGT